>NZ_CALIJA010000149.1 GCF_938017615.1 uncultured Campylobacter sp. | reverse complement strand
AGGCTATGATGCCAATAAACTGAACGTAGCCCTCGCTGATATTAAGGCTGCAGTTGCGAAAGCCAAAGAGTCTAAGGGTGAACTTACAGAAGATGATGTCCGTAAGATTGTTGAAGATACCTTAAAGAACTATAAACTAGATCAGGTCGTTACAGGTAATCAAGTGAATGTCATCATCAACTTCGCCTTCAATCTTTCAAAGAGCGATATTCTTAATAACGAAGACTTTACAAAGACGCTAAAACAAAATATCGAATCAACCCAGATCGACCACTACAAGCCTCACATGGCAAACGATATGGATCTCATGCAAGATGTCGCTGATATGTTTCAAGAGTACGATCTAAACGTTATCGCAGTTACAAGTAGTACTGGCATACTGCTTGGTCGTATCACGTATGATGATATCCACGACTACATCCAAGAGAGCGCAACAGAGCAAATTTATAACCTAGCTGGCGTTGATGACGAGTCAGAAGAGGACGATACGCTATTTAAAGCGGGTCGTGGCCGTGCGGTTTGGCTTGGTGTAAATTTACTAACAGCACTTTTTAGCTCATCTATCATCGGACTTTTTGATGAGACGATCGCAGCTTACGTCGCACTTGCCGTGCTTATGCCGATAGTCGCCTCCATGGGCGGCAACACCGGCACGCAGGCGCTTACGGTAACTGTGCGCCGCCTAGCCTTGGGCGAGATAGCGTTTAAAGACAAAAAGCAGGTTCTCTTTCGCGAGATCACGATCGCTTTCATAAACGGTCTCATTTTTGCCACGCTGATGGGGTTTGTGGCATATTTTTGGTTCGGCATTAAGCTTTTGGGGCTGGTGATTGCGATGTCGATGGTGCTAAATTTAACGCTTGCGGGGCTTTTTGGCGCCGTCATTCCGATCACGCTTAAAAAATTAAATATCGACCCCGCCGTCGGCAGCTCCGTGCTGCTTACCACGGTAACGGATATCGTGGGATTTTTTAGCTTTTTAGGACTTGCGACGTGGATACTACTATAAAAAATTTTAAAATTTCCGAGCTTAAAAGCTCGAATTTCGTTAAACCCTTTCGCTTGAGCTTTGAGATGGACGGCGTAGCGCGCGCGTGGGACTGCGTCAAGGTGCACGATAGCGTCTCGATTTTGCTCTACCATACGCAGCGCAACGCGCTTTTGCTCGTCAAGCAGTTTCGCCCCAGCGTGTGGTTTTATCAAGAGGAAAATTTAATAAATTCGCCCGAAAAGGGCTACACCTACGAGCTTTGCGCGGGCATTTTGGACAAGGGCATCAGCGAGGAGCAAACGGCGATCGAAGAGGTGCTCGAAGAGACAGGCTATGCCGTGAAAGATCTGAAATTTATCACGAGCTACTACAGCGCCCTGGGCTTTGCGGCAAACCGCCAAATTTTATACTTCGCGTGTATCGACGAATCGATGAAGCTAGGTCGCGGCGGCGGCGTGGACGGCGAGAAGATCGAGCTTTTCTACCTGCCTGCGGCCAAGGCGCGAGAGTTTATGTTTGACGAGAAGATCGTGCGCGCGCCGGGGCTGATCTTGGCATTTCAATGGTTTTTGAGCGAGTTTAAAGCTTAGCGGCGAGATGGAATTTCGTGTGCCATCGCGCGTTTTTGCGCCTCGGCTTTAAATTTAAAGGACGGCGATGAGGGTTTTACTTAGGCTGTGCGTTATCGCGGCGTGTGTTTATGTCTGCGTGCTAGCGGGACTTTATATCTTTCAGGAGCGGCTGATATTTTTGGGCGAGCCGCTGGATAAAAATTTTAAATTTAGCTTTGAAAATTCCGAATTTGCGGGACTTGCGAATGCGCCAGAGAACGGCGAGCATTTAGAGGCATCGATGTCCGCTACGCAAAATGGCGCGGCGATAAATGGCGTCGCGGACGAAAGCGCTTCGGCGATTGGCGGCGTAAAGGAAAACGGCGCCGCAGCGGGTGAGATCAAAAACAAAAACGCTCAAACTAGCTCCGAGCGCGGCGGCAAAAACGCCGCAGGAAACGCCGCTACTGGCAATAACGCAAACGTCGCTGCGATAAAATTTCAAGAGATCAATATCCCGTTTGGGGGCGGGGTGATAAACGGGCTGAAATTTAGCGCGGCAGAGCCCAAAGGCGCGATTTTGTTCTTTCACGGCAACTTCGGCGACGTGAGCGGCTGGGGCGCATACGGCGCGGATTTTGCGGCTTTGGGATACGATTTTTATATTTTCGACTACCCGGGTTACGGCAAATCGGACGGCAAAATTTCATCGCAGCAGCAGCTTTTTGCGAGCGCCGATGCGATGAGCCGCTACGTTTTAGCGCAGCATTCGCCAGGTAAGCTCGCGATGATCGGCTACTCGATCGGAAGCGGCATCGCGGCGCAGCAGGCCGCGAAGTGGGACGCGGCGCGGCTGATCTTGCTCGCGCCATATTTTAGCTTCGAGCGGCTTGCGCACGAAAAAATCCCCTTCGTGCCGAAATTTTTGATCCGCTACAAGATTCCGACCGCGGAATTTCTGCAAGCGGCACGCGGCACGCAGATCACGCTCATACACGGCACCGCCGACGAGCTGATACCGGTGCATCACTCGTATGATCTTGCAGGATCTCTTAAGGCGGGCGATCTATTTTACGAAATAGCCGCCGCGCGCCACAACGGACTGCTGGCAATGCCCGGTATTTGGAAAATTTTAAAAGAGCGGCTACGCTAATCTAGCGGGGCTCGGCGTAAAATTTTACGCAGAATTCGACCGCTAAATTTTAAAATTTTACGTAGAATTCCGCGCGGGTTAGGTCGTCGTAAAATTTCATAAAATTTTATAGCGGCAAAACACGGCGCCAAAACAAGGGGCGCAATTTCAAATCAAAATTTATGCGCCGTTAGCTGCCAAATATAGAGCCGATTTTGTAGCGTTAAATTCTTTCTAGCGCGAAGGTGCTGCAAATTTCAAACTAAAATTTGCGCCCGATCGCGACGCCGTATTTTAGCCGCGATAAAATTCTGTGAAATTTTATCTC
>NZ_CALIJA010000148.1 GCF_938017615.1 uncultured Campylobacter sp. | reverse complement strand
ATTCTAAAGATGAAAACGTAACTGTAAATATCTACAAAAACGCTCCGGTCGCAGGCAGTAAAACCCATAGCGGCAAGGTAAATCGAAATATAAATTCTTTAAAAGAAAGAGGCGGAGCGATCTTTGCCGAGAAGTGCGCTTCCTGCCACGGCGAGAACGGGCAAAAAAAAGCCTATGGAGTATCGCGTAAACTCAAAGATCTGGATGCCAAGGAGATCTCGATAGCTATTTCGCAATACACCACGGATCTAAGCTATGGCGGCAAGATGAAAAATATTATGCAGCTGATCGCTGCCAAGACAAGCGCTACGGAGCTAGGCTACATTATCGCTTATCTAAAGGGCGACGATTCATTCCTCTACGATAGCCCATCTAGCAGAAGTGCGAATACCGAAATTTCCACTGCCCCTAGTGAGCAGGGCTCGTATCTAAAATAAGGGGTATGCGATGAAAGTGGCAGTAGTTTTAGCTAACGGATTTGAGGAGCTTGAGGCGATAAGCATAATTGATATTTTAAGACGCGCGGATATTGATGCTCTAGCTGTGGGGTTAGAGAAAAAATGCGTCCGTGGTACGCACGGCATTGAGCTTGTGGCGGATGAAATTTTGGATGATATTAAGGCGTCTGAATTTTCCATGATCGTTTTACCGGGAGGCTTACCTGGCGCGGAGAATTTAGCCAAAAGCGAGAAGCTCGGTAAGATCCTACGCGACTTTGATGCAAATAACGCAAAAATCGGCGCAATATGTGCCGCTCCATGGGCGCTAGCTACCGCGGGTGTGCTAAAAAGCTCTTATACTTGTTATCCAGGTTTTGAAAATCAGATCGCCCACCCAGGCTACACGAATTCGGCGAATGTCGTAAAAGATCAAAATATAATGACTTCGAAAGGCCCTGCTACTGCGATGGAATTCGCACTGCAAATCGTCCGTGAGTTAAAAGGCGAGCAGGTTTATTCCAAGCTAAAATCCGATTTGCTTTTTAAATAAAATTTCAAGTGAAGGCCGATTCCAACGCGCTTTATTTTGCCATCTGTAAAACGGGGTGCGTGATTTTGCCACGCCTGAGAACTACAAATTTTATCTTACTCTGCACGTATAAAATAGCCACAATATTTATTCTGAGTATCCGTAAACGACAAAAGGAATTCTTGCAACTCAAATTTTAGATCGAAAAACGCAAAAAACTTTGTGCGTGACAGATAAAATTTTATTGGAGCTAGTCGCTATTGAAACTAAATATTAACATCGTAGCGGCGTGGAGCGCGAGTATGAAAGATATTTTGGGCGTAGGCTCTTAAAAGGATACGCAGCTGAATAAATTTCAGTGTGGCATCTTCGCGATGCACTCGCTAGCAGAAGATGAACAGATCGCGCAAAACGTGCTAAACAAGGGTATCGGCGTGATCAAAAACGATAAGATCACGCTGGATATAAATTTGATCAAATAGCGACGTCAATGTGTCAAGAGGCAAAACGGCGCAGTTTTTGAAGGTTTTGTCGGTAAAGCTCAGATTTATCGGGAAGCATATAAGCTTGTAGCGCGCGACGAAAGCGTTATTTAGAATTCCTAAAAAGGATAAAATTTAGCGCTTCTTTAAAATATCTTCGTTTAAAAATGTCGCGCTGCTTTGTATCGTTTTGGTAACGCGGTCTTTAGAATTTTGCGTTTTGTCGGGTACGGGTCTATGTGCGATCAAATTTACGCGCCCGATTTTCGCCGTGAAATAAAAAATCCCCAGTATCGTCGCGTTTAGAAATACTCCAAAATATATCCGTTCTAATCCCCATATTCCTATGCTGGCGGCATGAATGGGCACAAAAATTATCGCGATTAAGACCGGATAATAATCCGAAATTTTATTTTTGGCAAGGATTACGGTCGTAACGATGGCGTATGCGATGAGCGTAAAGGGAGAGATAAGCAAGAGTGCAAAAAGCGCGTTTATGCGTTGATAATCTTCGTGCCCGATTAAGACGCAAAAACTACAAAATGCGAGCGTTATAAGAAAAAATAAAGGTAAAATCCACCGCGTTTTCACGTCGCGCCCTTTAAGCAACGATAAAAAGAGCAGATGAGAACCCAGCGCAATACAATAATAATCAAATATAACCGATGAGCTTAGAAACGTGAGCGGTATGGCGAGCAGCGTACCCGGTCCATCAAAATATATCCCACTAAACATGAGCCACGTGATAAAGAGCATAAAAGCATATTTCAGACCCGCATAAGTGGCGCAAACACAGATACTAACAAGGATAAATCGTATAAATTTGCTCATTTGTCTTTTTCCTAAATTTAGGTAATTATAGCAAACTGCGAAAAACAAACGGCGCAAAATTTTAAATTTAGCCCGTGCGCTCGCCGAATCCACTGCCGATTACGAACTCATACGCAAGAGAACCTGCTAATGTCTTCGTATTATTTCATCCACGTCCGCGTCGCAAGAGAAAATTCATAAATTCTAAATTCGTTTTGCGTTATCATTGCGCTAAATTTAAAATTTTACGCAAAGGGGATCATATGAAAAATACGGCATTCATCACGGGCGCTACGAGCGGCTTTGGCGAGGCGATTTCTAGGGCGCTTAGCGCGCAAGGCTATAAGATCATTGCGCTTGGGCGCCGCAAGGAGCGGCTACAGAAGCTAGCCGGCGAGCTAGGCAACACTCACATTATCGCCGCAGACATTCGCGATAAAGCTGCGGTCTTTGATGCCGTGAGCGCGCTGCCTGAAAATTTCAAAGACGTCGAGGTGCTGGTAAATAACGCAGGTCTTGCGCTCGGGCTTGAGGGGATCGCGCAGACGCCCGTAGAGGATTTGGAGACGATGGTCGATACGAATATCAAAGGCGTGCTGTATTCGACCAAGGCGGTGCTGCCGCTGATGATCGCGCGCAAAAGCGGCTATATCTTCAATCTCGGCTCGACTGCGGGCGCGTGGCCCTATCCGGGTAGTCACGTTTACGGCGCGAGCAAGGCGTTTATCAAGCAGTTTAGCCGCAATATCCGCAACGACCTGCGCGGCACCGGCATCCGCGTGACGGAGATCGCGCCGGGCATCTGCAAGAGCGAGTTTAGCCAGGTGCGCTTTAAAGGCGATCTAGCGCGCGCCGCAGCCGTGTATGAGGGGGTCGATGCGATCCTGCCCGAGGATATCGCGCAGATCGTGCTAAGCTGCCTAGCGATGCCGCACCGAGTAAATATCAATGTCGTAGAGGCGATGGCGACACAGCAGAGCTGGGCTGGGCTTTTTATCGAGAAGCATTAAATTTTAAGGCGAGAAAATGAAAAAAATTATATTACTAATGTTTTTATCGGTTGCCGCGTTTGCGGTAGATGATGCGACCAGGCAGCATAATGCCGAGCTTTTCGGCATCTGGACGCTAGTGCCGCCCGTCGTGGCGATCGCGCTTGCCTTTATCACCAAAGAGGTGATTTTATCGCTTTTCATCGGCGTTTTTAGCGGCACCTATATGCTAGCAGTCGTTAACGACAATCCGATCTCCGCGCTTGTGGGCAGCTTTACCGATCTGGTCGCGCGCGTGGTGGGCTCGATGGCTAGCAAAGGCAACGCGGGCGTGCTTTTGCAGGTGCTTTGTATCGGCGGCGTAGTCGCACTGATTAGCAGGACGGGCGGCACGAAAGCAGTGGCGCTTTGGATTAGCAAGCGCGCCAAAACGGGTGTCTCGGCGCAAATTTCAACATGGGTTATGGGTCTTTTCGTATTTTTCGACGACTACGCAAACGCACTAATCGTAGGCCCCGTCATGAGGCCGATCACCGATAAATTTAAGGTCAGCCGCGAAAAGCTCGCCTTTATCATCGACGCCACCGCCGCGCCGATTGCGGGTATCGCGCTAATTTCTACCTGGATAGGTCTTGAGGTCTCTCTGATAAGAGCGGGATATGATCAGATCGGCGTGCAAAACGTAAATGCCTTCTCGATCTTCGTGCAAACCATGCCGTATCGCTTCTACAACCTTTTTATGCTTGCTTTCGTGGTTTACGTGGCGTTCATGCGCAGGGATTTCGGGCCTATGCTCTCTGCCGAAAGGCGCGCAGCGACTGGCGAAATCCACTCTAAAAATTCTAACATCGCCGAGCTCGAAGATAAAACGCTAGAGCCTAAAGAAGGCGTCAAGGCGCAGGCCTCAAACGCCGTTATCCCGCTTATAGTGCTAATCTGCGGCGCGTTTGCGAGCTTTTATTTTAGCGGGCTAAGCAAGCTTGAAGGCGATGCTCTCGCAGCCGCAAAAGCCGCTCCGCTAAGTTTTGCAACGCTTCAGGCGACGTTCGGCAACGCGAACTCGTCGGTTGCGCTTTTTCAAGCGGCGCTTCTTGCTACGGTCGTGTCTATATTTATGAGCGTTTACCGCAAAATTTTTGACATCAGAGAGGCGATCTCTACGTGGATTAAAGGGTGGAAGACGATGATCGTTACGATCGTGATCTTGCTGCTTGCCTGGTCGCTCAGCTCTGTCATCAAAGAGCTCGGCACGTCGCGCTATCTGGTCGATATGCTAAGCCAAAACACGCCGAAATTCTTGCTTCCGGTAGCGATTTTCGTACTGGGTTCGTTCATTAGCTTTTCGACGGGCACGAGCTACGGCACGATGGGAATTCTAATGCCGCTTGCCATACCTTTGGCAAACGCCGTGGGACTTCACTACGGGCTTTCGGGCGATGCGCTTCACGCCTATATGATCGTAAATATCTCGGGCGTGCTAACCGGCGCGATTTTCGGCGATCATTGCTCGCCGATTTCGGACACCACGATCCTTTCGTCGATGGGCGCGGGCTGCGATCATATCGAGCACGTAAAGACGCAGATGCCTTACGCTCTATCCGTCGGCGCGGTCGCCGTGGTGGCGGGCTATCTGCCCGTAGCGCTAGGGCTTAGCGTCTGGATCGCGCTACCGATGGGACTTGCCGTTACGTGGGCTCTCGTGCGATTTGCAGGCAAAAAGATAGAGGAGTAGCTCCCGCAAATTTTAAATTTGCTTTTAAATTTTGAATTCCGCA
>NZ_CALIJA010000147.1 GCF_938017615.1 uncultured Campylobacter sp. | reverse complement strand
CGCCTATAGAATTCCATGCCCCACACGACACATAAATTTTGAAAATTTTAAAATTTCACGCCGCAGATAAAATTTAGGAATTTCCTTTTACGATAAAATTTTAAAGCTCTACCACAAATCCTCTGTCCGCGCGGCGAGTTCCAAATCTGTCTAGAACTTAGATTTTCCTCACCAGCTCGGGAATTATCGCTTCGAAATCGACCCCTTCGTATCCGTTGCGCTCCTCGTCGCTCATCGTCTCTTTGATAGTGCTGACGACGAAGTCCGCAGCGATACGGACCGCAGTTTCCAGGGACTTGCCGCGCATTATTGCGCCGAAGGCTACGGCGGCGAAAATATCGCCGGTGCCGTTAAATTTAACCGGCAGCAGCTCGTGAAAATACTCGTTCGTCCTGCCCGTGCGCGCATCGTAGCTGAAAACCCCGCACTGATCGGCGATGTAGCCGATACCCTTTAAAATAACCTGTCTGGCGCCCAGCTCTCGAAGCCTTGCAAGCAGATCCATTATGAAATCCCTATCCGCATCCTCGCGGTACGGCACGCCTGTAATCGCGCAGGCCTCGGTGATATTGGGCGTGATTACATCGGCCTGAGCGCACAGAAGCGCCATCATACGGGCAAAATCCTCATTAAAGCCCGGATAAAACACGCCGTTATCGCCCATGCAAGGATCTACCAAAATAGTTTTGCCCGCGCCGCCGAAGCTCGCAAATAGCTCGCCCATAATCTCGATCTGCGCTGCCGAACCCAAAAAGCCCGTGTAGATGCCGTCAAACACCACTCCGCGGTCTTTCCAGTGCGCCATGATCGCGCGTATCTGCGAGCTTAGATCACAAAAGGTGTAGCCCGAAAAGCCCGTATGCATCGATAAAACCGCCGTAGGGATCACGCTCGTGCTCATCCCCATCGCGCTAAGTATCGGCAATGCAACGGTCAGCGAAACCTTGCCCACGCAGGATATATCTTGAACGGTAAGAACTTTTTTCATCACAATTCCTAAAATTTTTGGCTCTATTTTACCGCTATTTATATTAAAAAGGCGAATTTAAATAAAATTTACTCTACGAATAGTCTAAATTTATAATATTTTTGGCGTTTTTCCGCTAAATTTTAAATTGAGTTCGCCGTAAATTCGGCACTCAAAAAATCAAAAAAGGCAAAAAATGATAACCGCAAAAGCTCTTTACGCATCCGCTCGCCTTAGATCGCTACCTCTTAGCGTCTCGGGCGTACTGCTCGGTAGCGGCGCGGCATACGGCGCGGGCACGTTTAGAGCCGATATTTTCGCGCTGGCGCTGCTTACGACGCTGCTGTTTCAGGTGCTAAGCGATTACGCTAACGACTATGGCGACGCGGTAAAAGGCACCGACGACGAGGGCAGACTGGGGCCGCGCCGCGCGATCCAAACGGGACAGATGAGTGCCGAGCAGATGAAGCGCGTCATAGTCGTTACGGCGCTGCTTTCGGCATTTTCGAGCCTTGCGCTAAGCGTTTTGGCATTCGGCGAGCGGTTTTATCTCGTGGCTCTATTTTTGACGCTTGGCGGCGCGTCGATATACGCCGCGATCCGCTACACCGTGGGCGCCGGCGCATACGGCTATAAGGGGCTTGGCGACGTTTTCGTGTTTTTGTTTTTTGGGCTTTTGAGCGTACTGGGCTCGTATTTTTTATATGCCCGCTCGCTTGATGCGGCGCTACTGCTGCCTGCGTGCGCGTGCGGGATGCTAAGCACCGCCGTGCTAAATCTAAACAACATGCGCGACATCCAAAACGACGCGCTCAAGGGCAAGCGCACGATCCCCGTTCGTATCGGACTGCGCGCAGCCAAACGTTACCACTACGCGCTGATCGCGGGCGGAGCGGGATTGATGCTTTGCTACTCGCTTTTGCGCGGCGGCTCGGGCGTGAGATTGCTCTACGCGCTGAGCTTCGCGCCGCTACTTCGGCATCTCTTTTTCGTCTCGCGCGTGTGGGAGTGCTGCCACTTCGACGGACAACTCAAGGTCGTCGCGCTGTGCACGTTTGCAATGTCGGCATTGTTTTTCGCGGGGGAGATTTTGGGCTAAATTTAAATGCCGCGCAGATAAAATTTACGTCGGCACCGCAGCAAAGTCCTCTCGCGCAAAAGCGCTTTGTGCGAGTTCTCCTAATCTTGCAATCAACCTACTTGTCGCACAGCAAAGCGTCTGCGGCAAGCTCGCTCAATGAAAACGTTCATAGCATATCTCTGTCCGCCTGATGGCTACCGCAATAAAATTTAAGGGGGCAAACTCCAGGTCTCCGCGCCGTCTTGTATCGTTAAATTAAGCGAGCAATACCGCTCTTAAGTCCATACAAGCCCCGTCACACCACGCTTTAATTGCCGTTTTGACGGCGAGTTGCCTGCCTTTTGCGTCAAATTTAAAAACTAGAGCATCAACTCTACAAAAGGCCCGCGTGTTTGGCGCAGTGGGCTTTGTGCTTATTGCACGGCGGCAGTTCGCACCGCAAACGTTGCTTTAGCCCTACTTTTGAGCCCTCGCGCCGCTAAAATTTTACTAAATTTTACGCACCGCCTTTTTGAAACGATGCTTACGGCGTAGGGTCTCTCCGCGGTGCGGCGCCCTAAAATTCGAAGCGATCCTGCACGTTATTTAAAACTTCGCAATCGCAATATCCGCCGTTTTGCTCGCAAAAGTCCAAAACCGCCGCCTCATTCGGAACGCGGCGAGCTCACAAAATCCAGTATGAGCCTATGCGTGCCGTCGCAGTCGCGATGCGCCAAGCTCTAGCCCAAGAACTCAAATAGCCCCTCAAACTCCGCCCTATTCATAGACAGGCTCTTTTCAAATGCATCTCGCTGCCGCTACGCCGCGAGCTTTTTGAGTTCCTTTTTTCTAGATTTTTCCACTCTTTCTCCTTTGCTGCGCCGCCTTGCCGCACGAATATCCTTTGGGCGCATTAACCTCATACCCGTCGTCCCCCGCCCTCAAGCGGGATGCAAATTTCATCCAAACCGTGCGCTACCTCGTCTATACCGAAATAACGCTTATTAATTTTAGCAGAGCGAAATTATAGCAAAAGCAGAGCGCGAAATCGCAAATCCGATGATTAAATTTTATCTAGAATAAAGAGCTATGTTTTCGGCTAAATTTTGCCGTACCGAGGGATAAAATTTAGCAAATTCGGATGAAATTCTATCGAGTAGATGTGTAGAATTTGACCATAATCTAAAACAAAAGCGGCCGCGCTCGAAACACGACCGCTAAATTTTAAAATTTTACTTCTCAAACGCTTTTTCTACGCTAAACGGAAACGCCTGGTAGCCCATCGCATTGGTCATTTTGATTTCGATTGACGGCTCTTTTGCGCCCCATTCAAACTCGTTGATGTGAGGGCTAGGCACGCCGACCGGACGGCCCTTGGCGATGTCAAACTGCATGCCCGCGACCGCTGAGTAAACCATCACGCTATCTAGGTCGTCTTGATATTGCGCGAGCGAAGTAACCGAGCTGTACCACTCGCTGCCGCGCTGTTTGCCATATTCCCAGACCTGCTCGACGGTTTTAGCTTTTTCGTCGATTTTATAGACGACCGCGCGGGAGTATTTCATACCCGCCATCGCAGGCTGCTCCATACCGCGGGTGTCGCCGTTATCAAAGACGGTTAAATAAACGACGCCTTTTTTGGACTTGCTGTCGATGCGGAAGGCCGTGTGCTGCGTCCACTGCCAGTCAAATCCGCCCTTCTCGCTCTCATATCCCGGGCATTTTGAGTATTCGTCCTCGCAGACGATCTTTTTGCCGTCTTTATCCACCGGCTGGAGCAAGTAGCCCTTAAACTGGTCCTTCCAGCCTTTGTGCGCGCCCATTATCCATTTTACTTTTTTGTCTCGGCCGATCTTGATGACGGCGTCTTGGTGGCGGCTAGAGATGATGATGCTATCGTCGCTTGGATCATAATCCACGCTATTTACGTGCGCCCAGTTGCGTCCGGGGCCAGAGCCCACGATGTCGCCCCATTTTTCGTTCGTATCCATCGCGGCTAGCTCGTCCGTGCTCGCGGTGTGGCCTGCCTTGCTAGCGTCGATGTTTAGGCACACAGCACCCTGATCGAGCGTTTTTAACACGATGTCGCGATACGGATCGAGAATTTCATACAGCCTAAAATCATCCACGACGTTACCGTCACGATCGACCTCGACGATGACGTCGCGCACGGTGCGGACGTTTTTGCCGTCGGCGCGTTTATAGTTGGCGTTTGCCGCGCGGAGGAAGTAGTGTCCGTTTTGCGCAACGTCCATAGAGTGCGAGAAGTCGTTGTAGCTCGCAGGTAGCTCGCGGTTAAAGATTTCGCGGCCCATTATGTCGTATTTGGCGTATCGCTGCCCGTATCCCCACGTCATCGCGCCGTCGTCGTTTTGCTTAAAGCCCATCATGACGCCCGCGGAAAAAGGCTGCTTGAGGTCGTAAATTTTACTCGGCTCCAGATACCAGCGAACTTCGCCCTTGGTGTCAAGGATGAAGTTGTTCGGGCTGTAGTTCCACTCGATCGCGCCGCCTGCAGGGTTGTTCCACACGACTTTGGTGCCCTTGCCGGTTTTATTTACGAAGTTATTTACGTAGTAGAGGCGGTTAGCAAATTTAGCGCTCGGGGCCTTCACGACCTCGATTTTATCAAACAGCGCGCCCTTTTGAGACGGCATGCCAGAGCTCTCTAAGTAGATCGCAGGAGCGTAAATTTTATAGGTTTCTTTTACGCGCTCGGTTTGTCCCTTGTAAATTTTATCGTACTCGACCTCGACGGTGTTTTGATAGTCGGGATATAGTCCGAAAACGGGAATTCCGCCGTGAGTGCGCAGGTGCTTGTCGGCGACTTTATAGCTGATAACCTGACCGCCTGGCTTTGGTACGATAGTAACTTTGGCGTTTGCTAGCGTGTAGCCGCCGTTTTTGATCACCGCCGTTAGAGGCGCGATGTCGTATGGGTTTACGACTACTTCGCCAATCTTGCCCGGGATGCCGTAGTCGATGTGTGCGCCGCTAGGTCCGCCGATAGCCAGCGCGGCCGTGCTTAGACCGCCCAGAAGCGCCACAGCTAGCGCAAATGAGGAAAGAGTTCGCTTCATCTTATTCTCCTTTGAATTGGTTTGATATCGTAATTTTAATCAACCTCGCTAACGTAGAAATCACGCGTTTATTAAAACTTGCTTAATTATAAAAAATAATTTCAAATTTTAGCTTTTGCGCCAAAATTTAGCCGAAATTCTATAAATTTAATCTAAAATTTATCTTAGCGTGAGTTCTGCGGCGGCGAGAGGATATAAAATTAACCTAAACAAAATCATTTTAAGGAGCACTCCATGAACCTACTTTCTAAATTTAGCAAAGGCTTTCTAGCAGTTGCGATGTTTGGCGCCATAAGCGCTGCCGCGTTTACCGAGGGCGAGGACTACGTCAAGCTAGAAAAACCGCTATCCGTGGAGCAAAACACGCTAGTTAAGGTCTTTAGCTACGCATGCCCGTTTTGCTACAAATACGACAAAACCGTAACGCCGAAGGTCATAGAAAAGGTCGCGGGGCTAAAATACGTACCGTTTCATCTAAAAACCAAGGGCGAATACGGCGAGGCAGCGAGTAAAATTTTTGCCGTTTTAGCCGTGATGGACGAGGAGAAGGGCGTGAGCTTGTTAGATGAAAACTCGCTGTTTAAAAAGACTAAATTTGCCTACTACAAGGCCTATCACGATCAAAAGCAGCGCTGGAGCGACGGCAAGGACGAGGCTGCGTTTTTAAAAACGGGGCTTGATGCGGCCGGCATCAGCGAAGCGGACTATCAAAAAAAGCTGGAGGACCCAAAAGTCGCCGAACTGCTTAAAAAATGGGACGAGAGCTACGACGTAGCCAAGATCCAAGGTGTGCCGGCGTTTGTCGTAAACGGCAAATACCTCATCATGACGAAGTCCATCAGCTCCATCGACGGCATGGCGCAGCTAATCGAAGAGCTGCTTAAAAAATAGGGCGCAAGCATGAAATTTGCGGAAAAGATAGCAAAATTCGCAGATAGCCGCCTGCCGTGGGCGATCCTCGTAACGGTGAGCGTGGGACTTGTTATCCTCGCGCACTCGCTGTTTCAAAACTACGTCTATATGCCGCCTTGCGAGCAGTGCGTCTATATCCGCTTTGCATTTTTGTGCATGGCGCTAGGAGGCCTGGTCGCGATCATAAATCCTAAAAATTTGCTCCTCGCCGCGCTCGGCTACCTGCTAGCCTTTTGGGGTGCGATCCAGGGCATAATGTATAGCGTCAAGCTCGCCAAGATCCACGACGCCGTGCACGGAGACGATCCGTTCGGCGTGCAGGGCTGCTCGACCGAGCCGCACTATCCGTTCGGCCTGCCGCTTGAAAAGTGGGCGCCTGATTGGTTCTTGCCTACGGGCGACTGCGGCTACGATAATCCGCTGGTGCCTGAGGGCGTCACGCTAAGCGGATTTCAAAAATATCTCGTCGATCTTTACGAGGACGGCTGGTACCTGATCCCATCAAGCAAATTTATGTCGATGGCCGACTGCACGCTGATCGGCTTTGGCGTCTGCTTCGTCGTGCTCGCCGCGATGTTTATTTGCAAAATTTTAACTATCAAAAAAGCTTAAATCGGTCTAAATTTAGACCGATTTTGCTATACTCGCCGCATGAAAGCCTTACGCGAGCATAATTTTAAAATTTACTTCATCATCATTTTTGCAAGCCTTTTCGTGGTGCTTTTGGGCGTGAAAAACTACGAGGACGCCAAGGCACAGATCGTCGCTCTCGCGGATAAAAACAAGATCACCACTAGCGAAAATATGGTCGGGAATTTCTCGTTTTGGCTAGACGAGCGGCTGCGCTCGCTGGTGCGCGCGGCTAAATTTATGCAAAACGCGGACGCGATACGAGACGACGAAAAGCTCGGCGGCTTCATACGGCTTTTTAAAGAAAACTCCGCAGAATTTGACGCCTTGCAGTTTTTGCGCGAGGACGGGGAGATCTTCGTGGATGGCAAGGAGCTAGGCGAGAACGAAGCGATGCCAAAGAGCCTGCGCACGGGGCTTGTGTGGTTTGAAGAGACCAAAAACACGCTAGCACCCACGGTAAATTTTATGCAGCGCCATAAAATTTTAGGCGAGCCAACGTTAAATTTATGCGTGCCCGTCATGGACGGCGGCTCGTTTGCGGGAGTGTTTTGCGGCGTGGTGAAGCTGCAAAACATACTAAAAAATATGGAAAAATTTAAACTCGCGCCAGATTCGTACGCCTTTATCGTTACGCACGGCGGTGAAATTTTAACGCCGATGAAGGACGCGTCGCTAAAAAAGCAGATCGAGGATAAATTTAAAGAGCTTTTCCTGCGTGACGAAGATATCACGAGCATAAATATCGGCTCAAATTTCATCTCCGTCGCCGAGATCCCCACGCTAAACTGGTTCATCGGCGCAGGTACCGATAACGAAAAGGAGCTCGCCGCGCTGCTCAACTCCGCGCTAAAAAACGCCCTCATCTTGCTTTTTGCATTCGCAGCGCTAGCGCTGGTGGCAAATTTCCTCCACAACTTTATGTATTCAAAAATCAAAAACCTGCAAGACGATTACGAAGCCCTGCTTAAGCACAAAGCCCGTATGAGCGAGGCGGGCGAGCTAATCAGCGGCATAAATCATCAGTTTATTCAGCCGGTTAATTCGCTAAATTTGATGATCTCAAGCCTACTCATGCTACAAAAAGACGGCAAGCTAGACGCCGCGACGCTAGAGAGTATGCTGCAAAAAGGCCAAGCCGCGACCGTGCTTTTAAGCGATACGATCGAGATTTTTAGAAATTTTTACAAAACGAGCGACAGCCCGCAAAAATTTAGCGTGCAACGCTGCATAAAAGACCTGCTAAAGCTAATGCACACCGAGCTTAGCAAGGCAAACGTCACGGTAAGCTTGCGCGAGTTTAAAGACGAAGAGGTCACGCAGCGGATGGGCATCGTGCAGCAAATTTTACTCATCCTCATTCACAACGCCAAAGACGCAGTCGTGGAGCGATACAAAAACGAGATCGCCAAGCGGCAGGTTTTTTTGGACGCCAAATTTGAAAACGGCACGTGCAAGATAGCCGTCACGGACTACGGCAGCGGCGTGAGCAAAGAGCTTCGGGATAAAATTTTAACCCAACCCAAAACCACCAAAAAGCAAGGAAGCGGCATCGGGCTGTATTTTGGCAAAAAGCTAGCAAACGAAAAGCTTTCAGGCGACATCAAGCTGCTAAGCGCTGGCGATCCGACGACGTTTGAGCTCGGCTTTGAGATAAATTTAAAGGAGTGAGATGCAAGAGCACTTAAAGCTGCTTAAAGACCTAACCGTCCTCATTGTCGAGGACGACGAGATCGCAAGGGAGCTGCTAATAGGCGGACTAAAACCCTACTGCCTAAGCGTCTGGGGCGCGGGCGACGGGCTGGAGGGGCTGGAGCGCTTTAAGAAGCTAGCGCCCGTCGTCGTCATCACCGACATCCACATGCCCGCGATGAACGGCTTTGAGATGATGAAGGAGATGATACGCATAAAGCCGGCGCAAAAATTTATCGTCTTTACCTCCTACGACACCGACGACAACCTCATCAAAAGCATCGAGCACGGCGCGGCGTCGTTTCTAAAAAAGCCCGTCGATATCGCCGCGCTTTGCCGTCTGCTAGTAGCTCTAACCTACGAAAAGGACGAAAAGCTCGTGCGTCTGGGCCCGCAAACTAGCATAAATCTCGCCAAAGAAAAGATCTACAAAAACGGCGAGGAAATTTATCTCTCGTTTTTGCAAAACAAGCTCTTTTGGCTCTTTGCGTATAATCTAAACAAGCTCGTGAGCTACGAGATGATCGAGGAGTTCGTCTACGAGGGCGAGCTGCCTAGCAAGGGCGCGATACAAAACGTCGTACTAAGGCTAAAGCGGGAGCTGGGGGTTAAATTTAAAAACATTAGCGAAAGTGGATATATACTGCTAAGCGGCGAATAAATTTGATTTGCGGCTTGCCTCGCGAGCGTCTTTAACGGAGCTAGTAAAAATTTAGCTTGATAGGCCATA
>NZ_CALIJA010000146.1 GCF_938017615.1 uncultured Campylobacter sp. | reverse complement strand
AATTATTTAAAAATTCAAAAAAACTAAAAAATATGGAAAATTTTAATAGATGGTGCGACCGACGAGATTTGAACTCGTACACCTTGCGGCACTACCCCCTCAAGATAGCGTGTCTACCAATTCCACCACGGTCGCATAAATTTTAAAGCTTGTCTTAAGCCTTGAATTATATATAAGTTTAAAGCCCGATTTCTCGGGCTTAGAATTAATTTGCAGCAGCCTTTAAACCCGCTGTCAAAAAAGGATTTACGAAAAGCAAGATAAATGAAATAACTAATGCATAGATAACCTGCGCTTCGATCATCGCTAGCGAAATATACATCGTATTCGATAGCTTGCTAGCTACGCTCGGATTTCTAGCGATGCCGTTAAGCGTCGCACTAGCGGCATTTCCCATACCCAACGCGCCACCCAAAGCGGCTAGACCTAAAACGACTGCAACGGTAATTGCAGAAAAAGAAACGATCTGAGTGTAAGCGCTTAGCTGCTCGCTAGCGAAAGCCGCGCCGCAAAGCGCAAATAACAATACAAGAACTTTTTTCATAAAAGTCTCCATAAATAAATTTTAAAACGAGTTTCGGCTCAATACCCCCTACTCCAACGTTTTAAGTATGAAATATTATTAAAATTTTGCTTTTGATTTGTTTAATCTGGCGGAATTTGAGTTAAATTTAACAAATCCCGCCAAGCAATCTAACGCTTAGCGTCCAGATACGTATTTAGCGCCGCAACGTAGGCCTTCGCAGACGCTAGCATCGTATCTACGTCAAGTCCTCTGCCGATGATGGCGCCCTCGCCCACAAATTCCACCTTAACGGTTACTTTCGCCAGCGCGTCTTTGCCCTGCGAGACCGCTTTTACTTGATACTCTTTCAAGCTACCGCTGATACCGCTAATACGATCTATCGCCTTAAATATCGCATCCACGCCGCCGTTTCCAAGCGCGCTATCGCTTAAAATTTCATCCTTATACCTTAGCGTAAGCGCGGTGCTAGCGTGTCCTTTGTTGCAGCTATTGGAGCTTAAAACTAGTACTTCATAGGTCTTTTCGGCTCCCACAAACTCGTCGTTTACAAGCTCTCTAATATCCTCGTCGAAAACGTCCTTTTTGCTATCTGCGAGCGCTTTAAATTTATTAAACGCGATCTCAATCTGCTCGTTACTAAGCTCATAGCCCAAAGATACCAGTTTGTCCTTAAAGGCGTGACGGCCGCTATGTTTGCCCAGCACGAGCGAGTTTTTATCAAGCCCGATATCCTCGGCGTGCATGATCTCGTAAGTTTCTTTGTGTTTTAGCACGCCGTCTTGGTGGATGCCGCTTTCATGCGCGAAGGCGTTTTTGCCCACGATCGCCTTATTAGGTTGCGGCTCGATACCGGTGATGCTCGCGACTAGGCGGCTGGATGGATAAATCTCTTTCAAATTTATATCGGTATAAAGCGGCGCAAATTTATCTGTGCGCGTCTTGATCGCCATTACGATCTCCTCTAGCGCCGCGTTGCCCGCGCGCTCGCCGATACCGTTTATCGTGCACTCGACCTGTCTGGCTCCCGCCAAAATAGCAGCCAAGGAATTTACGGTAGCCATTCCCAAATCATTGTGGTTGTGTACCGAAACTACGGCGCGCTCGCCGATAAGCTTAACGATCTCGCCTATGCGCGCAGTGATCTCATCCGGATAGAGATAGCCCACCGTATCGGGGATATTTATGGTGGAGGCCCCTGCGCTTATCGCGGCGTCGCAGATCTCTTTTAAAAAACCCATATCGCTTCTGCACGCATCCTCGCAACTAAACTCCACGTCATCGCATAGGCTTTTGGCGTATTGCACAGACTCTACGGCGCGCTTTATGACCTCTTGCGGCTGCATTTTTAGTTTAAATTCCATATGAATAGGGCTTGTAGCGATGAAGGTGTGGATGCGTCCGAGCTTCGCGCCCTTTATCGCTTCACCCGCGGCCTTGATGTCCTTTTCTAAAGCGCGCGCAAGAGAGCATACGCGAGCCTTGCTAACGGCGCCGGCGATCTTTTCTATCGCGTCAAAGTCCCCTGGGCTCGCCGCCGCAAAACCCGCCTCGATAACATCTACGCCCAGCTTTTCAAGCTGCAACGCAAGATGGATCTTTTCGTCCGTATTCATCGACGCTCCGGGGCTTTGCTCGCCGTCACGAAGCGTAGTATCGAAGATTATGATTTTATTTTTGTCCATTAAAAATCCTTTCAAAGCGTTAAAATTTGGCAAAATTATAGCCGCGCAAGCTTAAAAACAATCGCGGTGATAAACATATTTGAGATTACTTCGCCGTTTCCTCGGGTTTGTCTTTTTTATGAAATTTAGCCGCGCTTAAATTTAAAGCTCCGCGAACCAAACCGTAAACGATATAAACTAAAGTAAGCACCGCCGGGAATTCCAGCTTGAAAAGATATAAAAGCGAGAAAAATACGACGATTAGAAGCACTAAAATTTTAATAGCATTGGGGCGCTTTAGGCTGATCTTTTTAAAGCTCGGAAAGCGGATGTTGCTTACCATCAAAAACGATAGCGCCGCCATTGCGATGATCAAAAATACTCCAAATCCTTTGGAGAGCTCATATTTTAGATAAATTCCAATCCAAAACGCCATCGTAATCGCAGCCGTCGGAATCGGCAGCCCGATAAAAACGCTAGGCTCGTAGGTGCCCGTGGTGACGTTGAATCGCGCCAGCCTGATCGCGCCGAAGACCACGTAAAGCGCGGCTACGAGCGAGCCTACCTTACCGTAATCGTGCCCGACCGCGCAATAAAACAGCAGCGCCGGCGCAACGCCGAAAGCCACGATATCCGCAAGACTGTCGAATTCTACGCCGAATTTCGATGTCGCATGCGTTAGCCTCGCCACGCGGCCGTCAAGCCCGTCGCAGATCAAGGATAAAATGATATAAAAGATCGCGGCGCTGAAGTTGCCTTTGATCGTAGAAATTATGCTGATGACCGCCAAAAATACGCTTGCCGCCGTAAAAAAATTCGGCAATATGTAGATTAGTTTTCCCTTTTCCTCTTCCATCTCTCACTCTTTAAAATTTTATTTTTACACCGCTTTTCATTCGGTGCCGTGGATCGCGCGTAAAGCATTTTAGCGCGATCGTCTTAAAATTTAGCCCTAAGTTTCTGCTCTGCGCGAGGCTTTAAATTTAAGCCTCACTCTTTGCGCTTTCGATATCGTCGTTAGCGCCTAAATTTCGCACCAGCCGGGTAGGCATGCCGTTATCTTTTTCAAATTTAGAGATGATCTCTACGATCTGCTCGCCAGAGACCGTCTCCTTCTCATACAGCGCCTTTACCATCTCCTCGATCGCCGGAGCATAGGTCCTTAGCGTCTCTTTCACCGCCGCATAGCGCTCATCCAGCGTCTTGCGGACATATTCGTCGATCTTAACCGCCGTTACCTCGCTGTAATCCTTGATGCTCTGTCCGCCGTTTAGGAAGGAATACTGCTGCTTTTCTAGCACCGCAAGCCCGAGCGCATCGGTCATTCCGACTTGAGTAGCCATGAATTTAAGCATATCGGTAGCGCGCTGTAGGTCGTTGCCCGCGCCGTCGGTGATCTCGCCTAAAAACACGTCCTCCGCCGCGCGTCCCGCCAAAAACGTATCGATCTCGGCAAAAATTTCATGGCGCTGGTGCAGGTATCTATTTTCAAACGGAGAATTTAGCGTGTATCCCGCAGCGCTCAATCCGCGCGGTACGATAGTTACTTTAGATACGGGCATCGCGCCTTTGGTAAGCTCGGCGATAAGCGCATGGCCGCTTTCGTGGTAGGCGACGATCCGCTTTTCGATCGGGCTTACGCGGCGCGATTTTTTAGCCAGTCCGATACCGACGCGCTCGATCGCTTCGAGCAGGTCTTTTTGCTCGACCTCCGCCTTTGCCTCGCGACCCGCTAAAAGCGCAGCTTCGTTGATGATGTTTGCAAGATCGGCTCCCGCAAAGCCCACGGTAAGGCGCGCGATCTCTTCGATATCGATGTCGCGGGCAAATTTAACGTCGCGCATATGCACCTTCAAAATCGCCATTCTGCCGTCGAAATCAGGTCTATCAACTAGAACCTGCCTATCGAATCTGCCTGGACGCAGAAGCGCCGCATCCAGCGTCTCTGGGCGGTTGGTAGCCGCAAGGACGATTACCGGGCTTGATTCCGAGCCGAAGCCGTCCATCTCGGCAAGCAGCTGATTTAGCGTCTGCTCGCGCTCGTCGTTGCCTCCGCCGATACCGCCTGCGGTTCTGCTTTTGCCGATCGCATCGATCTCGTCTATGAAAACGATCGCCGGAGCCTGCTTTTTAGCGTTATCAAATAGATCGCGCACCCTGCTAGCGCCCACGCCTACGAACATCTCGATGAAGCTGGAGCCCGATACCGAAAAAAACGGCACGTCCGCTTCGCCCGCAACCGCCTTGGCTAGTAGCGTCTTGCCCGTGCCCGGAGGACCCACTAAAAGCACGCCTTTTGGAATTTTAGCCCCGAGGCTAATGTATCGCTCGGGGTTTTTTAAGAAATCTACGATCTCTTTAACCTCCTCTTTCGCCTCTTCGACGCCCGCGACATCGCTAAATCTAACCTTCGGCTTTTCGGCGCTTACCAGGTTTTTAGAGCTTCCGATGCCGAGCACGCCGCCGCCCATATTGCGCTGCATACGGTTGGCTAAAAACATCCAAATTCCAAAGAAAATCACGAGCGGCAAGACCCAGCTAAAGAGCAGATCGGTCAAAAAATTGCTCTCGTTATACGCACCGTATGGAATTTTGCGCGATTCTAAAATTTGAACTAGCTCGGGATCATCCACGCGCTTGGCGGTGTAGATTACGTTGCCGACTTGTGCTTTAATCGTGGAACTTCCAATGGAAACCATGCTTACTTGGGAGTTTTTGATTTGCGATTTTAGCTCGGAGTAAGTTACGTTTCTGCTCTCGCCTGAAACGGAGCCGAGTACTCCACCGCTATCAAAGCCGCCGCTTGGGGATATCGCTTTAAACACCACTATCAAAATAAGCGCGAAAATTATAAAAACGCCGATCGGATTTTTATTGAAAAAATTGTTTCCGCCGCCGTTTTGAGGGGGTTGATTATTTGGGTTGTTATTCATATTTTCCTTTCATAAACGAAGCTAAGCCATTCGTTTTGCTTTTTCATCTGCACGAAATTTAGATCCGAAAAGGCTTGCTCGATCCTATCTTTATATTTTTCTAAAATTCCCGACAGCACGAGCTTGCCGCCCTGTTTCAGCGCTTTTTTCAGATCTGCGCTTAGGATCAAAATCACGTCGGCGATTATATTTGCGACGACGAGATCAAACTGCGGCTGCGCGCTTTCGCTTGAGCCTTGCTCGCTTAAACTAGACGCCTGCTCGCCCAAGCTTGAAACGCTGCCGAGCCAAATTTTATCGATCTGCACGCCGTTTTTCTCGGCGTTTTGCTGCGTAGCGGCCACCGCCTGCTCGTCGGTATCGCAGGCGCTTACCTTTGCGCCCAGTTTTTTCATCGCGATACTTAAAATTCCGCTGCCGCAGCCCACGTCAAGCGCGCTCATGCCCGCGCAAGCGAGCTCGCTAAGTAGCGCCAGGCACATATTAGTGCTTTCGTGATGACCTGAACCGAACGCTAGAGCGGGATCGATCAGCAGATCGATTAGCGCGCAATCTTGCGATCTTTCGCACCAGCTCGGACGGACGTAAAATTTACCGACCGCCACGGGCGCGACGCTTTTTTTATATTCGTCTAGCCAATCTTTGTTTTGCTTTTTTGAAATTTCGATCTGCAGATCGGCGTCTAAATTGAGAGATCGCGCGAGCGCCTTTTTAAACTCCTCAAACGCAAATTTTAAATTTTGCGGATCCTCTTCGTCGCGGATTATGAAACGCTCGCCGCGTTCTTCGACGCAGGTAACGCCGAGCTCGAACGCGAAGCTCTTGAAAAGCTCGCTCGCATTCGCGCTTTTTACGATCATCTCATAAAAAAAATCTTTCATCGCCTCACATCGCCTTTAAATTTTAAAATTTGCATATTACTAAAATTTAGTTCAAACTTTGCTTACGCTCGGGCGTTTTTATAGAGCTTCAAATGCCTTTTTAAGATCGAGCGTGCCCTCGTAATACGCCTTGCCGACGATAACGCCTGCTATGAGCTCTGCGTTTTTAAGCGCGATTATGTCGCTCATATCCTTTACGCCGCCGCTTGCGATAGTGTCGATGCCGCTAGCTTTCGCGATAGAGCGGCTAAATTCTATGTTTACGCCGCTTAGCATCCCGTCGCGCGATATATCGGTGCAGATGATTGCGCAAACACCCGCGTCCGCGTAGTCTCGCGCCAGATCGGTCGCTTTTACGCGGCTTAGCTCCGCCCAGCCCTCGGTCGCTACGAGCCCCTCTTTTGCGTCTATGCCCACGACGATGCGGTAAAGCTTCGCCATCCTCATTACGAAATCTCTATTTTTAAGCGCCGACGAACCTAGGATAAATCTATCGACGCCTAAGTTCAAATACTGCTTTATGCGCGCTTCATCACGGATGCCGCCGCCCACTTCGACGCGCAGGCGAGTGCTTTTTACGATCCGCTCGATCGCTTTGAAATTTACCGCCTCGCCCGCAAACGCGCCGTCGAGATCGACCAAATGCAGCCACTTAGCGCCGAGATCTTCAAATTTTTTGGCTAGCTCGCAGGGGTCTTTGGAATAAATTTTTGCGCTTTGCATATCGCCCTTGCTAAGGCGCACGGCGCATCCTTGTTTCAGATCGATCGCAGGGAAAATCTCCATCACAGCTCCGTAAAATTTTTAATGATTTTTATGCCCGCATCGTGACTTTTTTCGGGATGCGGCTGAAAGGCAAATACGTTTTCGCGCCAGATCGCGCTTGCAAACTCATAGCCGTAAAACGTGGTCGCAAGCGTGATCTCGCGCGCGCAAAGGACGTGGTAGGAGTGCACGAAATACAGATACTCGAACTCTCCCAGGCCCGCGTTTATCGGCGAGCGCTTGATAAAATGCGCGCTGTTCCAGCCGACGTGCGGGATCTTTAGGCTTTCGGCGCAGGCAAAATTTTGTCCGCAACGCTCGCCAGACTCTGCCCCGTCTAGATTAAATTCCGTCTCGCCCGATATAAATTTTGTATTTTCTCTAAATTTCATATTTTCGGACCTGGATTCCGCCCCCCGAATATTAAATTTCGTTTTGTCAAATTTCACGACGCGACCGGGCAAAATTCCAAGCCCGCTGCGCGCGCCGAATTCCTCGCTTTGCTCGAACAGAAGCTGCATCCCAAGGCAGATGCCTAAAAAATATCTGCCGCTCGCGACAAATTCTTTAATCGCGGCGTCCATGCCGTTTGCGCGAAGCCTCTCCATCGCCTCGCCGAATGCGCCCACGCCCGGAAGCAGGGCTTTATCGCAGCTCAAAAGCTCCTCGGGGCTGCGCGCGAGGCAAAATTTAGCGCCGCAGAAGCTAAGCGCGTTCATCACGCTTTGGATATTGCCCGCGCCGTAATCCACGATGCCGATCAAGCCGTGCCCTTCATATCGTTTAATCGGTGCGAAAACTCGGGCACGATACGCTTTAGCTTATCCGCGACCTGCGCGTCCTCGCACTCCGAAAGCTCCTCGATCTGCAAGTTTAACTCTTGCAGGTCGTATTTTGCGGAGTGGGTTACGAAGATGGATTGATACTTCGTGCTCTTGTCGTTTTCGTCGATCAAAAGCTCCTCGTAAAGCTTCTCGCCTGGACGCAGACCTACAAATTTAATGCCAAGCTCCTCCTTGCCGGCAAGCTGCAGCATTCGCTTGGCAAGATCGGCGATCTTTACGGGCTCGCCCATATCCAGCACGAAAAGCTCGCCGCCTCGCGCGATGGAGGCCGCTTGAAGCACCAGCTGGCACGCCTCGCTAACGAGCATAAAATATCTCGTAATCTCAGGGTGCGTAACGGTAAGCGGCTCGTTCGCTTCGATCTGGCGTTTAAATTTAGGAATGACACTACCGCTTGAGCCGAGCACGTTTCCGAAGCGCACCGCGACGATCTGCGTTTCGCTTGCCGCGTCGTTGGAATTTAGCGCGTAAAGCTCGCAGATACGCTTCGTCGTGCCCATAATGTTCGTCGGTCGAACCGCCTTATCGGTCGAGATCAAAACGACCTTTTTCGCGCCGTATTTTTTAGACAGATCAATTACATTTTTTGTGCCGATGACATTATTTTTGACCGCTAGATGCGGGTTAAACTCGCATAGCGGCACGTGCTTATACGCCGCTGCGTGCACGACTACTTCGGGATGAAATTCTGCAAAAACCTCCTCCAGCTCATGGCGATAAACGACGTTTATCATCTTTAACTCGTTGCGCGCATCCGCGCCAGTGGCTTCGTTAATCGAGTATAGGTTAAACTCGCTGTGTTCGACCATGATAAGACGCTTTGCTCCGAATTTCAAGCATTGCTTGCAAATTTCGCTTCCTATCGTGCCGCCTGCGCCCGTTACCAGCACGATCTTGTCTTTGATAAAATTTTCAATCGCTTTGGTGTCGAGGTCTTTGGGCTTGCGCGCGAGCAGATCCTCGATCGATACGTCGCGGATCTTTTTGCTCTCATCCTCCAAAAGCGAAAAGAGCTTGATATCCTTTAGCCCGTACGCAAAAAGCTCGTCGTAGAGCTCCTTTAGCTCGTCCGGATACAGCGCCAGCGCGATGATTGCGGTTTTAGCGCCGCTATCTTTGATCATCTGCGGAATTTCGCTCTTAGCCCTGACGACATAGTTTTCGCAATACGTTCCCACAAGCTCGGGCCGCCCATCCACGACGCCCACCGGATAGTAGTTGATATATTTTTGCCGCATACCTTTTAGGACGTGAAAGGTCTTGCTCGTAGCGCCCACGACGATGCAGGGCTCGTTATTCGTGATGTTTTTCTTCTCGCTTAGAAACATCCGCTTTGAAATTCTAACCCCGCTGATCAAAATAAACGAGATCGCCGCGTCGATGATGATGACCGAGCGCGGGAAGGGGTTAAAAACCTTACTCGCTAAAAAAAACAGGATTAAAAAGGTAAGCGCTGCCATCACGTGTGCATAAAAGAGCTTTCTTGCTTCGTATAGCCCGAAAAATCTCCACGGAACTAAATATATCCGCAAAAACCAAAAGTAGAAAATTTTAATCGCCGTAAGACTCGAGGCGCTAAGCAGGGCGCCTTTATAGAATTCGTTCGGTATGTCTCCGCTAAATCGCAGCAAAAACGCGATATAAACGGAGAGGATCGAGATAAAAATATCTCCCAGCAAAAAAAACGCGAAGCGGCTAAATTTAGTGGGTTTTAACAGCATCAGATGTTTTCTTTTACGATTTTTACGACGCGCTCAATCGTCTCGTTGCTCATATCGGTGCCGCTAGGCAGGCAGATGCCGCGCTCAAACATATCCTCGCTCGTGCCGTCCGTGACGCTGAGCGCGCCTGCAAAGATGCTTTGCAGATGCATCGGCTTCCAAAGCGGACGAGATTCGATGTCGGCTTTATTTAGAGCGTCGATAACCTTTAGATGGGCATCCTTTTTCTTAAATAGAAGCGTCGTAAGCCATCTGTTACCCTTACCGCCTTCGACTTCGGGCATAAACTCCACGTCGGTGCCTCTAAACAGATCCTCGTAAATTTTAAAAATTTCGCGCTTTCTCTTTACGCGCTGCGGCAAGACCTCCATCTGGCCTACGCCAATAGCGCCTAAGACGTTGCTTAAGCGGTAGTTGTAGCCGTAGTCCTTGTGCTCATAGTGAAGCAGCGGCTCGCGCGCCTGGGTGCTTAAAAATCTAGCCTTAGCCACTAGCTCCTCATCGTTTGAGATCAGCATTCCGCCGCCAGAAGTGGTGATGATTTTATTGCCATTGAAGCTTAGCGCGCCGCATTTTCCGATACCGCCAAGTGCTTTACCCTTATAAAATCCACCCAGCGCCTCTGCGGCATCCTCGATAACATCAATGCCTTCGTTCGCGCAAATTTCGCATATCTCATCCATCTTCGCAGCCTGTCCGTAAAGATGCGTGACGACGAGCACTTTTGGTTTTTTCGGCGATTTTTTGATCGCTTCTTTAAGCAGCTTCGGGCTTAAATTCCAACTCTCGTCGCTGTCTATCAGCACCGGCACGCAGCGCTCGTAAAATATCGGATTTAGCGACGCCATGAAGGTAAACGTGGATCCTAACACCACGTCGCCGTCCTTTACGCCGCTGCAGCGAAGCGCTAGATGAAGCGCCGCCGTGCCTGCGTTTAGTGCCAGCGCAGCGCGCGTGCCAGTATAGGACTTTACTGCGTCTTCAAAGCGATTGACATATTCGCCCAAAGGCGCGATATAGTTGCTTTCAAATACCTTTTTTATATACTCAAGCTCATTGCCGCCCATATTTGGCGGGCTTAAAAATACTCTTGCCATCTCTATCCTTCCTTGATCTTTAAATTTAACCTCGCCTGACGCAAGGCTAAATTTAGCTTTCGGCATTAAATTTAAATGCTCGGATTTTATCACTTTTAATGCTATAAATTTTAAATTTAACCATTTTTTTTAATCACGCGAGCAGGCACGCCTACCGCCGTGCAAGCGCTAGGTATGTCGCGCACGACCGCGGCGCCCGCGCCGATGATGCAGCGCTGCCCGATCTTTAGCCTCTGAATGACGCTAGCGCCGATGCCCACGTGCGAAAACGCCCCCACTTTCACGCCGCCCGCAAGCGCCGCGTTTGGGCTAATGTGCGCGAACTCGCCGATCTCGCACTCATGCTCGATTACGACGCCTGAATTGATTATCGCGCCGCGACCGATTTTGGCTCGCGCGTTTATCACGACGCCGGGCATTACGACCGCGCCCTCGCCGATGACGGCGCTTGGGCTAACGATGGCGCTTTGATGAATCAGCGTTGCTATCTCAAAACCGGCGCGCGATACCTTTTCTTGGATCTTTGCGCGAGTTTTGTTATCTCCGATTGCGATTATTACGGGATATTTCGGCAGATCCTCGCTAAATTTCAGCCCTGCCGCGTCGTCTAAAAAAACGACCTCGCTAAATTTAGCCCCGCGCGCGGCTAGCGCGACGTCCGCAACCACCAGCCCGTGTCCGCTCGCGCCGTAAACGTAAATTTTAGTTGTGCCCATTAAATTTCTCCGTCGTCGCCATGCCCTCTTTATTCACGCCCTCTTTTGCAAGCACCTTTTTTATCGTTAAAAGCGCGATCTTAAGATCGAGCGCGAAGCTTAAATTCTGCGCGTAATACGTGTCGAACTCAAATTTTTTCTCCCAGCTGATCGCGTTGCGACCGTTTACCTGCGCAAGCCCCGTGATGCCCGGGCGCACGCTGTGCCTAAGGCGCTGCTGCGGCGAATAAAGCGGCAGGTACTCGATCAGCAGCGGGCGCGGCCCGATGAAGCTCATATCGCCCTTTAGCACGTTGAAAAGCTGCGGCAGCTCATCCAGACTTAGCGCGCGGATCTTTTTGCCGTAATCATTGAGCCGCTCTTCGTCGGGCAGAAGCTCGCCGTCAGCACCGCGCTCGTCGCTCATCGTTTTAAATTTGTAAATTTTAAAAATTTGCTCATCAAACCCCGGGCGAGATTGCGTAAAAATCGTGCTTTTGCTAATGTGCTTGCGGATCAAAAACCACGTAAGCGCCATCACGGGCGAAACCAAAATAATCAAAATCAAAGCCGCCGTAAAATCGAGCGCGCGTTTTAAAAAGCCCCTATACATCGATAAATTTCCTATAAACCTCTAAATATTTTTCCGTGACGATCTTTTCGTCGTAATTTGCAAGCACCAGCTCGCGCCCGTTTCGTCCAAGCCTTTCGCAAAGCGCAGCATCGTCCAATAAAATTTCGATCTTTCGCGCAAGATCATTCGCGTCGCGAGTGCGGCAGATTAGACCGTTGACGCCATCTTGTACCGCCTCGACACAACCGCTGCAATCGCTTACCACGCAGGCTCGCGCCATGCTCATCGCCTCTAAAACCGTGCGCGGAAAGCCCTCCTTGTAGCTAGGAAGTGCTAGCAGGTAACTAGCCTTCAAAAGCTCTGGCACATCATTTCTGGCACCCAGATAATGCACCGCACCACTTCGCAAAAACGTAGGATCAGCGGTGCTTTTATTGCCCGCAAAGCCCTCGCCCACAAAGACAAATTTTGCATCCGATCGATCTTTTAAAATTTCTGCTGCTTCGTAGAATTCTCTCACGCCCTTATGCCACATCGCGCGAGCTATCATCAGCACGATCTTTTTGCCGTGCAAATCCTCGCCCAGATCCGCCGCACTAACGATTTTGGGATTGAATCTTTCAGCATCTACGCCTACACTTTTAATCCTTATGACCTTTTGCTTCGCAATAAGCCCGCGAGATAGCATATAATCGGGATCGGCATCGTTTACAAATACGCAAGCATCCGCCTGCGAAAATGAAAATTTATAAAGCTTCTCCAAAACTGCTCGCACGAGCCTTGTTTTAATATCATCGTCGATATAAAAGCTGCCCAGCCCCTCGACTAAGTTTATTACATATTTTATACCCGCCTCGCGAGCCGCCAGTGTACCGAACACGTTTGATTTGTGCGCAGCTGTTTGCAGCAGGTCCAAATTTAACCTCTTTAGCTCGCGCGCAAGGGCTTTGGTGTTGCTAAATACGGTAAGCGGATTCAGGCTCGCTCGATCAAGATCGTAAGTTACGGCATTAAAATCACGCGCTAAATCCTGCGTATAAGCGCCGCGAGGAGCGATTGCAAAAACCTCGTGCCCGCGCTCTTTTAAAGCCTGCATTATCGGGCGACGAAAGAAATGTAAGCTCATATCGGCATGGCTTAAAAACCCTATGCGAGCCATATGCTGCATTCCTTGCTTGGCGTTGCGAGATTAAATTTCATAAATTTCTCCTTAGCTTGCGGCAAAATTTTATCTAGCGCTTTAATTTATAAACTTTCACAGCAGGGCTTAAGATCACAGGCTCGAATAGCTCGGGTCTATATCTTTCAAATACAAAAAGCTGAATGTAGCTCGAGTTTAGCATCGCTCTATCCATCAGCAAAAACCGCCCGTAATCGCGCATGAAAACTACGTAAAATTGCGCGCTGCTGTCCATATTAAACTCCTTGACCGAAAGCTTGCCGTTCGCGTCGTAGCTCGTTTCGTAAAAGGTATTGATCGCGAATTTTCTGCCGCTATACTCTAAATTTAAAAGGCTCGGCGAGATCGAAAAGCCGTTGTCCATATGCACGCCGCTTTGATCCTGAACGAACCTATCGCTCGTTATAAAAAACAGCTCACTTAGCTGCTTGCCGTCGGTGATGTCGATGTTTGAAAACTGCGTGACGACGGGGAAGATATTCATCATGCGATCGGGCAGGATGTAGTAGATGTCGCGCGTAGGCTTTGGCGGCTTAAAATCGGCCAGTCCCAAGCTTAAGATAAAATCATTTACATCGGTCGCGTTGTAGTCTTTTAAAATTTGCTTTAGCTTGTTTGGAATTTTTTCACTATATCCGCGCTCGGTGTATTCGACATCTAGGCGCGCCATATTTGCGGAGCTCATCTGATCTCTAAAAAGTGCGAAGCTAACGGGGAAATTATCGTTGCCGAGATGTTTGCCGCCGTCGATGAGGGTCTTTACATCGCTGTAATAGCGTATGCCGTAACCGTAGTCCCACCACGAAAGCGCGTAATCCTCGCGCTGTGCCTTATCTTTGAGCTCATCTAGCACCCGCACCTCGCTTTGATAAAAGACCGTATCGACCTTGTACGAGACGATGTGCTGCCACGCGGGATAGATCGCAAGCGCCGTTAAAATTAGCAGTATCGCGCGCCCCGCGATCTTTGGCAGATCCAAGCGCTTTACGCAAAAATACAAAATATATCCGAAGCTCAGTCCCATCACACCCACGGCATAGATCGTAAATCTAAGGCCTGCTTTGTTCGCCGCAAAGCCCAAAAGCAAAAGCGGGATCGAGAGCAAAAATTCCTTATGCCTAAAGCAAAGCACCAAATATCCGATTGCCGCGATCACGAAAACCGCAACGTGCGAGCTGATGCGCTCCATAAATACTTTAGCCGGCACGATGCCCGATTCTTGGATCGTTTGATTGACGTTGAAAAAATGAAATGCCGTATCGGCATTGTCCGCAAAGGAGCGGAAGATATAAAATTTCGCCTGAAAGATTATCGGGCTAAGACCTCCGTTTGCAACGAAAAAGACTACGGCAAGCGCGCCGATAATCGCTAAAATTTTAAAATTTAATAGCTTTCCTCTAAACGCAAAGAGCCAAAATAGCGTAAGCGAGATTAAAATTTTTGCCACCAAAGGCGTGGAGCACAAAGCGATCAAAATGATAATCATCGCTTCGTAATTTACCGCACTTTTTCGCTTAAAAATCAGCGTATAAGCAAAAAATACGGCGAGCATCATGGAATTTAGCGAAAAGCTGGACGGATACCACCACATATAAAATATCACAAACGCGCCCAGCCAAAACAGCGTGCTACGCGAACCGCGCGTACAAATGCGGATGAGCGCCCACAAAATACACATCGCAAGCACGATATTTAGCATATCGGTGTCGTAATACCCCGCCATAGTGCGGTTGTAGTAGCTATTCGCCACGCTCGCGACAAGCGCGCCGATGAAGCCCGCGCGCATGCAGCGAAACTCGCTTGAGATCAGCAAGATCGGCACTACGATGAGCGAGCTAAACAAAGCCGGCAGATAAACGAATATCGTCTCAATTTTAAAGGGCAAAATTTCAGCCAAAAACGCCGTCACGATCGAAAGCGGCGCGCTAAAATAACTAAGATCGTTGGGCTGATGAAAGCCCGCAAGACGGTCGCGCGCGCCCTCTGCAAAGGCGTAGCCGTCGTTGGTGTTTATCATCAGCTCGCCGTCCCAAAAAAAGTAGTTCGGAAATCCGCTCGCCCAATACACCCACCACATACGAAACGCCACGCTAAAGGCAAATGCAAACACAATCATCAGCAAAATATGCTTTGAAAACTCATAATTTTTTATGAAGCCAAAAATTCTACGCCTGGCAGGAAGCGCGCCAGCTGCCTGATTTTTAGAATTTTGGGAATTTTCTGCTGTAAAGCTTTTAGAATTATCAGAATTTATGCCGTTTGTAGAATTTAAAGCACTTGCGGAATTCACATTTTTAAATTTAGCCAAATTAGCGGCTTTTGCGGAATTTTTATTTGTAGAGTTCGCAACGCCAGCGGAATTTTTATTTGTAGAATTTTTGCTCGTGGAATTCGCAGTACCTTTCAAATTTGAGTTTGTAGAATTTGCGCCTGCGGAATTTTCAGAATTTACCGAGGTAGAATTTCGTCCGCTTGATTTTTTAGTCTTTTTGGATTTTTTTTGTGCTCGCATTTTTGCAGAAACAGCGCGCGCTTGATCGTCGCTTAAATTTTTAACGCCGGCGTGCGCGGAATTTTTGCTCGCAGAATTTTTTGCATCAAGCGCGGAATTTTTATCGCTCTGAGGCGCGGCATCCTCGCTACCCTTAAGCTCGGCATTTTCGCCGCTAAAATTCTCTCCGCCGCTTGCGGAATACTCTGCGTCAAAATTTCCCTCACTAGCGAAATTTTCGCTTAAGGCAGCTTTGTCGGCACCCATTGATTGCGCGCCTTTTTGATCGTCCGATCCTTCGTCGATCTCTCTGACGCTAAAAGCCTTTTTTTCTTCACCCACGCCTATTTTCCTTCGTCGATTTGTTCTATTTTTGCGATTAGCTCGCTTGCTATCCATTTTTTATCGAAAAACAAGGCTCTAATTTTAGCCTTTTTCTCATAAAATTTTACATAATTTTCATCATCCAGCGCTTTTTGCATCGCCGCTTGGGTGCTTTCTAGATCGTTCACGCCCACCAGCACGCCCCATTCGCTTTGCCCCATAAGCTCGCGCGCGCCGCTTTGATGATCGCTTGAAATCACGAGCTTGCCGCACGCAAGAGCCTCGATAAGCGCGTTTGAAAACCCCTCAAAAAGGCTTACGAAGACGAACGCATAGCATCTAGCCATATATTTATACGGGTTTGCGTCAAAGCCCAACAGCTTCACGCGACCGATTAAGCCGAGCTCCTCTATCAGAGCCTCAAGCTCGGCTCGCAGCACGCCGTCGCCCAAGATCAGCAGGTCTTTGCCGTTATTTTTTAAATTTGCATACGCGCGGATCAAAAGCGCGTGGTTTTTACCCGCATCGAGCCTGCCGACGCTTAGGAAAAAGGACCGCTCCTGCGCGATAGGCTCGCTCGCTTTACGGCCGATCTCATCTAGATCGATCGCGTTATACAGCACGCTCATCTTGCGCTCGTCAATCCCGAAATTATCCGCCAGATCGCGCAGATTGCCGAGCGAGTTTGGAAAGATAAAATCGGCCTTCGGATAGAGCTTGCGAAGCAGAAGCTTTGAAATTTTGGATTTGAAGCTCGCATCTTTATACAGCACCGACGGCGTCGAGCATTCGTTAAAAATCATCGCTCCGCCCAATCCGTAAACTCGTGCCAGCGCCGCCACGTAACAAGGGCGATTCATCCAAACGAAGTGGATATCGATACCCAGCCTCTCGCATAGCTTTTTGTAGCGCAGCGCCAAAAACGGCAGCTTTGCAAGCTTCAGCAGCCCGTTTTCAAAAGGGGCTGATTTTTCGATGAAATGGATCTGCACACCGCTTGGAATTTCATAAAAAATCCTCTCGTTCATCAGCACCAGATGCACCTCGTAGCGTGCTGTAAGCTCGCCTAGGAGGTTGCTTACGACGCGCTCGGCACCGCCGCCGCCCATCGAATATATAAAAACGCTTAATCTCTTCATCTCTTTACCTTTTAAATATCGCTGCCGCGCCATAAATTTAAACTTTACTTCCGCTTTTTATGCGAGCATACGCCGCGCCGTTTAAATTTAGCGCGTTTTGCGCTGCCCCAAGCGGCTAAATTTCATCGCGCAATGCGCTTTGTAAATTTAAACGCGCCGTTTTGCTCGGGCGCAAAACGCTATCTTAGCACACCGAAGTTTAAATTTATCTCCGCGCACCGCTAGGGCATCAATAAGCGGCTGTTATTTGCGCGCAAACTGGTCAATCAAACCTTGCCAGAGCTCAACGATGCGCTCTTGCGAAAACTCGTCTAAATTTTCATTTACATTTTGCACGAGAGCGTCTCGCAGCGCCTCATCTCGCATTAAATTTTCAAGCTTGCTCGCAAGTTCATTCGCATCGCCGCGTTTAAACAAAATGCCGCTAAAGCCGTCCTTTATGAGCTCTTTTGCGCCCGCTGTATCGCTGCTAAGCCGTGCGCAGCCGTAAAATGCAGACTCGATCAGCACGTTCGAAAGCCCTTCATTAAGCGAACTAAGCACAAAAATTTTGGCTTCTTTATACAGTTCGCTCACGTCCTGCTTATGCCCTAAAAATCGCACTTCAAGTCCAAGCCGCGCCGCTAGCTCGCGCAAGCTTTCGCGCAGCGAGCCGTCGCCCGCGATTAAAATTTCCCACTTCTCAAGCAGACTTTTATCGATCCTGCTTAGCGCATCAAAGTAAATTTCATACCCCTTGACGGGCTCGAGCCTGCCGACGCTTAAGATCACATTTCGCTTAGCGCCATTGGTATCGCAAATCTCGCCGAAAAAGGGGTTATGCACGACGAAGCAGTTTTTGACAAATCGCGAATAGTACTCAAAGTCCGAACGCGTAAGCACCGTAAGCGCGTCTGCTTTTTTATAGCACAGATCGCGCACGCGGCTAAAAAACCCGCTTGGCAGATAATCGTGCGCGTTGTGTTCGGTCGCGATGAGTGGAATTTTAAGTCCGAAATTTGCGATCACGCACGCTACGTTCGTCCAGTCCATAAAGCTGATGATGACGCTTGGGCGCTCGCGCTTGAAACACTCGCGCAAAATTCTGTATTTATCGAACCTGCCGCCGTTTTTATAAACGTCCAGATGCAAAAATTTTATCTTTTCGCTAAATTTATACCTGCCCTCGTCGTTTTCCAAAATCGCGATCGTAACGTCGTTTGCGCGCGCAAAATGGTTCGCCAAGACCTGCAACACGCGCTCGGCGCCGCCGTTTCTAAGAGCCGCGATGACGAATAAAATTTTCATTTTAGCTTCCGATAAATTTTATAAAATAGCCGCAAAAGCGCGGGATTTGCGTAAAATAAGACCATCATCAGCGTCTGCGTGTGGCTTGCATGCGCTGCGAAAAATCCAAAATCCAGCCGCTCGCGCACCAAAGCGTGCAGTGAGCGGATCTGATCCGCAGCTTCTGCAGCGCTTAAAGGCGAGCGGGGATCTGCGGTCTTTCTTTGCGACGCGGAATTCTGCTCGGAATTTCGCATATAATTTTGCTTGGCGGAATTTTTAACTGCAGAATTTTTACCGCATGCGCAAGATAAACTATCAGCGCCATGCAAATCCGCCTCATTTGCCAAGCTGCACGTATTAGCCTCGGAAGGAGAAGTCACATCCCCATCCGAACTTGCAGGATCAAAGCTCGATTTGATGATTAAAAACGCCGTATTCAGCGCGGACTCGCAGCGAGTGAAATTAGCCTCACGCGCCAAGCTTGGATAATTCGCAGCGATCGCCTCAGTATAGTGGCGCACCGCAGCGATGACCGCAAGATGCCTGCGCGCAAATGAGTTTACGGTCGAGCCCGCCCTTACGCGGTAAAAATATAAAATTTCATCCGTGCACGCCGTAATAGAAGCGTTAAAAATATCAAAAAATATCGCCACATCCTCATAGATCTGCCCCGTAGGAAAGCGCAAAGCAGTGAAAATTTCGCGAGCAAACAGCGCGCGCCAAACCGCGGTGCTAAAATACGGATCCTGCGTGCAGCTGCGTCTAAAAAGCTCTTGCGGCGATATTTTGTATTCGCCTGCGTTGGCATTCGAATTTGCAGCTCCTCCCGGATCGCTAATCTCTTTAGAATTTTGATTTTCTTTAGAATTTAAAGCCGCCTTGAAATTATTTATTTCGCTCTCGTCGCTAAATGCCGCGTAGCCGCACATAGCTATTTTGGTGCAAAATTTCTGCGTCAGACGAAAAAGCGTCTCAATCAAATCAAGACTTATCAAATCGTCGCTATCTACGAAACTGATAAACTCCCCGCGAGCGACATCCAAAGCAGCGTTTCGTGCACTAGCCTGCCCGCCATTTAGCTTATGCAGCACTCGCACACGGGGATCGCGCGCAGCGTATTCGTCACAAATCGCCTCGCTGCCGTCATTTGAGCCATCATCTACGAGCAAAATTTCTAAATTTGTATAAGTCTGCGCCGTGATGCGCTCCATGCAAGCGCGCAGGAATTCTTTGACATTATAAACGGGGATGATGACCGAGATTAGGGGATTTTCGCTCATTATTCCTCCCTGTGTATCGTAGCGGCTATGAAATCCAGCCAGCGTCGCCCGATCGTTTCAATTTTAAAGCTTTCCTCGCGCTTGGAGGCATTTTGCACGAGTCGCTCGCGCAGCTTCTCGTCGCTCATTAGAATTTCAAGCTTTTTAGCGATACTCGCGCTATCGCCTACAGGGCACAAAAACCCATCTACGCCGTCGCTTATAAGCTCGCTAGGACCTGCGATGCAATCTGTGGAAATTCTGGCGGTACCGAAAAATATACTCTCCATCAAAATATTGCAAAAGCCCTCCATCTTGGAGGTTACGACGACGATTTTAGCGCGTTCATATAAGCTCTCGATATCGCGCACAAAGCCGATGAACTGCACATTTAAGCGCAGCTTCGCAGCTAGGCTTTCAAGGCTCTTTCGCTCCTCTCCGTCGCCTGCGATCACCACCTTCCACTCTTTTAAAAGATTGAAATCTATAAGCGCAAGCGCCTTAAGAAGGACATCAAAGCCCTTATAGACATTGAGCCGGCCGGCTGCTAGGATGATATTTTCTTTAGGCGGGCGAGCATCTTTAGCATGGCTGATCTCAAACATCGGATTAGGCATAATCACTCGATTTTGCACATATGTGTAATGATCCAGATCAAATTTACTAAGCACACTAAGACCTGCAGCTTGCGGATAAAAGATCCGCTTGAGAGCTCGCCAGATCGGACTTTTTAAAAAACGATGATTGGTGTGTTCGGAGACGATGATTTTCTGCCCAACTCCGAGGTTTGCGATAAGCGTAAGGACATTGGTATTATCTAAAAACGAGATTACTACGTCAAATTTACGACTTTTTAGCAGCCTATGCAAGGCCAAAATTTTATCGTAGCGCTTTTTTATATTGCCAAATACTCCTAAATCGCCTACTCCTAAATCCAAGCTAATAAGCTCGATCTTAGGATCTAGCGCGTAAAACGGCTCATCTGCGTCAAATTTTATCACACAGACTTCATTCTCACGGCAGAAAAAATTTGCCAGCACGCTTAGCACGCGCTCGGCACCGCCCTTGCCTAAAGCAGAAATTACCATAGCTATTTTCATTTTATGAGCCTAAACTTGTTTTTAAAAATTTCATCGAGTCCTCTCTTTTACGGCGCAACGCCTCATTTACGCCATCCCAATCGATAGTCGCGTCCAACCGCGCGTCTTTGGGATCTTGCAAAGCTCTATCTTCAAGCCCGAACGAGCCCAAAAGTGAGCTAAAGCGCGACGCACCGCGACTAGCGTTAATGAGCACAAAAAACGGCTTATTAAAGATTATGGAAAATACGCAGCCGTGAAATGAGTCGGTTAGCACAAACTCCGCGCCCGCAATAGCGCTTAACCATGCTTTTATACCGATGCGGTTGCCGCGGTCATTCACCTCATCTATCTCTAGTCCGCTTTGCTTCTTTAATAGCTCCATCGCCGCTTCTGAGCGAGGCGATGGATCTAAGATATAGGCAAAGCCCTTGTGCTTGGGCGCATGGCTTAAAAATTTATCGTAAATCTCTTTGTTAGCCAAAAGCGTAGGATCCAGTACCCAGTGCGCATCTACGCCAAAGCATTCACTCGCAAGCTTTATACCATCACGCTCGCGCACCGAAATAGCTTTAAATTTAGCCAAATTTGCAGCATGAGCTTTTAAATCCGCGGGGTTTTTAAGCCCACAGAGCCTATCTCCGCCGAAGCTTGCAGCATAGGCGATCCGCGTGCAGTTAGGCGGCAAAAATCCAAGGCTAAAGCAATCTGCAAAATCCGCAAAATAGCTAGGACGAAAAACCTGATCGCTTCCTAAAATCACCGCTTCAAAGCGTTCTTTCTCGCACAGCGCCTTTAAATCCGCAGGCATGCAAACAGGCGCGGTTAAAGGGATATTTTCAGCCACAAACCCGCTAGTATCGCGCTCGTAAGAGGGATTAAATTTTGCGCCGCAAAGTTCCTTTTTAAGTGCGCATGCCACTAAAAATTTAATATACGCAATCGATAGTTTACTTCTTTGCAGGCGCAAATTTATGAGACGTGGCTCATGCCCAAGCCCCACTAGCACGCGGCTTAGCGCGTAAGCTTGTAAAATTCCGCCGTAATTATTCACTAGCGGGAGGGTAAAAATCCCGATCTTCATGCAAACTTCCTATAAATTTTATATGCCGCGATCTTTGGTAGCGCCAAAAGCGCTAGCACTTTATTCGCAGCGGCGATTTTTTTAAGCCTAGCAGCGATGAAATCATCACAATCAAAATGCGTAGCGCTATATCGCTGGATCTGAAGCTTCTGGCGCAAGATGTAACGCCTAAGTGGGTTTTTCGCGCCATAGAAAATTTCGTTTTTGCACTCCACCTGGCTTTTCTGCGAGCGCTGCACCTCTGCTGCGGATATCCGCTCGCAAAAAATCGCCTCGCGCGCCTGCTTCGTAGGCTGCGAAAACAGCGCGTCGATCTGAGCTGCGCGCGTAATTACGAGCGATGTGCCGCACCACTCGCTCATTTCGCTTTGCAGCCACGCATCCATCAGCACGACGTCGGCGCATTTGGCAAAAACGTCGGTGCAGGCGTTGCACGCAAGCGGCGTAAAAGCGCGCGAGCTCCAGTATGCAAAGGCGCTACTACTGCGATCGTCTATCGCCTCACTGCCGTCTGCAGCGCGAAATTTAAAGCCAAAGCTCATCGCACTTTTGCCCGCGATTTTATATCTGTAATTAACCGCCGCGAGCTGCTTACGCTCTTTAAACGCAAGATCTGCCAGCTTATGCGTAAAACCAGCACCCTTGCCCTGTCCGCAAACCAGCCCGATAATAAAGCTTATGCGGGATTTAAGGCGCGGATTTTTACTCGCAGCAAGCCTTAAGGCCTTGGCAAAACACGGCAGCGCGCTAATCGCGTATCTACCCTCACGGCGCGACATCTCCTTTAGCACTGCTTCAAGCGTGAGGGGATAGTAAGCGGACGAGCGCGCACGAGTAAGCTCATCGGCATTTTTTATCACGCTAAATTTAAATAGCGGCACGGAATTTTCGCCCGCATAATTTCGCGCGTTTTTGGAATTCTCGCAAGCAAAATTCTGCGTTGATACGGAATTTTTACAAGAAGCTTTAGAATTCTGTGCGAAATTTTCATTTGTAAAATTCTGCATAGAATTCTGCGTAAAATTTTCGCAAAAGGAATTTTGCGCACTCGTAAAATTTATAGAATCATCGTCCGCCAAATTCTGCATTAAATTTGGAATTGCGGAATTCTGCTCGGAATTTTCGGTTACGGAATTTTGCAAATTCTGCGCCATCGCTAAATTATTGCAGGCGGAAAAATCCCGCTTGGAATTTTGGGCTATAAAACCCTCTTCGTCCGCGGGCACGACGCAAATCGCGTAATCAATGAGCCCGCGCGCAAAAAGCTCGCGAAAAATATAATCTCCCGCGCCGCCGCTCGCACTGCTTAGGCGCTGCGCTTCATCTTTTTTGTAGAATTTGTAAGTGGCTAAAAACCTGCCAAAATCTGGGCTAAAGCCTTCCAGCTCTGCGTATGATTTAGAATTCAGCTCGTTTTCGATCGTGTCTTTTTCGTAAAACGGGCAGACTTTTAGGCAGATATCGCATTTGTTGCGGCACCCTTCACCCTCCTCGGGCGCGTAAAATCCATTGCCTCCAAGCCGCATTTTTAGCACGCCAAAAGGGCAGCTGCTCGCGCAGACGCCGCAGCCGATACAGCGGTCTTTCGTAACCACTTCGCTAATTACATTGAAGCTCAAGCCCGCCTCCTTATCTTTGCTGCAATGCCGCCAAAAATCGCGCGCTCGTAATCGTTCATCGCCCAAAAATACGCGCTTAGCACAAACATAGCCGAATAAAGCCCGCCGCAAATTAACAAAAAGCTCACTCCATGCAAGCCTAATGCGTAATTTATCACTAGGCTTACTGCGATTGCGGGAGCGAATTTTACTACCATCGCGCCAATATTTCGCCAAAATTTAGCGATGTCAAGTCCGATTACACGAGCATAGTAGATATTCATCACGCAGATATTTAGCAAGGTGATAGCAAAAGCTGTGCCGCACGCAGCGCCCACGCCACCGTAAGCCTTAGCTAGCGGGATAGAAATAGCGATATTTACGAGCGTGACGCAAAACGCAGCGATTGAGCGAAATTTGACTTTGTTTTTTGCCTGAAGCACGGCTAGGCCTAAATTTTGAATCAACGGCACGCTTACTGGAAGCACCAAAATAAGCGCGATTGCGTATGAAATTTCATAATTTGCGCCAGCCCATAGCACGATAAACTCCCGCCCAAAAATCACCAAAAGCGACGCGATAAAAAATATCACGTAAAATTGCAGCCTGCCTATCTTGATAAATTCCGCGCTAAGCTCGGAATCGGTGGAGTTTGCAGAGACCATTTTGGCGATTTTAGGAAGCATCACGCCGCTAATAGTGAGCGAAAGCGTGACAAAAGTGGCATTTATCGTGCTTGCTACGGCATACGTGGAGACCGCTGTAGCGCCTGCTACAGCGCCTAAGATAAAATTATCGACATTCCAGTTTACTTGATCGACTACGATGCCTAAAAATATAAAAAACGAGTAGCCAAAAATTTGCTTAAGCGTGGAGGCGTCGAAATTTCGCACGCTTATCACGGGCGAGACTTTGCGCTTGCAGTAGATGAAATCTGCCGCGACGCAGATTAAATTTACCGCCGTAGCGATGATTACGATCGCGATAGCCTTATATCCCAAAAGTAGCGCAGGCACCGCAGCTAGCGGCAGAGCGATCGTGCGAAAGATCCCAACTAGCTTAATAAATACGAAATTCTCATGCGCCGTAAGGATCGACGAATAGATGCTAAAAGGAAAACTAATCGCTAAATTTGCAGTTAGTAGCATTAGCATAATGCGAATTTTGCCCATCTCACTAGCGCTTAGCTTAGCGCCAAAAATCGCGTATAGATTGGCTAGCAGCGCAGCTCCTGCAAGCACGATCACCGTGCTCATCACTAAATACACGCTAAAGATCGTACCGTGCAATTTATGCATGCGCTCCACTTCGCCACTTGAAGCGTATTTGGCGGTATAGACCGTCACGGCGTTGCCAAAGCCTAAATCCAAAATCGCTAAATAGCCGATAACGCTGCTAGCTAAAGAATATAGCCCAAACTCGCTCTGCCCCAGCGCCCGCAGAAAAAACGGCGTATAAACCAAAGTAAGTATCGTAGAAACAAAGATATTCACATACGATAGCACGACGCCGAGCTTGCGCTGCGCGGCTTCGGGGGCGTTTAGAATTTTAAGCAAACAAGGCTTCCTTTTGCTCGCCGCTATTAAACACGGCAGAGTAAAATTTTGAAATTTCAAATCGTACTTTCACGCTAGAACCTAGAGCTTCTTTTCCCAATTAAGCGCGCTTAGGATGATCTCATCTAGGCTCTCGTGCTCGGGCTGCCAGGAGGTTTTGGTGCGAATTTTATCCGCGTTTGAGATGAGGCAGGCAGGATCGCCCGCTCTGCGCGGAGCGATCTCTACTTTAAAATCCACGCCGCTTACTTTTTTAGCTTCATTAACGACCTCTTTTACGCTAAAGCCCGTGCCATATCCTACGTTAAAGACCGCGCTATCATTGCTTTGCAGATAATCAAGTACTGCCAGATGCGCGCTTGCGAGGTCTTCTACGTGGATGTAGTCGCGTATGCAGGTGCCGTCTTTGGTGTCGTAATCATCGCCGAAAATGCTCATCTTATCGCGCTTGCCGACGATCGTTTGGGTTGCAACCTTAATTAGATGCGTCGCGTTCGGGTAGTTTTGCCCGATCGTGCCGTCGCTAGCCGCACCCGCAACGTTGAAGTAGCGCAAAATTCCATATTTAAAATTCGGATTTGCCGCTGCCGCGTCTTTTAACACCCACTCGACCATCAGCTTGCTTCTACCGTACGGATTGATCGGATTTTGCGGAGTTTCCTCGCTTACCTGCGGGATGTCGGGCTCGCCGTAGGTCGCTGCCGTGGAGCTAAAGATAAAGTCTTTCACGCCGTATTTGTTCGCAAGCGCGATCAAATTTATCGCGTTTGCGGTGTTGTTTAGATAGTATTTTAGCGGATTTTGCGTGCTTTCAAAAACCTCGATAAACGCCGCAAAATGAATGATCGCATCAAATTTTTCGCGCTTAAAAAGCTTCTCGATCGCAGGGGTGTTTTCTAGGCTTTCCTGCACGAACTCAAACTCGCCTATTTTGCGAAGCGCCTCGATCGCTCGCATCGAGCCCTTGCAAAGATTATCCAGTATGACGACGTCGTGGCGGTTCGCTTCTAAAAGCGCCTTTGCGACGTGGCTGCCGATGTATCCCGCGCCGCCGGTGATTAAAATTTTCATCTCTTCTCCTTCGGATTAAATTTATCAAAATACGCGATTATAGCCCCTTAGATTAAATCGCCAGTCGCACGCGCAAAAATACGGGGAAGCGCGGCTTTTTCTCGCGGGTTAGGTTTTGGTATTGATAGGTGATGATCGTGCCCACCTTAGGCGGATTTGCCCGCATCTCATCGCTAAAGCCCGTGCCTACTTTAAATTTCACTCCGCTACGTAGATCCACGCAGCTTAAAGAGCCCATCTTGCCCTCGTTTTTGCCGTAGCCCGGGTTGATTTTTACGACCTTGCAATCGCTATCGTGCGTCTTTTTGTATTTTAAAATTTTATCGCTGCGCCCGCTTTCATAAAGCGCGTTTGGATCGCGCAGCACGACCCCCTCGCCGCCTGCTGCGATGACGCGATCAAAATACGCCTGCACGTCGGCGTGCGTACTTACCGGGGTCTGCTGCACGATGAGTAAATTTTGCGCGCCGCTTGAAGCGATAAAATTTCTTAAAATTTCCATCTTCGCGCTTAGGTTTTTCTGCTCCTTCGGCAGGTCAAACGCGTAAAATTTTACCCTGCTCCACCGCTCATCGGGCACGCTAGAAGAGACGATCGAAACGAGCTGCTCAAACTCTCCGCGCGCAGTGTATAGCTCGCCGTCCACGAAAAACGGCGGAAAGCCCGCGCTCCAGCCCTCAGGAGTGTTTATGATCTTACCGCGTCTGGAGCGCAGATTTTTGCCGTCCCAGATCGCGCGCACGCCGTCTAGCTTCTCGCTAACGACCCAGCCCGTGATATTCATGCCCGGGACATATTCTTTAAGCAACATCGGTTTAAATTTAGCCTCGTCCGCGACCGCGCCGCAGGCCAAAAATAGCGCACCCAAAACCGCGCCTTTTAAAATTTTAAAAATTTCACTTCGCATATGCCGCTAGCTCCTTTTCTATAAATTCGCAAAAAACGGGCGTGTAGCTCATTTGCGCGCTCTCTTTTTGCAAAAATTCGCCCATCACCGCGATATAATTCAAATAGTCGTCCTTGGTGATCTTGCCGCGCAAAAGCTCGTATTTCAAAAACAGCCAGTAGGTGTTGAGCACGTCGGATCTGCAGTACTCGTCGATCTTGACCTGCTCGCCTGCGTAATACAGCTGCAAGACCTGATCGCCGTGCACGTCGTATTTGCCAGGAAGGCCCACGCTAGCGCAGATATGATCGAGCTTGAGCCCGCGCACGGCGCCAAAATCGCTGATGTGATCGAGCAGATCCAGATGAAATCGCCCGTCGTAGCGGCTGCGGTAGTTCTCCCATTTGCTCTTGTTGTTATCGCGATCGTTCATCTCAAAATAGGCCGCGGCGCTTAGATCGTAGCACATCGCGCGCGCCATAATCATCGGCAGATCGAACCCGCGCCCGTTGAAGCTCACTAGCCGCGGATTAAAATCCTCGATAAAGGCTAGGAATTTTGCGATTTTATCGCGCTCGCTCTCGCCATCGAGCGTCGAGACGCGCAAAAATCTGCCGAATCCGTCCGCCATCACGGCGCTAATGCTAACGACGCGGTGGAAGCAGACGGGCAGGAATTCGCTGCCGGTTTTTTCTTTGAAAATCTCCATCGCCCTAAGCGAGAGCAATTTGTGGTTTAAAATTTTGCTTTTATCCGCATTAAAGATCAATTGCTCGCCGTAAATTTTAAAATTTAGCGCGTTTAACGCGGGATCTTGCGCGGAATTTAAAGCGTGATTTTCGCTCTTTGAGCTTTCGGATGCAGAGCTTCGAGACGTAGAGCTTTCCGCTGCGAAATTCTGAGGCACAGGACTTAGGAGCGCGGAATTTTCTATCGCGGCGCCCTGTGCTGCGGAGCTTTGAGGCGCGGTATCATCGTAGGTTAAATTTAGCGACGCGGAATTTTTGAGCGCCGTATTTTGCGACATGGAATTTTCGCTCGTAAAATTTCCCTGCGCAGGATTTTCAACAGGATTTTCACTCGCAAAGCTTTGAAGCGTAACGTCTTGCTGCATAAAGTTTTGCGGCGCGGAATTTTGCTCGGAATTTTCAATTTTAGAATTCTGCTCCGCCGAATTTACAGCAAAATTTAAAGACGCGTTTTGTTTCTCGCCGCCGATCTTTTGCGAGAGCTGCGCGTCAAGAAGCTTTGCGAAGCTTTTTTTATCGAAAGGCTCAAAGCAGCTCGCGATCGCATCCTCATCCAGCACCCGCACCAGCGCCGCTACGTCTGGGATCGTCTCGCAATCAAATACGCAGATATAATCCTTTTTCATCAAGCTCCTTTCTAGCGGCTTTTACCGCTTTTTTCAAAAATGGCTCTGAAATAATCCTCTATCTCCATGCCGTTTTTAGGTATGCTCGCTAGATCGAGCTCCTTGCTCATCCGAGGTTTTCATT
>NZ_CALIJA010000145.1 GCF_938017615.1 uncultured Campylobacter sp. | reverse complement strand
TTTTTTGGCTTTTAGTTTATTCATAAAAATTTCCTCAAACGTCTCATTATTATCATGATGCGTTTTTAATATTTCAAACCAATTCGATAAATTTATACCTTCCAATTCATAATACGCAAGTTCATATTTGCTACGCCAGGAGCTACCATAGGTATTAGCTCTATAATCATTGATCATTTGATCTAGTTTTAGCTCATAATCCAAATACTGCCCTCTTTGGGCAAAATTCTGTTTTCTTTGAGGCAATAGCCCTGCTTGTATTTGTCGTAGTCAGAAAGGGAAACTATCACAAAGCCTCGCGAAATGGAGTAGTCGGGGATTATGCGGATAAATGCGGCACAGAGTATTATTATAAGAAGCAGCACGCCAGCTATCGCTTTAAATTTAACGGATTTATAAAATTTCATACCGACGCTCCTTTTAAAATTTAAAATTTCAGTTGTTTATATTCGGCTCTCAGCCGCCATTTAATTCCCGACTTTCCAAATATCGTTTTTTCATATCATATTTTATGTTTCCGCAGTTATCGAAATAAACTTTTATCCCTGAATTATTCTGTCCGTTATATGATTTTAAAGCCTTTTCATTAAGTGCAATATCTGAATAAAAGTTATGTTTGAAATACCCGTCATATAAAATATAATCTCGATTCAGCATGAAAAAAATATCTTTTCCGTAATATCTTATTAAGGGCTTTTCAAAACCGGCACTCATATCGTTCAAATTTATTTTTAAATATTTCTTTGGATCCGTAATTTTTGCGCCCAGCTCACCGATATAAAACTTATAAAGAAATTCGCCGTCTTGAGAGCCAAATTGCTTTGCTATATTCATATAATTAGCGAAATCCATATTTTCTACTTCATAATATGCAGGCTGATATTCAGATTTATAAGAATCATAATGCCCCTTGCGATATTCATTTATCATCTTGGATAATTCCAGTTTTTTATCCAAATACTTTTCAATTGCCTTTCGATATAGCTCCTCTTTGGGCAAAATTCTATTTTCTTTGAGGCAATAGCCTTGCTTGTATTTGGTGTAGTCAGGGAGAGAAACTATCGCGAAGGCTCGCGAAGTGGAGTAATCGGGAATTATACGGATAAATGCGGCACAGAGTATTATTATAAGAAGTAGCGCGCCAACTAGGGCTTTAAATTTAATAGATTTATAAAATTTCATACCGACACTCCTTTTAAAATTTAAAATTCCAGCGCAAATTTCCGTAATCTTGCGATTAAATTTAAAACGCTCGCTCGCCCCGCGCTGCCGCCGCCGCGACAAAGTAGCTAAGAGCGGCGAGCGCCTAAATTTAAATCTCGCCGCTAGCCTTCGCGATGCAAAATTATATAGCCCAGTTTCGTGCCGTTTTCGTCCGAAAACGCCCGCACGTAAAAATAATGCCCGTCCTTTTTGATAAAGCTCTGCGCCCCAAAATCAAGCGTCGCCAAAATCGACAAAACGTCGTAATCCGGTGCGCTGTTTACGACGATAAAGTCCTTGATAACGCCTATTTTATCGTAGAAGCAGTCGGTCTCAAACCTCTTATCTACGAGGATAAAAATATCGTTTCCCATACGGTTGATCTGCGCGATGACGTGCTCGAAATCGAGCATTATCTCGGCGCTTCCGATAAATTTACCGTCGCTAAAAACGGGCGAAATTCCGCGCATGAAAACCCCGCATCGCCCCATCTCCACAAGCGCCTTTGGAAGCAGGCTCTGGCGGATCTGCAAAAGCGAATGGCGAAAAGAGCTCAGATCGTCGTTGTAAAATTCGTCGCTCCAGCTCCTAGCCAGGCTCCTGGTGTTTTGCGTATGAAAATGTATCTTCACGCCCGTATAGAAGGGCACTGCACTCAAAATGTCTTTGTATTTTTTCGTCACGTCCATGCACTCGCCGTGCTTGCCGCTCTCAAAGCAGCGCACCACGTCGCTATTTTGCGACAAAATCAGCGAGATCGCAAAGGCGTTTAGCTTCTCTTCGTCCACGATCTTTTCAAACAGGCTCGCGCTAAAATCGAACTGCTGCTTGATTTTTATCTCGTTTTCCTCGCTTTTAAAGCGCAGGTAAAACGCAAAGGTGGCGACGCAGCAAGCAAGCGCGAAAAGGCTTAAGTATTTTTTTGAGCGCACGCCTATCATCTGAATTCCATCTTTAAATTTGCCGCCAGAATTTCTGCAAATTCGCTAAATTCCGGCAGATCGAGCTTGCCGTTTCGCATCTTTTTTCCCCAGACGGACTCCGGGAAAAAGCTGTCGTTTTTAAAGCGCGCCTGGATGTGAAAATGCACGCGCGGCACGTAGTTGGCGAAGCTTGCGATATTGATCTTATCGGGCGCATAAAACTCCCGCAGGCTCTTTTCGCACTGAAGCACGGCGCGCCACAGATGCGCCAGCGTCGCCTCGTCGCAGTCGCTAAGCTCTTTAAATTTCGCCTTCGTAAAGACCTTCACCCACGGCACTTCGTGCTCCTCGCGCTGTACGTAAATCATCTCGTCTTCGTAAATCATCGCTTCTCCTTGAAAACGGAATTTTAATGCAAAGCCCATTAAAGCTCGGTAAATTCCTCTTACATAAATAATATACTAAAATACATTAATTAAATATATCTATAAAATATCGATATATTCGTGATTTTTATGCTATAATTCTATTTTTTAAAAGGAATATATATGAAATCAGTTTGGATAATGATCCTATGCGCCGCGGCGATTTTGATGATTACGATGGGCATTCGTATGTCATTAGGTCTTTTCGTGCAACCTATAATGCAAGCAAATTCCCTATCCATCGCCCAAGTAAGCTTTGCGATGGCAACTACGCAGCTGGTATGGGGCTTTTCGCAACCGCTTAGCGGGATACTTGCAGACAAGCTCGGTGCCTACGTCGTGCTGTTTTGGGGCAGCGTGCTTTTGGCGATTAGTTGCACTCTTGTGCCGTTATTTAGCAGCGAAAGCTCGCTTGTATTAACGATGGGTTTTGGGCTTGCGCTAGGGCTTGGTGCAGGTAGTTTTCCAATTCTAATGAGCCTAATGGCGAAGCGCCTGCCATTTTCTATCCGCTCGGTTGCTAGCGGAGTGCTAAATGCAGGCGGCTCGTTCGGGCAGTTTTTATTTGCGCCTATGATTGGGTTTTGCATCGCAACGCCCGCTTTGGGATACGGCGGCGCATTTTTTACGCTCGCAGGGCTTAGCTTGCTAATTCTGCCGCTTGCAAGACTTTTGGCAGGCAGTAAAATTCTATTTGGCGAACAAACCAGCCTACATGAAGAAGATAAGCGCAGCTTAGGCGAAGTTCTGCGTTTGGCACTGCGCGATAAAAGCTATATTTTGATAAATTTAAGCTTTGCTACGTGCGGTTTTCACGTAGCGTTTTTAGTGACACATCTGCCTAGCGAAGTAGCACTAAGCGGGCATGGCGCGCAGGTAGCGTCCTTTTCGCTCGCACTAATCGGTATCGCAAACATCGTAGGCAGCTTATTCGTAGGTTGGTGTGTTTCCAAAGTGCGCTGTAAAGTCATTTTATTTTGCATATATGCTCTGCGTATCGCTCTTATTGGTGCTTATGTGCTCTCGCCCAAAGATAGCCTTACGTTTTATATCTTCAGCGTGGGATTAGGATTTACCTGGCTAGCGACCGTACCGCCTACTGCGGCTGCCGTAGGTAAGCTGTTGGGAACGCGATATTTAGCAAGCCTATTTGGATTTACGATGTTTTCGCATCAAATCGGCGGATTTTTTGGCGCATATATCGGGGGTCTTGCGGTACGGGCATACGGCGCGTATGATTATATGTGGTATTTGGATATGACGCTAGCGGCTATTGCAGCTCTGCTAAGCCTACCTGTGCGTGAAGCTAAGATGAAGCACGTAAAATTTTAAAAATTTTATGGGATTTTGAAATTTACGGACGGAATTTTCGCGAAATTTTGCAAGCTAAATTACGACAGAATTTTGAAAATTTTAAAATTTATCGGATTTGCCGCGGCGGAATTTTAAAATTTCGTTACCTGCGGCGGATTTTAAATTTTAAAATTTGCGCTACGTGCCGCGAAGTAAATTTCAAAGAACCAAGTCTCGCCGCTGCCGTGAAATTTTAAAATTCCAAAATTCTTAAAATTTTATCTTCGCGAGTTTAAAATTTCCGCGATCTCCTTGGCGTGATAGGTGATAATCATATCCGCGCCGGCGCGCCTTATGCCTATCATCGTCTCCATCATCACTCGCTCATAATCGATCACGCCCGCTTTTTTACCCGCCTGCAGTAGCGAGTATTCGCCGCTTACGTTATATGCGCAGATCGGCAGCAGCGTACGCTCTCTAAGGTCTCTGATTAGATCCAGATACGCAAGCGCGGGCTTTATCATCAAAATATCCGCTCCCTGCGCCTCGTCCTGCAGGCTTTCGTTGATCGCCTCAAATCTATTTGCGGGATCCATCTGGTAGCTGCTGCGATCGCCAAAACTTGGCGCGCTCTCCGCCACGTCGCGAAACGGCCCGTAGTAGCCGCTGGCAAACTTGCTCGAATACGCCATAATCGGCAAATTTTCAAATCCGCCGCGATCGAGCGTCTCTCGCAAGGTAGCGATAATACCGTCCATCATGCCGCTTGGAGCAATCATATCCGCGCCCGCTTTGGCGTGGATGAGCGCTTGCTGCGCCGAAATTTCAAGCGTCGCGTCGTTATCCACCGTCTGATGCACATGATCGATGATGCCGCAGTGCCCGTGGTCGGTGTATTCGCAAAAGCACAGATCGGTGATGACGAGTAAATTTGGAAATTTAGCCTTTATCGCGCACAGCGAAGTCGCGATGATGCCGTCCTCGCTTAGCGCGTCCGAGCCGATGCTGTCCTTTAGTGAAGGAATTCCAAAAAGTAAAATTTTATCCAAACCGAGCGACAAAAGAGCCTCACACTCTTTTAAAATTTCATCCAAGCTCATCTGAAATACGCCCGGCATCGAGGCGATCTCCTTTTTGATACCGCTTCCTTCCACCACAAAAAGCGGATAGATTAGAAAGCGGGTTTGCAGATCGGTTTGTCGCACCAGATCCCTAAGCATAGGGTTTATTCGTAGCCGTCTAAATCGTTTAAACATTATTTTTCCTTTTTTAGCTAGAATTGTGAGATTTATAATATCACAATCGGAGTAAATTTAAGCATGGATATAAAAATTTCAGAGGTCGCAAATCTCCCCTCCCGCTTCGGAAGCTTCCGCGTTCAGTCGTTTAAGCAAGGCGAGAAAGAGCATCTAGTGATATTTAAGCAACCTTTGGAGGGCGTCGTAAACGTGCGGATCCACTCGGAGTGCCTTACCGGCGATGCGATCGGCAGCCTAAAGTGCGACTGCGGTGAACAGCTCGAAGCGAGCCTAAAATATATCGAAGAGCATGGCGGCATGGTGATCTATCTGCGTCAAGAGGGGCGCAATATCGGGCTTTTTAATAAAATCAACGCCTACGCGCTACAAGATCAGGGGCTCGATACGATCGAAGCAAACCATCAGCTAGGCTTCAAAGCGGACGAGCGAACCTATGAGATCGTGGATTTCATACTCGCTCATTTTGGAATTTCGCGCATAAATCTGCTTACGAACAACCCGCAAAAGCTGCACGATCTGAAAGTAGAAGTGGTCGCGCGCGTGCCGATCATCATCACGCCTAATAAATTTAACGAAAACTATCTGCGCGTCAAAAAAGAGCAGATGGGGCATCTGCTGTGAAGCTTGCGCCGGGCGAGAGCTTTAACGAGCAGGTCGCTAAATTTAAAGCCTGTCTGCAAAAATTTAACCGCGTCCATAGCCTCACGAATTACGACGATTTGGACGCGGTGGTGCGCGACAGCCTAAGCGGAGCGAATTTCATACCGCGCTATCCGCGCATCGCGTGCGACATCGGCTCGGGAGCGGGCTTTCCCGGGCTATTTTTGGCGCTCGCGCTGCCGCTGTGCGAGTGGCATCTGTTTGAGCCAAATCAAAAAAAAGCGGCGTTTCTAACCTACGCGAAGGTTAGCCTTGCTCTAGCTAACGTAAAAATCCACGCCGAGCGCGTGCAAGACGGCGCAAAGCTGCGCGCCGATCTGATAAGCTCTCGGGCTTTGATGAGCGCGCGAAGCTTAATTGAAATTTGCCGCGGCTTTTACGATCAAAACACTACGTTTTTGCTCTACAAAGGCTCGGGCGCAGAGGCGGAAGCGGCGGAATTCCGCAAGGAATTTACGAGCGCACGCTGCGAAATTTTTAGCGGCGAAAACGCTTTGAAAAATAGAAAATTTTTAGTGATCAAAAGGGTAAAATAATGGGAAAAATTCTAGCCGTCGCCGTTATCGCGGCGCTCATATATTTTTTGATAGTGCCTAGATTTCGCATAAAGAAAAAGGACGATGCGACCGAGCTTTTGGCGTGCGACGAGTGCGGGACGTACTTTAGCAACGACGAGCTTGCTCTGCGCGATAAAAAGCGCCTTTGCAAATCCTGCGAAGCTAAACTAAGGGGCGGCAAATGATCATCCTAGGCCACGCGCTCGTGCCCTACGAGCCGCTGTATCTCATCAAAAACGGCGACGAAGTTTTCAAATACGACAATCTGCTCTTTAAATTTAACGACAGGCTCATCGCCGCCGCACAAAAGGCGCAGAAAAAATTTAGCGTTATTACGAACGATATAAATGAAATTTTACTCGCAAACGGCGCAGGTGCGCGCTTTATCATCGTGGATAAAAAATCAGCCGCGGCCGCACAAAAGCTGGCAAACGATTATCTTTTCGACGCCAAGATCGCGATGTTTATCAGCTCTACGCGGGCGTTAAAAAACTTAGCCGAGCTCGGAATCGACGCGGCAATCTTTAAAGACGCGATCGCAAACGCGCCCAAATCGCTACTTGCAAGCATTGGAGATAGCGTAGGCTTTAAATTTCACTTCGGGCTTCCGAAAAAAGATGAAATTTTCGGCGGCGCGCAAAAGCTCGCGGATAAAATTTCGGCTCTGGATAAAAAGCTAAGCGCGTCGGCAGCTGGTAAAAATGACGATATCTGGAAAAAATAGCAAAATCCTAAGCGAATTTATTCGCGGGTATAAAATTCCTATGACTCATGCAAATTAAAATTCCGCGCATAATTTCGCTTAGCCTCGCGGTTTAGAATTTAACGCGAATTTCACCCGCTTACGCGGATCGGAATTCTACGCGGAATTTTGCCCTCTTTCGCAAATTGGAATTTTGCGCGAAATTTCACGCGTCCTCTGCGAAATTCTCTCGCTTACTCAATTTAAAATTTTATCCGCTCGGATAGATTTAAATTTTACGTAGAATTTCGCCTGTCCTCGTGGCAAGAAATTTCAAATAGAGTTTTACCCTCCAGCGCGATGCGAAATTTTGCTAAATTTTCTACGCGCGATATAAAATCTATGTAAATTTTACTCGCGCAATTAACGTAAATAAAATTCTGCCTCTGCCTAAGCTTCATAGAATTTCGCGCAAAATTTACCTGCAGAGATGATATAAATTCTTAGCCATTGTTTTAAATTTTACTCGCGTTTTAGCTGCTTTTATGCGCGCGGTAAGGATTTTTTAAAGCTAAAATTTTATATAATTATGCGTTTCAAAAAGGCATATTTTGAGTACTAAATTCTTTCTAGCGATCCTTGCGATAGGCGTTATAATGGGGCTTTGCGCAGGGCTCTTAAACTTCGGCATCAACGAAATTGAAACTTTTGCTTTCGGGCATAATGATGAGGAATTTCACATTATCACGGAGCAAACCACTGCGCTTAGGCGCTTTCTTAGCGTCCTCGCAGCCGGCGCAATCGTAACTTTAATTAGAATTCTGCTAATAAGACTAAAACCTTTTTTAAACGTATCTTCAATGATGGAGGGGCAAAATCCGCCGTTTTGGCAAAATTTAATCCACTCTGTTTTGCAGCTAGTAGCCATCGCTCTGGGCGCACCGGTAGGCAGCGAGGCTGCTCCGCGCGAGCTGGGCGGCTTGTTTGCGGCTAAAATTTGCCGCGCCCTAAATATCGGCGGAGATGAGCTTCGGCTATTTATCGCATGCGGCGCTGGGGCGGGACTAGGCGCTGCATATAATGTCCCGTTAGCGGGCGCGCTTTTTAGCCTAGAAATTTTGCTTAAAAGCTTCGATACTCGAGCAATTTTGTGCGCCTTTGCCACTAGTGCGGTGGCTACAGCTACGGCGGAATTCGGAGCTTCAAAAGAAATTTATTACACAGTTTCGAACTTCGCCCCTACCCCACAGAATTTACTCGCAGCGGCTCTAATCGGGCTTGTCACGGGGGTCGCGGCAAAATACTTTCAAGATGGGGTGCGCTTATGCGAAAAGCTGCGCATAAAAAGCCTTAAAATCGCGCTTACGCTGCCGCTTGCATTCTTGCTTACCGCGGCGGTCGGCGCATACGTACCAGAAATTTTAGGTAACGGGCGCTCGGCAGCGCAGTTTGCTTTCAACTCAGCGTCCTTTAGCCCATATTTGCTTGCGATCTTGCTTTGCAAAGCGTTTTGCATTTTGATGATCTTTCGCTGCGGCGGATACGGCGGCACGCTAACGCCGAGTTTTGCGCTGGGCGCAGTTTTAGGGCTATGCATAGGATTTGCGATCGGCGAAATTCTGCCTATTAACCTAAGCGCAGCTGGGGTTTGCGGAGGGGCTGCCCTTTTAGCGATCAACCTAAACGCGCCACTTTGCGCCTTTGCCCTAAGTGCAGGATTTTGCGGGCTAAATATCAACTCATATTCGGTCGTCGTTTTTAGCATCGTCTGCGCCGTCGGCATTAGAAATTTATTGACAAGAAATTTAAAATAAGGGCGCTTCGCCGGTTAGAATTTGCGATTAAATTTCTTCAAGGGAATGTAATGGAAAAGCTAAAAACGGCGCTTTTGATGAGCGCGCTGGTGATGATTTTTATGTTTGTAGGTAACGCCGTAGGCGGACGTAGCGGCATGATAATAGCCTTCTGCGCGGCGTGTGCGATGAATTTTTTCAGCTACTTTTTCAGCGACAAGCTGGTGCTGAAGCACTACCGCGCGGTACCAGTGAACGAGGATAGCGAGCCGATGCTTTATGACATAGTGGACCGCCTCTGCGCGAAGGCGAATCTGCCGATACCGCAAATTTACATCATCGATGAGGAGGTGCCGAACGCCTTCGCTACGGGACGCAATCCAAATCACGCCGCCGTTGCGGTAACGCGCGGGCTGCTAAATTTAATGAACCCGCAAGAGATCGAAGGGGTGCTGGCGCACGAGCTAAGCCACGTAAATCACTACGATATTCTCATCGGTTCGGTCGCGGCGATGTTTGCGGGAGCTATCGCACTACTGGCAAATTTCGCGCAGTTTAGCGCGATGGTAGGCGGCGGTAACTCCAATAATCGCTCAAACGGGATTTTTATGCTCATAGCTGCCATCGTAATGCCGCTAGCTGCGAGTATCATACAGATGAGCATCTCGCGGACGAGAGAATATAAGGCCGATGCGGGTGCCGCGGCGCTTACGTCGCATCCGCAGTGGCTAATCTCGGCGCTTAAAAAGCTCGACGCCTACTCCCAAAACTACCGCATGCGCTCCGCAGATACCGCTAGCGCGCATATGTTTATCGTAAATCCCTTTGGCGGCGCGGCGAGCAGCCTTTCTAGGCTTTTCCGCACCCACCCAAGCACCGCAGATCGCATCGCCAGGCTAGAGCAGATCGGCAGAGATATGCGCCTAAGCTGATCGTTGGTAAATTTAAGATAAAATTTCGCCACTTTAACCAAAGGAGAAAACATGGGTTTACTTTCATTCGTAGCCGAAGCAGGCAAGAAACTACTAGGTCTAGGCGATGACGCCAAATCCGTAAAAGACGAGATCGCCACCAATCTCAGCTCTACGCCGGTAGAGGGGCTAGAGGTCGAGGTGCAGGGCGACACCGTCAAAATCAGCGGTAACGCCGATAAGGAAACTCTCGAAAAAGCAGCCCTCATCGCGGGCAACACCGCAGGCATCAAAAACGTCGAAATTGAGGGCATTAGAGAGGATAGCGCCGAGAACTACTACACCATCGTAAAGGGCGATAACCTATCTAAAATCGCGAAGAAATTCTACGGCGACGCGAACAAATACAAGATTATTTTCGACGCCAACCGCGAGGTTATCAAAGACGCGAACCTCATCTATCCGGGGCAGAAGATCAGAATTCCAAAAGCTTAAGCTCGCTTTTGCATGCTGTGGCTTGATTTTGCAAGCCGCGGATTTTACTTTTGCGAGCATTGCGCTGCGTTTGTGCGAGCAGTGATTTTATCAGCCCGCGATACAGCGCGATTTTGGCGAGCTAAATTTTATGAGTTAGCGAGACGCCGCGGTTTTTTACGTTTTGCCGGGCGCGGTTTTGCTTTTGCGAGACGCGCTGCGGCGGGTAATCTACTATCCGCCGCACCTGCGCGCCACCGCCCTATTTGAGAGCATATAAAACGCTTTAAAATTCCGTTTATAAAGAGCTAAATTTGGATAAATTTAAAGCCGGTGCTGCGCTAAGGAAAGAAGATGCTAGGGACTACGACAAAGAGCCACTAGTTTTGCGGGATTATTCTGGTTTTCCTTTAATTTTACATTATTTGTTTATTTTTATATTTTGGATTACTGCTTCTGGATTTTGCATTGGTTGCTTAGACGATTTTGAAAGTGGTATTTTAGATTTTGATGACATAAAACGAACGATAAT
>NZ_CALIJA010000144.1 GCF_938017615.1 uncultured Campylobacter sp. | reverse complement strand
AGTCGTAGTTAGCGCAGTTTGCAGCTTTAAAATCTTTAAATTTCATGGTCCCTCCCGTAAAATTTCGCTTCAAATTTACTCAAAATAGCATTTTATCATTTTGCGGGATTTATTTTTATTAATCCGAATAAATTTAATCAAGAATTTACGGGGTTCAAAACTCGCGAAAAGCTTCTAGTTATATTTTGAGTGAAATTTATGCATACCAAATAGTTAAATTTGCTGAAATTTAAAATTTTTGAAAGATTTCGCCGCTTGGAACTTTGCACCGCAAAATTCTGAGAGCGGAATTCCAAAGTAAAATTTTACGCCAAACCAATGCGTGCAGAATTTTGCTCGCGATGAAGCCTCGCCAAATGCAGCACAAAAGCTCCGCCAAAATCTCGCGGATTTGCGGCGTCTAAATTTACGCGCCGCACACGAAGTTAATTTTGCATTTCGCGCCGTAAAATAATCAACCATCACATTATAGAAAATTTGCAAATTTATAGAATTAGAGCTTTTAAAATTTACTCCAAAAGCCCGAATTCTGATTTATTTTACTAGCTCGTAATTATACTCTTTCGTGCCGTCGAGTAGATTTGTGACGTTGTAGCCTCGCTCGTTTAGGGCTTTGGCTAGCTTGGCGCTGCGGTTGCCGCTGTAGCAGTGCGTGATTATCTTTTTGTCTTTGTTGGCCTCAAGTACGTCTTTGTAGTTTTCTAAAGGCTCGCCGTATGGGATATTTATCGCGCCTTTCATATGCCCCGCGTCGTAGTCCTGCTTCTGCCTAGCGTCGATGACCAGTACGTTTGGATCATTTGCTATTTTCAAAAACCCCTCCGCGTTTATGCTGCCGACCTTATACAGCTCGTAGTCGTACTGCTTCACACCGGGCGCGTTCATAAGCACATTGAAGCCCTTTTGTTTAAGCAGATCAAGCGCCTTGCTGCTGCGATTGCCCGTATTACAATAAAGTACGACGTTTTTATCCTTGTAGGCGTTTATCTCATCCAGCCTGCTTTCAAGCTGCTCAAGCGGGATGTTGATCGCGTGTTTTATGTGGCCTGCAGCGTACTCATCCGCGCTTCTGACGTCGATGACTAGATAATTTTCTTTCGCCCTATTGTCCTCCTCTATCGCCGATAGCGCCGCGCCGCTTATGGCGTAGCCGTTAGGCTGTTGCATCTCGGCGCTACAAGTCGCAAAAGATCCCAATGCCGCCAGCAAAACCGCGCTTTTTAAAATTTTGTGAGAAATAAATTTCATATGTTTCCTTTGAATTTTAGCTTTAAAGCGAGAAATTATATCAAAATTTTATCTAAATAGTGTGAATTTGTGCGGAATGTGATAGGTTATGCTGATACGGATTACCGATGTGAAAACGCGAAAGAGACTCGAATAAAAAACTTTTGCCAAAATATCTTAAAGGCTCGTAGGTAAAGATACTTTGCGTAAATTTATCTTTTAGAGACGGAGCAACAAATTCAAAAAAACTCACATTTGCCCGAAGGTAAATTTTATGCTTTTGCTAATTTTCATTATTTTTCAAGTATAAGTAAGATATAATCTCGAACTTTTTTGAGGCGCTGTATGCTCTTAAAGGTAATTTGAAGATGGTGTCAAGAGAGAGACTTGAACTCTCGACCTCCGGCTTATGAGACCAGCGCTCTAACCAGCTGAGCTACCTTGACACGCGAAAAGAAATGGCAAGTATAGCTAAATATTCTTATTTTTAATTGAAACACTTTAAAAGGAGAGAAAATGAATGCGGCTTTGATTTTATTAGTCGTCATAGTTTTGTTAGTTTTGGCGTTAGTGGGCGTTTATAACTCGTTCATCGCCAAGCGTAACCAGGTGCGAAATATCGCCTCTACCGTTGACACGCAGCTTAAAAAGCGCTACGACCTCATCCCGAATTTAGTTAGCGCCACGCGCGAATATATGAGCCACGAAAACGCCGTGCTAACGCGCGTTAGCGAACTTCGCTCACAAGCGATCAATGCGGCTTCTAACGCGGACAAATTTAAGCTAAATAGTGAAATTTCGGCTCTTTTAGGACAGATCCGCATTGCGGTAGAGGCGTATCCGAACCTCAAGGCTAACGAATCCTTTGCCAAGCTACAAAACGCGTTAGGCGAGTGCGAGGAGCAGATCAGCGCCGCACGCCGCGCTTATAACGGCGCCGTTACGGTTTATAATAACGCCTGCGAGATGTTTCCTACTAACATCATCGCTAGCGTTTTCAACTTTGCCAAAGCGGAATTTTTCGCTGCTAGCGAGCAAGAAAAGCAAGCCCCGAATGTTTCTGAGCTTTTCAAAAAATAGGCGCGAGACGTAGAAAATTTGCGATGAAATTTTAAAATTTCATCGCAAATAATGCGAGCGCCGAAAGGCTAAATTTATAGCGAGAAAAACAGATCGCGCACAAAGCACGCACTTTTAAAAGAGGTTTTGCTT
>NZ_CALIJA010000143.1 GCF_938017615.1 uncultured Campylobacter sp. | reverse complement strand
CCACTGCTGCGGCGCGGTTCGCACGACCTCTTCGAAAATGTCGTTGCACTTTTGCGTGATAAACAGTTCGGCCTCGTCCTTATTTAGCCCCTCAGGTAGCGGCGGGAAATCCTTGATCACGATCTCGTAGCGATCATCCTCTCCGCGGCGCGCAAAAATTGGTATCAGCACGGGGCGAAATTTCAAATAAAGCGACGCGATAGTCTTCGTGGTGTAGCACTGTCGTCCAAAAAAGGTCGTAATCAGGCTGTTTTTAGGACCTGGCTTTTGATCGGGCAGAATGCCTACGTTGCGCCCCTGCTTTAGCGCCTGCACGAGTCTGCGCATCGCATCGTCCTTGTAAATGAGGTCGTTGCCGTAGCGCTCGCGAAACGGCGCCACGAGCCGCTCTTCGATCAACTCATTATCGCTGCGACGCCCGACTACCGAGACGGGAAAGCCATTGGCGCCGAAAAAATTAGCTAGAATTTCCCAATTTCCAAAATGCGCAGTAAAAAATAAAATCCCGTGCGGATTATCACCTTTTAGCTTTCGGACGCGCTCTAGCGCCTGCTCGCCGTTTGAAATCAGATCATCAAATTTTAGTCTGCCATTGTAAAATAAAAGCGTATCAGTAAGCGTCCTAGCGATACTGCGAAAATTCTCGATCGCAAGAGCGTGAAGCTCACTTTCGCTTTTTTGCGGATAGGCGGCGCGAAGGTTATCCTGCGCGACTTTAACGCGCCTACTAAGCTTCCACGATGCGAAAAGTGCGAGCTTATCGAAAAATGCGAATATGAAGCTTTTCGGCGCGAATTTTGCAAATTTTATCAGACCCAGCGCCAAAAAATATTGGATTTTTTCCTTCATAAAGACCTCGTTTTAAATGCGAGATTATATTGAATTTTGGCTAATTAGTAGCTAAAACGCTATTTACCGAGGCAAAAATTGCTAAACATTTCGTCTAGAATTTCGTCTCGCTCAAATGGACGCGAAATACGTGCAATCGCCTCAATCGCGCGATTTATCTCAAATGCAAAAAGCTCAAGCTCGCCGCAAGCCAGGCGCTCGCTCGCGTTTTTAAGAGCTGAGAGCGCGCTCTCGCAAGATAGAATTTGCCGCTCGTTGCTTAGCATAAGGCCATCGAAATTTTGAGAATTTAAGTAGCTCTCAAGCGCGGTTAAAATTTTATCCACGCCCTCGTTTGCAGAAATTTCAAGTGGCGTAAAAATGGAATTTGCTTGGGTAGTTTGCCTAGCGGAATTTTTTGCAGAGCTATTAGGCGCGATGGAATTTGCAGAATTTTGTTTGGAATCATCCTGCGTGAAATTCTCCGCAGCACAGCTTGCAGTAACGCGCTCGGTATTTGGCGCCACTAGTCCCGCTTTTGCGGCGGAATTCTGTCCCACCAGATTTATGGAATTCGCAAGGGCTATTTGGCTTGTAAGCACGGAATCTGTGGAAGTAGAATTTTGCGCGCTTAAGTCACGCTTTAAATTTTTAGCTTTTAAATTCTGCGCGCAGGAATTTAAAGAAGCATCGCAGGTCCGACTTTGCTTTAAATTTTCGGCTGTGAAATTCTCTGATATGGGACTTTCAGCTGCGAAATTTTTTGCAGAAAAAGCCTCTAAATCATCGCCAAGATCCTCCGTGCTAGGATGAAATTTACGCGGCAGGTCACATTTATTTAAAATGTAGATGATTTTTTTCTCTTTTTGTTCGCGCAATATTTTTAGGATCTGCGCGTCCTCGGCGTCCCATTCGCGACTTGCATCAAACACCGCCAAAATCACGTCTGCCTCGCTTGCAGCGCGAAGCGAATATGAAATACCGATACTTTCGAGCTTTGAGCCGCTGTGTCTGATACCTGCGGTATCGACTATACGGATTAGATGAGTGCCTATTTGCAAGCTTTCTTCGATAAGATCGCGCGTAGTGCCCGCTTCGTCGCTAACAATAGCGCGACTAAAGCTCAGCATAGAATTTAAAATGCTTGATTTACCGACATTAGGCTTACCCACAATCGCTACTTTAAAGCCCTCGATTAGTCCCTTGCGGCTGCGGCTGATGCGAGTGATTTTTTCTAGAGAAGCGATATTTTGGCTAAGCATTTCTTGCGAGTTTTGTAGCACATCAGAAGGCAGATCATCCTCCGCGTAGTCGATGCAAACCTCGACGAAGGCCAACGTCTTAACCAGAGCTGCGCGCAGATTTGCGACGAAGTCTGCTAGCTCGCCGCGCAGGTTTCTAGCTAAAATTTTAGCCGCACTTTGCGAGCGCGAATTAATCAGATCGCTTATGGCTTCGGCTTTACTAAGATCCATTTTACCGTTTAAAAACGCTCGCTTACTAAACTCGCCCGGATTTGCTATGCGCGCACCTAGAGCCAGCACGGCATCTAACGCCAAGGACGAAGCCGTAAAGCCGCCGTGGGTCTGCACTTCTACGACATCCTCGCCGGTAAAGCTATGCGGAGCCTTGAAATATATCAAAATCGCCTCGCCGAACGCTTCGCCGCTCGCGTCAAAAAGATTCACAAGCGTGGCATAGCGAGGTCGCAAACAGCTGCGATGTGAAAGGCTTAGAGCGATGGATAGCGCTTCCTCGCCTGAAATTCTAACTATACAAATTCCGCCGATGCCGTGAGCCGTAGCTATAGCGGCGATAGTCTCGCTCACGATTAGTTTTTTTCGTCTACGATGACGATTTTGCCGCTACGCGTGGATTTGATGCCCACGAAACGATCTGGATATGCTTGTTTTAGCTTATCGGCTACAATTTTGATAAATGCGCCATCAAAAGCCTTCGTGACGATACGCTCATTTCCGGAGCGTTCCACGAGCGCATTTACATAAGAATCGATAAATCGTTCTTGATTTTGTAAAAATTCCGCGATTTCAAAAACTACGGCAAGATCATATCTGATGCTGATCCAGTTGTAAATCATATACGAAAGTGCCTTGTAGCGGTGTCCTTCTTTGCCTATCAAAAGCGCGCTATCCTCGCCTTGTAGCTTGATATAGACGGTATTTTCGTCGATTTTGCTAACATCGCTAACTTCGATATTAAACTCACTTGATCTAAAAAGTGCAGATAGCTTCTCTTTGATATCGGATAGAATTTCATCCGTTACAACGCCCTTTTGCTTTTCTTTGCGATGTTTAGAATGCGTGGTGCGCGAACTTTGAGACTCTGATTTGTCGCCCTGCTTTTTCTCTGCTTTGCCGGTTTTGTTTTGAGAGGCGCTAAATTCCGGATTTTCGCTAAATTTCTCCCCTTCCAAAACAGCTTCTATAATAGCATTTTTCTTAAAAAAGCCCAAAAATCCGCCGCTTGGATGCTGCAGCACGCGCACGCTAAGCTGCGTTACCGAGCATCCCAGCTCAGCTGCTGCTTTATTATATGCGTCTTTTAAATTTTCTGCTTCAATTATCATGACTTTTTCTCCGCTATTTGAGCTTGTTTATGCCTAGCAAAGGCCTTGTTTATGACGTATTGCTGAATGATTGAGCAGAAGTTATTGACCGTCCAGTATAACGTAAGACCTGCAGGAAACATTACAAAAAATACCGTAAAAATAAGCGGCAAGAATTTCATCATCTTCTCTTGCATCGGATCGGTAAATGTAGTCGGCGTAATCTTTTGCTGTAAAAACATCAAAATTCCCATCGTAATCGGCAGGATGTAATATGGATCTTTAAGCGACAGATCGTGGATCCACAGCGCCCACTCCGCGCCCTTTAGCTCGATCGCATTAAGCAGCACGCGGTAGATCGCGAAAAATACCGGTATCTGAAGCAGGATCGGTAAGCAGCCGCCCATTGGATTGGCGCCGTTTTTCTTATACAGATCCATCATATGCAACTGCAGCTTTTGTTTATCGTCCTTATATTTCTCCTGAAGCTCCTTCATCTTAGGCGCCAGATCTTTTAGCTTATTCATCGATAGCATTCCCTTGTAGCTTAGCGGGAATAAGATTAGGCGGATAATGAGCGTAAGCACAACGATCGACCAGCCCCAGTTACCGATATAGCCGTGCAACCAGTTTAGAAATTTAAACATCGGGCGGGCGATGAAGGTAAACCAGCCATATTCGATAATGTGCGTAAGAGCAGGATTTATCGAGCTTAGCGTCGCGTGATCTTTCGCGCCGATATAGCCCGTAAGACTAAGATCGCCGTCCGAGCCTATGAAAACCTGCGAAATTTTATCTGCGTCAGTCACGGTCGCATTCAAGCTCTCTCCGTAAAATAGCGTTGTATAATAGCGATCGGAGCTTGCAGCGATATTCGCCCCACTTATTCGCTCATTTTTATCCACATCGCCATCTTTAAAAATTTCTACGCTTTCGTTTATAGCCTGCGAGCCCGTAAAAAATGAAGTGATTTTATCTGAAATTCCAGCGTCGCCCGGTTTTCCTACAATGACGCCGTGAACCGTATAGCTATCTACTTCTACGTTCGGACGCGAGCCAGGGCTGATGAAATAACGCGCATTGCCGCTTAACTTCAGATCCAATTTATAACTACCATTTGGATAAAAGGTAAGAATTTTATTTATGCTAACGGCGCCTAAACTTTGACTTAACGTAACGCTAGCCTCTCCGTTTCGTACGTCCAGCTCGCTAGATGAAGCGCCGTAAGGATTATCGAAAGCCATCGCATTCAACGCCGCGTCCTCGAAGCGCACCTCAAGCGGCTTGGAGTGCGATTTGGCATCGATTAAATTTAGAGCCTCGCCGTTTCCGTCACGAAATTTTGCATCGTTTAACACATACGAGCTTATGCGACCGAGCCCGTCGATTGTAAAATTTGCCTCTTTGCCAACCACGCGCACTAACGGTGCAGAGATAGAATTTGAGGTATTTAAATTTGCTCCCTGCGCGCTCACGCCAGCGGCGGAAGTTTGCGGAGCGGATTTGGCGGCATTTTTTTGCGCGATTTGCGCCGCGGTTGCATTTGCCTCCATAGCAGCGCGAATTTTTGATAAATAAAAATGATCGTAAGCTACAAAAAATATGAGCGCAGTTGCTATCGCGATAGCAAGGCGCTTTGATTGAGGAAGTTTATCTAGCACTATTTTCTCCTAGTCGTATGACGTAATATCTATTTTTTTTATATGGTATAAACCAAAGCTTAAATTTCTGCGCGCGCGCGTTAAAGCCGCCTTCGCAGACTTTTGAAAATACGCAAAATTTGAAATTTCGCGCGATTATCGGATAATCTATGCCACCGCTAAAGAACGGATTGCACCTTAAAATTCTAGCCGTTACAGCGCAGAGCGCGCCAAAGACACCGTTAAACTTAAACTCATAAAGCGCGTATTCCGAACAGCTCGGATAATAACGGCAACAGCGCGGTAGCAAAGGCGAAATAAATTTTCGATAAAACCCGATCGCGGCTATAAAAAATCTCTTCATTTTACTGCGCCGATCTTTTTAAACGCCCATTTTAAATTTCGCTCAATGTCTTCAAAGCTCATATCTACGATCCGCTTTTTTGCGATTAATATAAAAATTCCGCTAACAATGGCGTCTTTTTGATTATAAAACACTGCGCGCAAACGTCTTTTGGCGCGGTTTCGCGTGACCGAATTGCCTATTTTTTTACTGGCGACTGCGCTAAATTTACGCTGCTCGCTAGCCAAAAAATACACGACAGCGCATTCGCAATGCCACTTCGCCGCACTTTTATAAACCTCCGAAAAAACCCCGCTATCGCTTATCGCAGCAAATTCGCCTACGCAGCCAATCTTCTTCTGCCTTTAGCACGTCTTGCACTTAAAACTCTGCGACCGTTTTTTGTTTTCATGCGGACGCGAAAGCCGTGAGTGCGCTTTTTAGGGGTATTGTGGGGTTGGTACGTTCTTTTCATAACTGTTCCTTTAAGAAAATGTAAAGCGGAGATTTTATAGAAACTTTACTTAAAAACCGATAAACAAAAGCAGCCCTAGCGCCGATAAGCGTCGCCTTGCAGCTTTTTGCGGCGCAGTTTTAAGTCTTGCTCATTTTTATTGTTTCGCTCCTTGATGTCTTGCATCGGCTGTTTTTTCATCGAAAAATCATCGTGGTCGCCTACGCCTTTTGATTCACGCTGTAAATTATTTTGCAAGATTTGCCTATCTAATTCATTTTTTTGACGATTTAGCATAATTTCACTATGGTTTTTCTCAAATTCTGATTGCTTATCGTCCGCAACATAAGCGCTGGCACCAAAGCTTACTGAGTCATCTTGCGCTCTTATTGCCGTGCAATCAGCAAATATCGCACCGCAAAGCAGCCAAAATATCAAAACCTTTTTCATTTGCGTTTAAATTTGCCTGCCATCGCGCGATAGATCGCCGCCTCGTTTTGAAGCGTCAAATATCTTTGATTTAGCTCGTTTATCTTAGCGTTTACGGCGTCAGTGCGGGCTTCTAGCATATCCTTTAGCTCACTTGAGCCTGCTTCGTATTTCGCGGCGTAAAGATCGGCAATGCGCGCCTTTTCGTCATAAGCGGCACTTAAATTTTTAAGGCTAGCCAGATTGATCTGGTAAATTCTATATAAATTTAGCACCTCATTCGTAGCGTTAGAGAGCGTCTGTTCGTAATTTACGACGTTTTTGCGAAAAGCGATCTCTGAAATTTTAAGGCGGTTTTCAACCCTCGCATAATCCAAAAACGGCAGACTTATGCTTACGTTGCCGCTTAAAAAATTTAGCTTGAAACTATCATTAGCGCTCACGCCTTGCCCGTTAGTAAGCCCTGCGCCTAAATTTACGCTAGGAAAGAAATTTAACTTAGCGGTCTGTTCGTCGTAAAAGCTGGAATTTAGCCTAGCGATCGCAGCTCTAATGTCGGGGCGGTTAGCAAGCGCTGTGTAAGGTACATTTAGATCAACGCCTTGGAATTCTATGGAATTTATCGAATCTGTGTTATCATCAAATTGCAAGCTGGAGGAGATGAGATTTCTCATATATTTATGATTATCCTCAATATTTTTTTGAATGCTTAATACCTTGTTTTCAAGCCCTAGAATAGAATTTTGAATCTGCCTGTAATCAAGCTGCTCGGACTTGCCGTAATCATATTTTGCCTTGATTATTTTTTCGATCTCGCGGTAATCGCTTAAATTCTGTTTTGTCCATTTTAGCGAATCGTTTAAATAAAGCATCTCGAAGTAGCCGCTTACGACAGAATTTATAAGAGTCAGGCGAGTATTTTCAAGGTCAAACTCGCTGGCTTTAGCGTTCCAGCCCTCGGCATTTACCGCCGAGCGGATCTTGCCGAAAAGATCAAGCTCATAGCTTACGTTAAAACCAGAGCTATAGGTTTTGTTCCAGTTCGAGCCGGTGCTTATGTCGCGATTAGCGCCCGCACTCCACGAGCTACTTAGCGTAGGAAAAAGATCAGCCCTACTTAGCCCTAAATTTGCATAAGCACTCTCAACGTTTAAAGCCGCTGTTTTTAGATCATAGTTATTCGCAAGAGCTTGATCTACAAGCTTATTTAGGTACGATTCGCCATATTTTTTATACCACAGCGTATCGATTTCATAGCTTGCATTTTCGTCCTTGAAATGCTCTACAGGTTTAAATTCGACCTCACTTTGATTTGAGGCGCAACCGCCGATAAAAACAGCTAAAATGCCGCTTAAAATTACTTTGGAATTTATCATTTTCTCTCCTTGTTTATTCTTGTGCTAAAGCATCTATCGGATTTAATCTGCTGGCGTTTCTTGCCGGCAGATAGCCGAAAACTATACCGATCGCGGACGACGCCGCAAAGGCGATCACGAAAGGCGCGGTAGTAAATTTCATCGCAAAATCCGGGCTTATGATATTAAACGCAAATCCAAGCGCTAAAGCGATTAAAATTCCTAAAGCTCCGCCCAGCGAGCAAAGCAAGATCGCCTCTATCAAAAACTGCTGCAAGATATTGGATTGCTTCGCGCCGATCGCCATTCTGATGCCGATCTCGCGCGTGCGCTCGGTAACGCTTACGAGCATGATATTCATCACGCCGATGCCGCCGACGACGAGCGAGATCACTGCGATCGATGAGATCAGAATCGTCATCGTGCCAGTGGTGCTTTGTATTGTTTGTTTGATAGTATCTGCGTTCATCGTATGAAAATCCCGCGAGCCGTGTCTTTGGATAAGTAGCTGAGTTAGGCTCTCTTCGGCTACTTGAGTATTGACATCGTCTCTTATTTTGATGGTAATAGAGCTGATTTTTCGATTGCCCGTGATTTTATTCATCACGGTTGAGTACGGCGCGTAAATTCTTAAATTTTCGTTGCTTCCGAAGGCGTTCTTGTCCTTGCCCGAAACTCCTATGATCTTAAGTGGCTTACCCGAAAATAAAATCGTCTTACCGATCGGATCTGAATTTTTAAAAAATGTTTTTTTAGTGTTTGGATCGATAATCGCGACAGAGGCAGAATTTTTAATATCATCGTCGCTAAAATTTCTACCATCTTCTATATCTATGCCATTAACCGCCAAAGAATTTACGCCACCGCCGCGCAGTTGGGCTTTAGAGCTTAAATTTGCATAGGTTATCATGCCGCTTGCAGAAGCATTTGGTGTGGCATAATCGACGTAGGGCTGGCGCGCCAAAACTTTAGAATCGCTTATCGTAAGGGTGCTCACAAAGCCCGCTCGCACATCGCCGAAATTTTTACCGGGAAAGATATCGATCGTATTGGTGCCAATTTTGCGGATCTCGGATAAAATTTTCTCCTCCGAACCCTTACCGAGAGCTACTACGCAGATAACCGAGGCGATGCCGATGATGATACCAAGCATCGTCAAAATCGATCTTAGTTTATGCGAAAATATCGCGCTAATGGACATTTTAAAGCTTTCGATTAGCTGGTCTTTGCAAAATATAAAGGAATTTTTAGTTTTGATCTGCTCTTTTTTGCGCTCAAAAATCCGCTCGGCCTTTCTTTTATCGCTTAAAATTCTGCCGTCTTTTATCTCGATGATACGATCCGCAAATTCCGCAATATGCGCATCATGCGTAACTATGATGATGGTATGGCCCTCTTTGTGCAGCGCCGTTAAAATTTGCATCACCGTCTCGCCGCTTTTGCTATCAAGCGCGCCAGTAGGTTCGTCTGCCAAAATCACTTCGCCGCCGTTTATCAGAGCGCGAGCGATACCTACGCGCTGCTGCTGCCCGCCGCTAAGCTTGCTCGGTAAATTTTTGGTGCGATCGCCAAGCTCCAGCTTATTTAAAAGCTCTACCGCTCGTTTCGTCCGTTCGCTCGCCCCCACGCCCGCATACACCGCAGGCAGCGAGACGTTTGCGGTCGCGTCCATCGTAGCGATAAGATTGTATTTTTGAAAGACAAAGCCGAATTTTTTACTTCTAAGCGCCGCAAGCTCATCGCCGCTTAAATTCGCGGTCTCGCGACCTTCGATCTTATAGCTTCCACTGCTTGGCGTATCGATGCAGCCGATTATGTTCATCAGCGTGGATTTTCCGCTTCCGGATTGCCCGATTATCGATATAAACTCGCCCGCTTCGATATTTAAACTTACGTCCTTTAGCACGTGGATTTCGTTATCGCCAAGAATGAATTTTTTGTTTATATCTTTAAGCTCTAGCATCTTTGCACCATAAAATTTTAACTAAAACACCATCGGAGGCCCGTCCATATTTAACGGCGCGGCTTTTCCGTCGGCGATAAGCACCTCATCTTTTTCATCCAAACCGCTTAAAATTTCAGTATTTAAATCGTCGCTGACGCCCGTTTTTACGTATCGCTGCTCAGGCTCTTTGCCGTTAAGCACTGTGACGTAATCGCCTTTCGCGTCGCGCTTGATAACCGAGGTAGGTAGGTAGCTAGTATTGTTCGCTTCGCTTACGATTATGTTGTTTTCGGTCGTCATTCCGATCTTTAAAAAATCGTTTTCGTTATCCACTAGCATCTTTGCGTAAAAATAGATCGCACTATCGCTGCTACTCGAAGAATAGGACGAACCGCTAGAGGTTTTATCGTAAGTCCCGTCGCTAAGCGTGGTAAGACCGGGGTCGATCTTGTAAATTTTAGCCTTTTTGATATTATCCAGATCTGATAGTATGGAGTATTCTACGTCCATTCCAACCTTTACTTTGGATATATCGCCCTCTGCGATCTGCATCTTGATCTCCATCTTGCTTAGATCGGCGATCTTTACGATCGTAGGCGTAGTTTGGTTGGAATTTACCGTTTTGCCCTCCTCTACCGGCATCGAAACGATCGTGCCGCTTATCGGAGCTGTGATTTTGGTGTAGCCGAAATTCGTCTCCGCCGTGCTTAGCTGAAGTTTGGTCTGCTCGATCTGCGCCTCGATCTGCTTCTGCTCGGCCTCTTTTAAAGCGGCGCTATTTTTAGCATTTTCCACCGCCTCTTTGGAAGCGGCGTTTCTTTTATACAGCTCAAGCTCGCGGTTATACTGCGTTTTAGCGTTCGCCGCGGCGATCTTTGCCGAAGCCAAATTTGCCTCGTGGATCAGAAGCTGTGCTTTTTGCTGCGCAATCTCGTTTTCTTGTGTGACGGAATCAATCTGTGCGATCATATCGCCCTTTTGAACCTTATCGCCAACTTTGACATAGAGCTTTTTGATCTGACCGCTTACCTGCGCGCCCACGTCTACCAAATCCCTGGCATAAACCTCGCCCGTAGCCGTCACCGTGCCTCTAATACTGCCCTTCTCAAGCCTTGTGGTAAGGGCCTTCGGCGCTTCTTCTTGCTTAAAAAATTTGCCGTATAAGAAATATATCGCAATGACTATGAGCAGGGTAAAGACGATAAATTTCAAGGTTTTTTTCATTTTGCCAACTTCAAATAAAATAAGGGCTAATTCTAATGTAAAAATATAAAATTTTAGTTAAATACTAAATTCTTTGCTCGCGCAGGGCGTAAAATTTCATAATCTTTTTATGCAAAATAAGCGAAACGTAGATCAGCGCCGAGCCTGCAAGCAGGCGCGCTAGATCGGCGTCTTTTTGCCAAAATACTAAATTTACGACGATCGCTGCGGGAATGAGCGCGTTATTCATAATCGCAAGCACGCCGCTATCGACTTCGCACGCGCCTTTATTCCACAAAAAATACCCCAGAGCGCTTGCGACAGTGCCCAGATACACGATCACCGCGCCCTGCGAGAAGCTAGGATTAAATTTAGAAAAATCCCCGAGCACGATCGCGGCAATCGCCGTGACCGCGGTAGCTCCGACGAAAAAATAGCCGAAAAGCTCCTTTTGTTCGCTAAAACCGTGGCGCTCCAGCATAAATTTATACGCGCTCTGTCCGAGCCCGAAGCATAAATTTGCGCCTTGGACTAGCAAAAAGCCCGTCAAAAACTCAGAGTTTATCGCGCCGAATTTTATCACCAAAGCCCCCAGCACCGCGACTGCGACGCTGAAAAGATATAGCGCGCGAAATCTAAGCTTAAGCGCATCGTAAAGCAGCGTCACGTAAAACGGAGTAAATATCGTAAAAAGCGCCACTTCATAGACCTTCAAATACGCAAAGCTGCGGTAGTAGAAGATATACATCACGCCGATCTGCACTGCGCCCACGGCGCAAATTTTAAGTGCCAAGGCGGGATTTACGCCACGAAATTTCATAAACGGCAAAAAGCAAATTAGCGCCAACGATACGCGCGAAAATGCCAAATACGCGCTGTCTATGCCGCGCAAAAACTCGCCTATCAGCGAGAAACTAAAAGCCCAAATACAAGTAACCAAAATCAGTTTTTTCAAAACGTCCGCCTAAGCTTTAAAATTTAGGCGGAATTTTATAAAATTTTAGTTGAATTTGGGATTTAAATTTCGCCCACGCGGCATAAATTTAGGTTTTTATTTATTTTAAATGTGTTAAAATTATCCAATTTTTTGAAATTTAAGGGTACAAATGAACAACGTTTCGGTTATAGTTCTTGCCGCAGGACTCGGCACTCGGATGAAGTCGCAAAAAGCCAAGGTTCTTTTCGAGCTTTGCGGCGAGCCGATGATAATCCACATCTTAAAGAAAGCTTACGAAATTTCAAACGACGTGAGCGTGATTTTACACTATCAATTCGACGAGGTTAAAAGCGCGGTTCTAGCGCACTTTCCAAACGCTAAAATCTACAAACAAGACCACGAGCATTTCCCCGGCACTGCAGGTGGACTAAAAGAGGTCGAAATCAGCGGAGCCAAAACGCTCATAATCTGCGGCGATATGCCTTTGGTAAAAAGCGCCGAGCTTCGCAAACTCTGCGAGGGGGATGCGGAAGTAAATTTAAGCGTTTTTAGCGCGCGCGATCCATTCGGATACGGTCGCGTAATTACCCGCGGCGGCGAAATTTTAAAGATCGTCGAGCAAAAGGACGCAAGCGAGGAAGAAAAGGCGGTAAAAGACGCAAACGCCGGCTGCTACTGCTTCAAAAGCGAGGCATTGAAACGGATCCTACCTCAGATCAAACCCGATAACGCGCAAAAAGAATACTACCTCACAGACGCGATCAAAATCGCCAAAGATATGGGCTTAAAATGCGCCGCCGTGTGGGTGGATGAGCAAAGCTTCATGGGCATAAACGATAAGCTCGCCCTCAGCATCGCCGAAAATTTAATGCAAAACGAGATCAAAGAAAATTTGATGAAGCAAGGCGTTTTGATGCGCCTACCTCAAAGCATCTACATCGACAGTAGAGCAAAATTTATCGGCGAGTGCGAGCTGCAAGAAAACGTAAGTATCATCGGTCCTTGCGTGATCGAAAGCTCGCTTATCAAAGGCGGCTGCGTCATCGAAGATAGCGTCGTAAAAAACTCCGATATCGGTCCGATGGCACATCTGCGCCCAAAATGCGAAGTCATCGGCACCCATATCGGAAATTTCGTCGAGCTTAAAAACGCAAAAGTAAACAGGATCAAGGCGGGGCATTTAAGCTATCTTGGGGATTGCGAGATCGATGAGGGCAGCAATATCGGCTGCGGCACGATTACGTGCAACTACGACGGCAAGAAAAAATACAAAACGATAATCGGCAAAAACGTCTTCATCGGCTCGGACACGCAGCTAGTAGCGCCCGTGCGGGTGGCCGACGACGTCATAATCGCCGCGGGCACGACGGTTACAAGCGACGTTCCGAGCGGCGCGCTGGCGATCAGCCGAAGCAAACAAATCAACAAAGATGGGTTTTTCCATAAATTTTTTAGGAGCGAAGATGAGTAAGAAAAAGGTTTTACTGGCGGTTTGCGGGAGTATCAGTTTTTACAAAGCGTTTGAAATTTTATCCGCTCTGAAAAAGTCGAATTTCGACGTCTATGTCGCGCTTAGCGACGGCGTGCAGGAGTTTGTCAGCTACAAAGCATTCGAGGCGCTGTGCGATCACCCCGTGCTTTGCAAAGCCAACGAAAACTGGCAGGCGGGTATCAACCACATCGCTTATTCTAAGGTGGATTTAGTTTTGATCGCGCCTGCGACGGCAAATACTATAAACAAGCTCGCATGGGGCGTCTGCGACAATGTATTTTTAGAGGTGCTAAACGCGGCTTTTGCCCACGCCAAGGTGGTTATCGCGCCCGCCGCGAACCCCGCACTACTTGAAAACAACATCACGAAAAACTGCATCGATATGCTAAAAGCGAGCGTCAATGCGTATTTTGTGGATCCGATAGAAAAAACCCTAGCTTGCGGAGATACCGGCAAGGGCGGACTAGCGAGCACCGAGGCGATTATGCAGACGCTAAAGCGTGCGCTTTACAACGATAAATTTTGGGAGGATAAAACCGTCATCATCACCGGAGGCGCGACGATTGAAAAGATCGATAGCGTGCGCGGCATTACGAATTTTTCCAGCGGCAAAACCTCCAAAGCGATTGCCGACGCGCTGTTTTATCTGGGTGCAGACGTGACGCTGATCTCTAGCAATGAATATGAAAATTTACCGTACAAGCTCGTTAAATTTGAAAGCACTATCGGGCTAAAATCGGCGCTTGACAGCACAAAATTCCCAGACGGCGCATATTTGATAATGGCTGCCGCGGTAAGCGACTACTCGCCGAAGGTGCGCTACAAAGATAAGGTGAAAAAAGCGGAGATCGGCGAAATTTGGAATTTACGCCTGGGCGAGAACGAAGATATCTTAAGCTCCGTGCGCGGAAATATCAAAAAAGTGGGCTTTAAACTCGAAACCGACCGCGAAAACGCCGTCGGCGAGGCCAAACGCATGCTTAACGAAAAGCATCTCGACGCCGTCTGCCTAAACGTGCTGGACGACATCATCAAGCTCGGCGGCGACGTCCTTAAGGTCACCTTTATCACGAAAAACGATCAGGTCGTAATCGACACCGCGCCGAAGAACGAAGTCGCCCTAAAAATCGCAGCTGAGCTGAAAAAAATCTGATCCGTGAATAGCCTAAATCATCTCGCTCTTGTGATGGACGGCAACGGGCGCTGGGCGAAAAAGCGCGGTCTGCTGCGCACCGGCGGGCACGAAGCGGGCGCGGAGGTCGTGGAGCAGATCTGCGAGTTTTGCATCGACGAAGGCATCGCAAACCTCACGCTCTACGCCTTTAGCACCGAAAATTGGAAGCGTCCGAAAAGCGAAGTGGAATTTTTGATGAAGTTGCTTCAAAAATTCCTAATTTCGCGCCGTGAAAAATTTATCCAAAACGGAATAAAATTCTATCCGATCGGCGATATATCGGCTTTTAGCGGCGATCTGCGAAGCGAGATCGAATATCTTTCAAATTTAACGCAAAACGGGAGAGCGCTAAATTTTAACCTAGCGATCAACTACGGCTCTCGCGACGAGATCGTGCGAGCGTGCGAGCGGCTGCTTGCAAGCGGCGAGCTCCTAAGCGAAGCGGGCATCGGCGCGCATCTGGATACCGCGCACAGCGGCGACGTGGATCTGCTGGTGCGCACCGGCGGCGAGCAGCGGCTATCTAATTTCTTGCTCTGGCAAGCAAGCTACGCGGAGCTATTTTTCACGCCGACACTTTGGCCTGACTTTGGCAAGGATGAGCTTGCAAGCATCGTGGCTAAATTTAAAGATATAGAGCGAAGATTTGGCGGAGTTTAGTGAGATAATGGATATTTTGGTCATCTTTTTTGCCGTTTTTGCTTTTGTTTTTGGCATCTGCGTGGGGTCATTTTCAAATGTGCTGATATACCGCTTGCCACGAAATGAAAGTATAAATTTCCCAGCCTCACACTGCCCAAAATGCTCTCACAAGCTAAATTTTTATCACAATATCCCGCTTTTTTCATGGCTATTTTTAGGCGGAAAATGCGCCTTTTGCAAGCAAAAGATAAACCTTATCTATCCGCTAGTTGAGCTAGCCTCTGGGCTACTTTTT
>NZ_CALIJA010000142.1 GCF_938017615.1 uncultured Campylobacter sp. | reverse complement strand
ATTTTATAATCCTCATTTAGTAGAATTTATACGTTATAGATTTAGCTTGCCGTTTTTCAATATACAGCGCCTACTCCTCGCTTCCCTCCGTTCGCACGATCAGGCTTTTTGGAAGGCGAAATTTCTCGATTATCTCGCACTCTTTGGCGCGCATCTGTCCGTCGTCGCTTTCGTGATCGTAACCTAGCACGTGCAGCAAGCCGTGCGTAAAAAGCAGCGCCGTCTCGTCATCCCTGCCGTGCCCTAGCTGCGCGGCATCAAAATACCACTAAGCCTAAAAATATATAAAATAGATAGCGAGCAGAATAAATTTAGGCTCGGAAAGGAGTATTTTTATTATAAGCTAAAACCCGTGTTTGCAGACATAAAGAATTTACGCTCCATGTATATGCAAACAAGTATTTATATAGGTGAGAAACACTATGGCACAAGTAGTGCTACAATCGCTTGCATACCCCTACAAAAGGGCATATATAAGGTAGAATTAGAGAATTTACGAGATTTGCCTATTTTTCGAATGTAGAAATTTATTTTACTACGAAAGATAGCGGTCTTAAATATTAAGAGGGCTGCAAGAAAAGGTATTTGATAATTGCGATGTAGAAGCTAGTTTGTACAAACCTTTGTTTCTAGGCTTTTTATTTCGCGTTTGTAATAAAAATATTAAGCAGCATTTAATCCGCCGCACAATACAATATATCGTAAATATCATTTGAAATTTAATGAAAATGCAGTTAGATTTTGTGCGCCCATTCGCACTTTGTGGGTATCGAGGGTAGCCGTTAAGTCTAAGTACCGAACTTGCGATAGCGTGCACTTTTTGGGCTGCCATCTATGTTTATTTAAAGGAACACAATGAAAAATCCGCTTCGTTACGTGGATTATTGTAATGATCTAATTAAATTCGGCTTTGCTAAAAAGCATAATTTTTTAGCTATGATTGCCGTATTTTCTATGGTTCTTATGCCTATATGTTTTTTGGCCGCTTATGCAGTTGTACCCAGTGAGAAGTCCTTACAGAATCCATATATTTTCTCCGGAACAGTAGAGAAATTTTTTAGATTTCATAGTTATAAAAGCGGTAATGGTTGCAAGATATCTGTAGCGGGAAATGGCAAAATCTTTTCTTGGGAATTTATCGATTTTCATATTGATACAAACAAATACGACTATGAAGAAAAATACTTTTGTGATTTTATATTTAGTAGATACATTAATAATAAATGCGTAATCTTAAAAATGATCAATCTTCATATCGTAGAATTTGGAGATTGTGATAATAAAGTAATCATCGAAGTTGATCTTAGGCAAAATTTCTTTGAACAAAAACTCTTTTTATTCAGCGGAATTATCTTGGCGCTAGTTTTATTTTTTACATTTTTTCAACTAAATAAAGCATATAAAAATTCATTAAAAGGGGCATAAATATGTCGTATAACGTTTCCGCAATGTCTGATGCGATAAGAATTCTACTTAAAAATACGCGCAGGAATTCATTCTGCTAACGTCAAATAAACTTTTTTAATATATATCGCAAAATTTCTTGTCACTCATGTTTTGGCACTTCAAATTTATTGTTCATATATAAACTTTACTTCGCGATCCATATAGAGCTTACCGCGCAGCTTGCTATCCGCAGCGCTTACTCCTCGCTTCCTTCCGTTCGTACGATCAGGCTTTTTGGAAGGCGAAATTTCTCGATTATCTCGCACTCC
>NZ_CALIJA010000141.1 GCF_938017615.1 uncultured Campylobacter sp. | reverse complement strand
CTCGTAGAATTTTAATTCGCCGCGCTCAAATTTTACCCGCCGCTTTAAATTTATACCGCAGCGCCTAAATTTCTCCCGCTCGTCGCGCTTTACCCAAATTTATATTTAGTTGTTGTAAAATGCGTTTTTAAAAGGATTTTAGCGGTTTGTGATATGAGTATTTTAGAGTTTACGGAGTGCGTAGGCATCGCTTCGGCGGCGCTTAGCGGGTTTTTATTCGGCGTAAAGAAGGGCTGCGATTGGCTTGGGATCTTTATCGCGGCGTTTTTGACGGCGCTTGGCGGCGGGATCATGCGCGACACCTTGGTAAGCCGCGAGATCTACTCGTTCACGCACTACGCGCCCGTAACCATCGTGCTTGTGGTAAGCGCCGTAGCTATTTTTGCCAAACTTTACGAGAACCGCGATTTAGAGGGTAAATTTTTATTTATTCTAACCGATGCGATCGACGTCGTAAGCTTTTCGATCGTGGGAGCGATGGTTGCGCTAAGCTACAATCATAACGTTTTCGGCGTGGTGCTAATCGCATTTTGCAACGGCGTGGGCGGCGGCATTTTGCGCGACGTACTGCTGAACGAAGTGCCGTGGTTTTTGCATACGGGGCTTTACGGCACGATAAGCATGGGCGTGGGCTTAATATATTTCGTGCTTGATGGATTGGGGCTTAGCGGCGCCTTTTCGGTGATTATTTTGCTGGTTTTGGGAGTTGCGTTTCGCATGGTAGCTTATTACAAATCTTGGCATCTGCCTAAAGTGGAGTACAAACAATGAACTATTTGATGGATAATTTCGCGCGCGTAAACGTGGCGCTGGTAAGAGGCGAGGGCTCGATAGTCTATGACGAAGCGGGCAAGGACTACGTGGATTTCGGCGCAGGCATCGGCGTAAACTGCCTAGGGCACGCAAACGAGATCGTGCTGGAAGCGATCGGCACGCAAGCCGCACAGATCATCCACGGCTCGAATATCTATAGAATTCTGCCCCAAGAAGCCCTGGCTCAAAAGATTAGTGAGCTTTTGGGGTATCGCAGCTACGCCGTGTTTTGTAACTCTGGCGCTGAGGCGAACGAGGCGGCGATCAAAATGGCGCGCAAATACGGCACCGTAAATTTCCCTAATAAAAAATTTGAAATTCTAACTCTGCGAAATTCCTTCCACGGCCGCACGCTAGCGACGCTGCAAGCTACGGGGCAGGAGAAATTTCATCCGGAAATTTTTGCGCCTTATATGCCCGGGTTTAAATTTTTCGACGATATCGAGGAGATCATCGCGCATATCGATGAAAACAGCGTCGCCGTGATGATCGAGCTCGTTCAGGGCGAGGGCGGTATCAAGCCTTTGGATAGGGCGAGCGTGCAAAAGCTGGCGGCTGTTTTGAAAGAGAAAAAGCTGCTTTTAATCACTGATGAGGTGCAGTGCGGCGTATATCGCACGGGCGAGTTTGCGACGTCGCAAATTTACGACATCCGCCCCGACATCATCACCTTTGCCAAAGGGCTTGCGGGCGGCGTGCCGATCGGCGCGTGCGTGGCGCAGCAAAACATTTTCGCTCCGGGCGAGCACGGCAGCACCTTCGGCGGTAACTTTTTGGCGACCTCTACGGCGCTTGCGGTGCTTTCGCAGCTTCAGTTTTTAAAAGCGAGCGGCAAGCTTGATAAGACTATAAAAAGATTTATCAAAAAACTAGACGGGCTCGCCGCAGACTATCCTAGCCTGATCGAAAAGCGCGTGGGGCTCGGTCTGATGCAAGGCCTCGTGCTGCGCGATGAAAAAAATCTGGGCGAGATCTTTAACAAAGCCCTGCAAAACGGACTTTTGATCCTAAAATCCGGCAAGCGCACCCTTAGATTTTTGCCTGCGCTAAATATCAAAAAACCGGAGATCAAAGAGGGCTTTGCGCGCCTGCGCAAGAGCCTGGACGAGATAGTGCGGGCGTGAAATTTAGCGATTTTTTTGAGAGTTGGCTAAACGAGAGCTACTACGCAAATGCCGCTAAAATCGGCAAAAGCGGCGATTTTTACACCGCCGTGAGCGTAGGGAGCTTCTTCGGTATCTGCATCGCGCGCGAAATTTTGCGCCTAAGCGCGGATTTTAGCGCGACGCAAGAGTTAAGCCTAGACGCGGCGGCAAGCTCGGGCGCATCGCATCAAAACATTGCGGTTAATCCTGACGAACTAAATTTAGATGTCGCGCTCGCAAAAAAATCGCAAAATAGCGCTAAAATCGCTATCGTAGAGATCGGCTCGCACGACGGGCGTCTGCTTTGTGACATCGCGCAGGCGATTTTTACGCTGGGCGGTGCGGCGGCACTTGATAGATTTAGCTTTGCGATCATCGAGCCGCACGAGCGTCTGCGCGAGCTACAGCGGGCGAGCTTTGCGGAGAGCTTCGGCGGCGAAATCGTGCCAAAGCATTTCGCAAGCGCGCGCGAGGCGAAATTTAAAGATGCGATCTTTGTGGCAAATGAGCTTTTCGACGCCTTTAAATGCGAGGCGGTGGACGGCGAAAATATGCTTTTTATCGAAAGCGGCGCGGCAAAATTTGCCCCCATAAAAGAACGTGAAATTTTGACCATTGCACGCAGATTTGGCATCTCGCGCGGCGAAATCCCGGTCAGATACTTTCGCTTTGCGCGCGAAATTTGCGCCAGCGCGCAGCGGTTTTATTTCATCGCCTTTGATTACGGGCAGATGGGCGCTAGCGGCGATTTTAGCCTGCGGATTTACCGAAATCACGAAGTTTTTAGCTTCTTTGAGGTGCAAAACTTGAGCGATTTTTACGGCAAAAGCGATCTTACCTACGACGTAAATTTTGAAATTTTACGTGCGGCGTTTGAGGACGCGGGCGCCGTGACGGCGGATTTTAAAAGACAGATCGCGGCTCTCATAGACTTCGGTGCGGTCCAGCTTTTAGAGCTTTTTATACAAAAAAGCGGCGAGAAGGGATACCTAAACGCGCTTTTGCAGTTCAATCACCTGCGCGCGGAGTTTGGCGAGAAGTTTAAGATGATAAAATTTAAAAAGGGGCTTTGATGAAAGCTTTTATCGATTGCGACTGCGAAATTTTGCAAAAGACGCTGGAATTGTTTTTAAAAGATCATGCCGCAAGTGCGCAGGATTGCGACTTTGTGATAAGCGATGAGCCGCAAAGCTCGACAAAACCGCTCTTTTTGATCGGCGAGGACGGAGATTTGGCACTACCGTTTTCAAAGAATACCTTGCTATCGAAGCTAGAGGATTTTCAAGGCTCGCTAAAGCAGGATCTTAGCGAATACGACGCGGCGGAAGAGGAAATTTGCGCACTATTTGATGAGTTTAAGGTAAAAATCATCGAAATTTTAAGAAGGCAAAATGGCTAAATTGTCTAAGCTCGGCGGTACGCTCTTTACGCAAATTTCAAGCGGCATTTATAAGGGCAAAAAGCTCGCTCTGCCCGCACTTTCGAGCACGCGTAGTACGAAAAGCATCGTAAAGGGCTCATTTTTTGATACGTGGCGGGCGGAG
>NZ_CALIJA010000140.1 GCF_938017615.1 uncultured Campylobacter sp. | reverse complement strand
ATTGTGCGGCACGGTCTCGCCGCGAGATTTTTGACGCAAAAGCTCTACGGCGGTGCAAGATCCGCGATGAAATTTTTGCACCAGGGCTTTAAATTTACAAGCTACTCGCAGGCTGACCGCCATTTTAAATTTGCGATCTGTTTGCAGAGCGGTCGCCCTTTTAAATTTATAATCCGTTTGCGAGCCGCTCGCGCTTTGAAATTTACGGCGCAGACGAAGCGGGCTTGTTTCACCGCGGAGCTCGCGCAGTATCCATCTACAAAATCCGCGCCGTGTCCCGCCGCGCGACGCCTCATTCAAAATTCCACTACCGCTTGAAATTTCGCAATCTCTTAAAATTTCACCGCCGTTTAAAATTTTACTATCGCTCCAAATTTTGCCGCTGCTAAAAATCCCGCTGTCGCTTAGAATTTTACCGACATTAAGAACCAAGCCGCTCAAAATTTCGCCGCCGTTTAAAATTTCATCGCCCCGCAAGAGCCTTGCGCTGCTTGGAATTTTATCGCGCGGGTGCGCAGCTTTTCGCCAAGTCCGCATAAAATTCGGATCAAAAATCCTCGCGGCTCGCGCAAAATTTAGATCAAAAGCCCTCATCGCCCGCCTCGCTTCTAAATTTTTGTACCTCGTTTATGAAGGCCTGCTGCACGCTAAGCCGCCGCCCGTGCTGCACGCAGACCTCGTCGGGGCTGCCCAGCGCTAGGATTTTGCCGCGATCTTGGATCAAAAACCGATCGCAATACTCCGCCTCTTCCATAAAATGCGTCGTCACGACCACGCTCACGCCGGTGCGCGCCAGCGCATTTATGCGGTTCCAAAAGAGCCTGCGCGAGAGCGGATCGGCGCCGCTGGTGGCCTCGTCGAGAAACAAAATCTCGGGGCGGTGGATGAGCGCGCACGCCATGCTGAGGTTGCGCCCCGCGCCAAAGGGCAGGTTCTGCCACGTCTCGTTTCGCAGCCGCTGCAAGCCAAACTCGCTCAAAAGCTCCTCTATGCGCCGTTTCAGTGCCACGCCGCCGATACCGTAGCTGCGGCCGAAATACTCTAAATTTTGATAGCAGCTTAGCTTTTTATAAAGCGAAAATTTCTGCGAGACGTAGCCGATGCGCGATCTGATCGATGATTTAGCGTGGCGCAGATCCTCACCCATGACCGAGATCTCGCCTCCGCTCATCCCCAAAAGCGCGCAGATCATGCGAAAGGTCGTCGTTTTGCCCGCGCCGTTTGGGCCCAGAAGGCCAAAAATCTCGCCCTTTTTGACCTCGAAACTCGTATTTTCCACGGCGGTAAATGAGCCGAATTTTTTGCTCACGTCGCGCACTTTGATGACGGTTTGAGCCGCATCGAAGCTCTTTTTTTCGTAGCCGAAGTTTGCCGCGCCGATCTCTGCTTTATTTAAAAAAATATACGCATCCTCTAGGCTCGCCTCGCGCGGACTGAGTTTAAATTTAACGCTCCCGTTTTCGTTAAATTTAGCGCCCTCGTTTTCGTTTGAAATTTTAAAATTTTCGCCGCGCCCGTTTTCGGGATCCGCGCCTTTGTGGTGCCCGTCTTCGCGCTCTGTATTTTCGCCATCACCCTCTAGGCTTGCGTTTAAAAACTCCTGCAGATCGCGCAGGCTTATCGGCTCATCGCTTAGCAGATCGACGCTGCCGTCTCTGGGGCAGATGTCGATGAGCGGGGAGTTTTTTAAAAATCTTTGCGTCTTAAACATCAAGCGGCGCGCCAAGCTCTGATAATCCTCTCCGTCGATGCGAAAGGTATGCTCCCGCAGCGCGGCAGTGATCTTTGCAGCACGCTCCTGCGCTATGATCTTGCCGCCGAGCAAAATCAGCGTCAGATCGGCATCCGCCGCTTCGTCGAAATACGCCGTCGAAAATATGCATTTCGCGCCGCTTTGATCCAGATACTCGCGCACGATCGCCCACAGCTCGCTGCGCGAGAGCGGATCGACGCCGACGGTAGGCTCATCGAGCACTAAAAGCCGCGGACGAGCCGCAATCGCGCAGGCAACGCCTAGCTTTTGTTTCATCCCGCCGGAGAGCGAATCCACGGCGTAATCTTTAAATTTCAAAAGCCCTACGCGGCGCAAAAGCCCGCGCAGATACTCCTCGCCGTCTTTTAGATCGAGCCCTTTTAGGCCCGCGAAAATGTTTAAATTTTGCCAGACGCTAAGCTCCTCGTAAAGCCCCAGACTCTGCGACATATAGCCGTTTGCGCTGACGAATTCTTTATTTTCGCCGCTAGGGGTGAAGCCAGCAAATTTTATCTCGCCGTAATCGGGCGCGATGATGCCGCAGATGAGCTTTAAAAGCGTAGATTTGCCCGCGCCGTCGGGGCCCGTGAGGCTGATGAGCCGCGGCGCGTCGCCAATTCGCAGATCGAAATTTTCAAAAACGACGTTTTTGCTGCGATCCTCTCGCAGGTAAAATTTCTTTAAATTTACGATATTTAGTAGATCCAAGCCTAGCTCCAAATTTTATTTACTCGCCCGTCGCTTGGCGCGACGAACGAGACCTACGCACGCCGAAAAGGCGCTCTTTATCGCGACGCCTTGCTTCTACAGCCGCCGAGACATCGTGGTTTCGCAGCCGCTACGGCGTCTTAGTTTGGTGACCGCCGCGGCATCTCGGTTCTACAACCGCCGCGCGCTTTAAATTTCGCGACGCACGTTGAACAATTTCGCCCAAACCTCGCATAAATTCGACGTAACTTACCACAAGCGCGCGAAACCAAGCTCTATCGCGCCGGGGCGCCCTGCAATCGCCCGCTCGAATTCGAGTGCCCGCACGATCGGCGTTGCTTACGGCTCGCGCCGAATATTTCGCGCGACGCCCGATCCGTCTTGAGCGCGTGCATATCGCATCGGCTAGCCGCGCCGCTAACGATGCGCACACAACGCGCATGAGCGGGGCGGTCTCCAAAACATGAAGCGACCCGTGAGCACCCGCGATAAATTCGCTTCAAAACGCAAATGAAAGCGAGTTTTCAAACACCTGGCGACCTGTGAGCGCCGAGCTCTCTATCTGCGCTGCGCCTCTTGCGGTGAAATTTTACCGCCGCCGCACCTTTTGGGTAAAATTTCACCGCCGTCCGCAATAGGTATTTAATTGCGCCGTTTGTTTCGTAGCGAAATTTTACCGCTATCCGCAGTCGGCACTCAACCGTCGCTCGTTTATCGCAAAACGCCCGCTAGAAACAAAGCCCGCTGCCGCTCTACCGCCCTGCTTGTACTCGTTTCCGAGCCGCAAATTTTAAAATTTAACTCGCGCTGTTTTGCGCCAAAATTTCGCCGAAATTTTACTCGCCGCGCTGAGAATTCCGATCTTTTATCCAAAGCCCTGCCTGCTCGCGCAAAACTCATGCGATAAATTTTGCGCCACCTTTGTACGGCTTCGTTATAGACATACAGCATTTTATCGCCGCCGAGACGATGTATTTTAGGCGCGACGAAATTCATCGCCCTGCTCTGTCGAACAAGCGTCGTTTAAATTCTACCTCGAAGCGCGCTTTTAAAATTTCATCAGACTCACGCCGTATGCACGGCTCGCGCGGCGTTGCGTAAAATTACGAGCTTTGCTATCCAAATTTTGCCCGCAGTCTCCAAAGTGCCGCCCGCGCGCTAAATTTCACTCGTGCATTAAAATTTCACTCGCGACGCTCTCGCGTTAAAATTCCACGCTGATCGGCTGCCCTAAGCGAAAGCTGCCGTCATCGTCGCTGAAATCGGCGCGCGCCTCCCACACGAGATCGGCGCGCAGCTCCTCGGTCTGCACCGTGCGGGGCGTGTACATCGCGGTTTGGCTCACGTAGGCGACCTTCGCGCTCGCACTAGAGCCGTCCGCAGCGATGATCCGCACGCTCTGTCCGGCACGCAGGAAGCGGAGCTGATTTTCGCTTAGATAAAATTTCGCGCGCTTGTTTTTTACTTCGCTAATCTCAAAAACGCCCACGCTAGGTATGCTGATGTCGCCGAGCTCCTTAAGGCGCGCTCTGATCTGCCCGCTAAAGGGTGCTTTTAGCACGCTTTGCGTCTCGATTTGGTAATTCAGATATTTCAGATTTTCCTCGCAGCTTGCCAAGTTCGCGCGGGCGGCACCGACATCCTCGCCGCGGTAGCCGCTTTGAAGCTGGCGCAGATTGGCCTGCGCGCTTTGCAGCTGGGCTTGCGTGCGCTTCATCGAGTAAAACGCCTCGTCGATCTGCTGCTTGGACGCGGAGTTGCTTTTGCCTAGGCTTTTGAGGCGCTCGTTCGTCAAAGTAGCGAGCTGTAGGGCGTTTTGCAGCGCGCTTACATTCGCTGCCGCCATCTCGATCTCCTCGCTACGAAAGCCGCTTTGCAGCTTTTGCAAGCTAAATTTAAGCCCGTCGCATCTCGCGATCTGAACCTGTCTTTGAAAACTCAGATCCGCCGTATCCAGAGCCGCCAAAACGTCGCCAGCCTGCACGAAATCGCCCTCGTCGCGATAAAGTGCGCTAATGCGACCGCTGCGCTCGAAGCTAAGCGAACTCTGCCTGATATCGATGATGCCGTAGGCCTTGTGCGCGACCTCTTCGCGCCTATCGAGATTAAAGTAGATCGCCGCGGCGAGAGCGGCCAGCGCAAAAACGACGAAAATTAGAAGCCTTTTCATAGATCGCCTTAAATTTTGATATGCGGTTATTATAAAATAACTTTTCTAATGCGGCGCTGATATTTGAAGTTCGGGCGGTGATTTTATAAAACGATCGCATTAAATTGCCGTATTGAATTGACCGCCGCACGAGCAGAATTGAGGCTTGGGCGGAAAAATTCATCCTATCTGCGCGATTTTAAGCGGTACGGCTTGTAAAACACAGCGACTTTTTGAACTAAAAATTTTAAAATTTTAACAAGGAAGCTTCGCTTGGAAGCGGAGCGTGAAATTTAATGGGGAAATTTAAAGAGATTTAGGCTCGATGGGCCCAAATCTCGGTCGGTCGCGCAAAAGTTGAAATATTTAAAACTCGCCTTTAACCGCGGCGATCCATTTATCGGCCCTCGCCTGCCAGTGGTCATCGCCTTTAAAATCGATCGTAAGACCTACGAATTTGCCGTTTATGAAGGCGCGCGAATGTTTAAATTTATAGCCCTCCGCGCTCCAAGCGCCGATGAGATCGGCCTTTTTAAGCACCGGCAAAAACGCACTCATGCCGCTGCAAAAATCGTTGCCGTGGCGCTCGACGTTACCGACGCCTATGAGCGCGACCTTGCGTCCGTCAAAATCAGTTTTATTCAAAAGCTCCAATTTGTCGTCAAATTTAGCCTGGATCTGTCCGTCGCCGTGCGTCGAAGCCGCAAAAATAAACGCGCTAGCGCCCGCCAAATCCTCCTCATTTAGCTCTTTGGCCTCCTTGATCTCAAAGCCGAGCTTTGAAGCGATGTATTCGCTCACGACTTTCGTATCGCCACCTTTGGTGGCGTAAACTAATAGTTTTTTCATTTTTTCTCCTTAAAAATAAGAATGATTCTAACAAAATAAGATAAATTTTGAGTGAAATAAAAATTTTATAAGGCGCCCAGATACGGCACAATGCCTCGTATCCAGCTAATTTTAAGCGGCAGCGAGCCGGTAAATTTTAACGCCGCCGCTTAACCACTCGTATAAAAATCCATAGTATAATGCCGCCCGTAGCTCATTACAAAGGAGAAAACATGAAGAATTTCACATTATGTTTGATCGCAGCGATCGCACTTTGTGGCTGCGCGATCCCGCAGGATCGATATGGCGGAGATATTTATGACGCGAGCGAAACGAACCGCATGAGGCAGAGCGATCGAATCGAGATCGTCGATGTCCTGCCCGCCAAAATAAACGTAGAGCGCTCCGAGGGCAATACGGGTAAAATTTTAGGTGGCGTCGCGGGCGGAACTACGGGCGCGGTCATCGGGCATAAGCTCGGCAAACATAGCAGCAGCAGGCGCTTAGCTGAGACCGTGGGGCTCGTGGGCGGTGCGGTAGTAGGCGCGGTCGCCGGAGATGTGATCCAAAACTCCCAAAAGACGGTACAGGGCTCCAACATCATCTACAAACTAAACGGCAAGGAGTACTCATCCGTGCAAGCCGATCCGCCGTGCAGATTTAGACGCGGCAAGGCTCTGCTGATCCACACGGGCAGCGAAACGCGGGTACAGCCAAACTCGGGATGCTAACAGAACTCGGTATGTTAAATTTAAAGCCGCCCAAAGCTTGCGGTGGGATTTTAAAATTTCACCGCGACGTTTAAATTTAAGAACGATGTTTTAAATTTTAAAGC
>NZ_CALIJA010000139.1 GCF_938017615.1 uncultured Campylobacter sp. | reverse complement strand
CGAACATATAGCCAAGCTGCGAAAGCGTGGAGTAGGCGATGATCTTTTTAAGATCGTTATGAACCAGCGCCATTGACGCGGCAAAAACCGCCACGAAAGCGCCCAAGCAGACGATAAAGCCGCTTACTTCGGGCGCGAGCGCGAAAATTGCGTTTGCGCGGATCACCAGATAAACGCCCGCCGTAACCATCGTCGCTGCGTGAATAAGCGCGGATACGGGCGTCGGACCCGCCATCGCGTCGGCAAGCCAGGTATGGAACGGAAACTGCGCGCTTTTGCCCATCGCGCCGATAAATAAAAGTGCGGCGATCAGAGTTAAAATTTCAGGCTCCAAGCTCGCTGCGTTCGCAAATACCACCTCGTACCGCAGCGAGCCGAAATTTAAATAGATCAGAAAAATTCCAAGCAACATCCCAAGGTCTGCGATGCGGTTCATTATGAAAGCTTCGTTGGCGCACCAGCTGTAATTGCTCCTGTCGTACCAAAAGCCTATTAACAGCCACGAGCAGAGTCCGACCCCCTCCCAGCCGATGAAAAGTCCTAAAAAATTATCGCTCGTTACCAAAACCAGCATCGAAAATACGAAAAGCCCCAGGAAGCTGAAAAATTTAGAGAAGTTTTCATCATCCCACATATAGTAGATCGAATACACGTGCACGACGCTGGATACGATGCCTACGACCACCATCATCACCGCACTTACGCTATCTATGAGAAAGCTAAATTTTGCGTCCAAAAATCCCGTGCTTATGAAATCGGCTAAATTTACGCTGATTAGGCGGTTGTCAGAGACGAGCTCCATCAAAGCAAGCGACGCGATAGTACTTAAAATCACCAGCGCCGAGCAGATTACGCCGATAAACATCTTATCTTTGGCGCGAATGAAAACGCCTGCGAAGATCGCCGAGGCAAGCGGTGCGAAAAGGGCGATTAAAAGCCACACAAAAACGGTATCAAGCATCCGGTCCATCCTTGGAAGGATTTTTAAAATTTACGAAGCTGTCAAGTTCGATGCTGCCCGTTTTCTTATACCACAAGATGAGTAGTCCAAGCCCCACGGCCATCTCGCTCGCGGCAATCGCGACGATGAAAAGCGCAAAAATTTCGCCGTTTATGTTGTCGTAAAATTTCGCCACGGCGACAAGGGCTAAATTTGCGGCGTTTAATAAAATTTCGCTCGAAAAAAAGAGCATTATTAAATTCCGTCGCTTCATCATACCCGCAAGCCCGAGCCCAAACATCATCGCAGCGACGATCAGATAGTGATTTAGACTCATTTTATCCCTCGCTCTCTTCGTATGTTAGGCTCGCGTCCATCTGCTTATGCGCAAGCACGATAGCGCAGATCATCGCCACGAGCAGCATCACGGCTGCAAGCTCGAAAATCGCCAGGTATTTCGTAAAGATGATCATCCCAAGCGCCTCGGTATCGTCGGTGTTTAAAATTTTAAGCGTTTCTACGTTGTTCGCAACCACCGCGCCGAGCACGATAATCACGAGCAAAAATGCGATCACGCCGCTAAGCGCGAAAAATAGCCTTGCCCCCTTTTTCGGCTCGCTTACGTTTTTATCCGCTCCCAAAAACATCAGCGCGAAGCCATAAAGCACGATCACGGCGCCCGTGTAGACTATGATCTGCACCACGCCTAAAAACTCCGCATCCAGCAAGAAGAAAAATCCGCTCATGAAGACCATGCCGCCAGCCAGCGCGCTAAGGGCGTAAAGGACGTTTTTGCTAAAAACGCTGATGCCGAAAAGCGCCAGGCAAACCGCGCTGAAAAAATAAAATGCAAGCGTTTGTATCATTGCTCCTCCCCCTGCGCTGAGGAATCTTCTGCGCTTTGAGAGGCGGAATTTTCTTTGGAATTCCGCGCCGAATCAAGCGTAGAATTTTCAGCGTCCGCAACGGAATTTTCTTTAGAATTTTCGGCGTCCGCGGCGGAGCTTTCCTTTAAGCTTGCCCGCTCAGCATCTTGCCGCTCGGTTAAAATTTCGCTACTTAAGTCCGCGCCTGAAAATAGAATTTTATCGCTAGCGGCGCCCTCTTTTTTAGAGCTTTCCGCGGCGCTTTTTAAATTTAAATCCGCGTTCTTTAAGTTTGGCTCGTCGCTTGCGGCGTCGCTTTTTATATAGGCGTTCGGCGTCACCTTGATCCGCGCGCCTGCGTTTTCATCCAGGCTGCCATAGCCCGCAAACTCCTGCGCCGCGCCGTTTAAGCATAAATTTTCGCCGCGAATTAAAAGATCCTCTTTGAAGCCGTAGTATGCCCGCTGTTCGCTCGCGAGCTCATATTCACAGCCGTGCACGATAGCGATCTCGGGGCAGACGTCCGCGCAAAGCCCGCAATAGACGCAGCGCCCTAAATTTATCGAGTAGTTATCTACCTTTTTGCGGCCGTCGGCGCCGAGGCTGGTCTCCATCGCGATGCAGTTCGCCACGCAGATCTTCTCGCACAAGCCACATCCGATGCAGCGCTCGCTGCCGCTTTCGAGTAGGCGCATTAGCTTATGCACGCCGCGGTATCTAGGCGGCATAACAAATTTTTCCATAGGATACCGAAGCGTGTGCGAGCCGCCGCGCTTAAACATATTTTTTAGCACCACCCACAGCCCCACGAAAAGCTCGCCGCTAAAGGTGCGGGAGAGGAATCTGCGAAGCTTATCGCCGCCGGATTTAATAGGGGCTCGTTTGTCGATCTGGACGTATCTTGCCATCGCGCCCTCCTTAAACGATCGCTAGCGCGGTAATTAGCACGCAAGCAAGAGCTAACGGCATGCAGACTTTCCAGCAAAGCCCCATCAGCTGATCGGGGCGCAGATGCGGCCACGCCGCGCGCGCCCATAGGAAGCAGAAAAACACGAGGCTTGATTTTAATACCATCATAATGCCGCCGGGGATAAACCAAAATGCGTTAAATCCGCCCAAAAACAGTAGCGTCGTAACGACTGAGTAGGTTATGATATTGGCGTACTCGCCGATAAAAAACATACCCCAGCGCATTCCCGAATACGCCGTACCCGCACCCGCTACGATCTCGGTTTCGTTTTCGGTAAGGCACAGCGGCGTGCGGTTGCACTCTACAAAGGCTGCGATGAGAAAGAGCGCGAAGCAGACGGGCTCTTTCCAGATAAACCACTTATCAATGCCGCCGCTTTGCGCGCTTACGATGTCGATAAGCGAGAGTGAGCCAGTGATCATCACGATAGGGATCAGGCTAAGGCCGTTTATCACCTCAAAGCAGGTGATCTGCAAAAACGCGCGAAACGCGCCTATCGTGCCCCATTTATTGTAGCTCGCAAGCCCTCCGATCAGCAATCCGTAAACGCAGGTGCCGCTAGTTCCGAGCAGGAATAAAATTCCCACATTTATATCGCTTAAAATCGGCTGTATCGTCCGCCCGCCGATCGTAAACTCCGGCAGCAGCGGCACTACCGAAAGCGCCACGAAAGCCCCCGTAGCCGATATTATCGGCGCGATTTTAAAAAGAAGCTTATTCGCCCGCGCAGGGATCGCGTCCTCTTTGGTAAAAAGCTTTATCATATCCGCACCCACTTGCAAAAGCCCCGCAGGCCCGACCATAGAGGGCCCGATCCTGCGCTGCATAAAGGCAAGCACCTTACGCTCGGCGTAAGTCGCAAGCCCCGAGAGCAGCGCGATGACGGCTAAAATCACGAGCGCCTTTAAGACGGTGGCTACGAAATAAAATGCACTATCGCTCATCTGCCCTCTCCTTTGGAATTTGAAATTTTCTCGATTTTTACGCTTGCGTAGCGTGAGGTTTTGAAAAATATCTCGCCGCGCAGCTTCTCGTCAAAATACGGCAGATACGCCCCGCTAAAGCCTGGATCGATCTTTACGCTAGCGACGATTTCGCGGTTTAAGCTTATAAACTCAGTCGCGCCGTTTTCGCTGTTTTCATCACCGGTGCCGCTAGTTTTATGCGTGGCGCTTACGCGATCCGTTTTTTTAAGGCGACCGGCGCCACTTTTATTATTAGCGGCACTCGTTTTGCCCGCGCCGATAGTTTTTTCATCATACCCCGCGCCGTCTGCTTGGTAAATTTTAACGACATCGCCTGCGCTTACCCCCAGAGCTTCGGCGATGCCGGGGCTTAGATACAGCGCGCCCGCTTCGCCCAGCCCGCTGCTTGCGCTGCTAAATTTATTGAATTGATGCAGCGGATTCGCCTCATAGATTAAAGTTTCGCCCTCTCCCGCGCTAAGCGGCGCGGAAAGCGAAATTTCAAACTCCTCCTCGCTAGCGGCGATCTCCTCGTTTCGCAGCTCATATCCGCGGTGGTTTGCGCCGCCGTTGTCGTAGAAATTTTCTAAATCATCAAATTTAACCTGCTCAAAATCCGCGCCCAAGCCTGACGTATAGCTGATCGCGTGCTCCGCGCAAACTCCCAGCGCACAGGCGATGTCGTTTAACTCGTATCCGCCGTAATCAAGCGCCGCATTGGTAGGCACTACGCGCTTGTCGTAGTTCGTAAACGTCCCCTCCTGCTGTACCAAGCTAGGCGCGTCCAGATCCGCTTCCAGCACGCCGAAACTAATATCACCCGCTTCATTGTAGCCTAGCGTCTCGCCCGCGCTCGCTTGCGCGCTAAGCTCGCAGATGAGCGCGACGCCCAGGCTGTTTGTGCGCGGCGGCACCACTAGCACCTTAAATGGCGTATAGCGCTGCACCAAACCCGCCAGGCGCGCGAGCATAGCGCTATTTGGTGTTCGGATAAAATCCTCGCCGATGATGAGCGAAAAATGCTCCTTTTTGGCCAAAATTTCATCTATTTTTTGCTCGTCCAGACCCAGCGCGCGGGCGAAATTTGAAATTTTACTTTCCGCAGGATTTTCGGAATTCTGCACGGAATTTTCAGCATTGCCGTCCGCGCTTGCGGAATCTACGTCGCCGCTCGCACTCGCAACGTTCTTAGTGCCATTTACCTCCGTAGAATTCTCAGGATTTTGCGAACCCGCGGATTTCTCATCTAAATTTTCCTTCGCCGTGGCGCGCGAAATTTTAAATTCCGCCGCGAGTTTCGCATCCAGCCATTCAGGCAGATCGCGTCCGAATTTCTGCAAGATCCAAAGCAGGATCTGCGCCTCCAAGCCCGCGGCGTGTGGCTGATGGATGAAATTTTTACTAAAGCCTTTAATGCCCTCGTCGCAAAACGGATGGAAATAGATCCCGCTTGCCTTATTTAGCTTGCAGGCGCTGTTTACCGCATAGCCCAGATTTGGAGCGTCGCTGCGCAAAAATGTGCCGCAAACGACGATGAAATCGCTATTTTTAATCGCATGCGAATCCGCATTATAAAATTTCGTGCCGCTAAATTTGGAAAATTCGCGCAGGAATTTTTGATACGCAAGCGCTTCGTCGTTGATCAAAGCGAGTTTAAATTTTTGACGCAAAAGCTCTAAAATCCGAGCTTCTTCGTTGGTGATGAAGCTATTAAATTTAATATTTTTGATCTCGCCATCCTCGATACCGCGCACGATACGGTCAAAAACCGCTTCGTTTTTGCTCGCCCGCTCGTTTGAGAAATCCCAGCCGAAGCGTGCTGCGGCATGCAGGACGCTAAAATTTATGTCGCTGCTAACGCGATAAATTTTTTCACGCGGCTCGCCTATGCCGCGGCGCTTGATCTCGTAATAAAGTAGCTCGCAATCGCTGCTGTGCGGGTTGGAAGCGGGGATTTGACGCAGCTCCCAGGCGTTTGAAACGTATTTAAACGCGCTCTCTACCAGAGCCCCCGTCGGGCAGACCGCCGCGCTCTCGCCGTAGTTTACGCAATCATCCTCATCGTTAACCCGCGCGATTAGGCTTTTTTGCAGCTTGTTCCATACGGCGTAGGCGTCTTTGGGCATCGCGTCCTTTTGCTCCTTGCTAAGCGCGTCTCCGCCACGCGGAACGAGCTTAAACGCATCTACGCCCAAGCGGTCCTTCGCGGCGGTAATACAGCGCTCGCAGACGATACAAAGGCTAGGATCGTAGCTTAGATACCCCCAATCCTGCACCTCGCGCGCCGTATCGCGGATAGCGTAGCTTTGGGTATTTGTGCGCATCAGATGAGCTAAATTTTGAAGCTCGCACTCGCCGCTTTGATCGCAAACCCCGCACGCCATCGGATGGTTGATACAATAAACCTGCGTGATCGCCTCGCGCTCGGCATCGATCTCGGGGCTACGGCTGTAGATGACCATGCCGTCCTTAGCCTTGGCGTTGCAGCTATAGACGCGCTTGCCGTCCGCTTCGACCATACAAAGCCTGCATGCGAGCGTCGGCGTACCGCCGCTTAGATAACAAAGCGCAGGGATAAAAACGCCGCAGCGACGCGCGACCTGCAAGATGTACTCACCCTCGTCGCACTCGCAAGCTTTACCGTCGATCGTGATCTTTGCCATTTTAAACCTTAGAAATTTCGGCTAGTTCGAAATTATAGCCGCTAAAGCCCTGACCGCCCGAGCCTAGAAGCGCAATCGCGCCATTTATCCACCCCTCTTGGATAAATTCTTTTTCCAAATTTAAATGCGGCGTTTTGATGCGGACGCGATCGCCGTATTTGATCTTTGCGACCATACTAAAATACACTCCACCGACGAGCCGATCATCCGCATCGTGTTTGAAAACCACGGCGCCGTCGAAGTTCATAGGCTCTTTAAGCGGGCTTAAATTTACCGCATGCGGTGCGGCCAGCTCCACTTGCTCGCCGCGTAAGCTTAAAATTTTAACTCCGAATTCTGCCGCTATGAGAGACAGAAAAGCTTTGATATTTTCGGCATCGGGATGAGTTTTAATAAGCGCATCGTCGATCAAAAGCGCATCGCAGCCTCCCCGTAAAAACTCCGCGATCTGTTCGATCTCCTCCTCGCCCACGTTGCTTTCGCCGTTTAGATACTCCAGATCCAGCTCCGCGAAATATGGCTCGTCGCAAAAGCTCGCGCAGATTAGCGCCAGCACGAAGTTTTGCGCGCCGATCTCGCATTTAATCAGCTCACTTTCTAAATACGGATCTTGCAACGGCGATACGCTTAAAATTTTAGCGTGTTTAAAACCTTCCGTAAGTCCCGGACTTTGCAGTCTAAGTAGCGGCGCAAAATTTAAAATTTTCATATTCTCCCCTTTTTTGCGACTATCATCCAATCGACTTGGTTATAGCGTATCGAGCTTAAAAGCGTGGAATTTAGCCCCTCAACTAGATCGGCGCTTTTTTGAACCGCGCTGAAATCGCCCATCTCAAACATAAAGATCATCGTCTCGCCGCGAGCGGAATTTTTTAAAATTTCGCCCATGCGGTTTAAAAATTTATCGCCCAGATGCCTCAAATCGTAGCGCTTCATCGATCCACCTCGCCTAAGATAATATTCGTGCTGCCGATTATCGCCGCAGCGTCGGCAAGATACTGCCCGGGTAAAATTTCTTCATAGACCGCGCAGTGCCAAAAGCTCGGCGTGCGGATCTTAAGGCGGTAGGGGCGACTTTCGCCCATCGAGCGGATATAAAATCCAAGCTCGCCCTTAGGGCTCTCGCTCGCGGCGTAAATTTCGCCCACGGGCGGGCGCAAACCCTGCGTAACCAGCACGAAATGCTGCATCAGCGAGTAGTTTTGCGTCATGATCTGCTCTTTGCTAGGATTTACGTAAGCGGGGTCGATCGCTAAAATTTGCGGATCGCTCAGCGGATAGTGCTTCGCGCACTGGCGCAAAATTTTAAGGCTCTCGCGCATCTCCGCCATATAGCATTTATAACGCGCGTAGCAGTCGCCCTCGCTCGCATACGGCACGTCGAAATCAAGCTCGTCGTAGATCAGATAGGGCTCTTCTTTTCGGATATCCCACGCATGTCCGCTAGCGCGCAGCGTTACTCCACTACAGCCGCAGCTAAAGGCATCTTCGTGCGAGATCACGCCCACGCCCTCGGTTCGCATAAGCCAAATTCTATTCGTATCGAGCATATCTTCAAGCTCTTTAATGTCGCTCGGGAATTCGTCGCAAAATTTCAACATCTCTTCTAACCAGCCGTTAGGCAGGTCCAAAAACACGCCGCCGATTTTGATATTATTGTGCGTAAGGCGCGCGCCGCAATATTTCTCTATGAGATCAAGTATGTATTCGCGCGAGCGAAAGCAGTAGAGAAACACCGTCATCGCGCCGATATCAAGCGCGTGCGTACCCAAAAACAGAAGGTGCGAGCTGATACGATTAAGCTCCAGCAAGATCGTGCGGATGATCTGCGCGCGGCGCGGCACTTCGATGCCGCAGAGCTTCTCGACCGCGGCGCAAAAGCCGTAGTTGTTCGAGCCCGATGCGATGTAATCAATGCGGTCTGTTACGGGAACAAATTCTGCGTAGATCATATTTTCGGCCATCTTTTCGATGCCTCGGTGCATATAGCCCACGCCCGGGCGGGCTCGCACGATGCGCTCGCCGTCAAGCTCCAGCACGAGCTTTAGCTGGCCGTGCGCGCTTGGATGCTGCGGACCGAAATTTAAGATCATATTTGCGCCCTCGCGCTCGTACTCGATGTTTTCGAAAAATGGTCTTAGCTTACTTGGATTTTGCATTATTTTCTCTTTGTGATGATCTTGTAAATTCCGCGTTTAGCGCGTTTTACAAAGCGCACGCCGCCCTCTTCCTGATATTCTTGTAAAATTTTCTCTTGCGGCCGCCGCTCGCCTCTAGCGCCCTCATGATACAGCCGCGCGAAGTTAAAGGTATCTTTTTCATCTACGAATGCGGAATTTCGGTTCTCCTCGCCAATCCGCTCGCGTGCGCCAACCCCAAAAATTTTATCCACCTCGTACCACTTGGCAAACTCGTCTCCTTGCAGCGGATAGGACTTTAAAAGCGGGTGTCCAAACCAATCATCGGGCATTATTAGGCGCGCTAAATTTGGATGATTCTCAATCCAAACGCCCATCATATCGTATAACTCGCGCTCCGCCCAGTTCGCGCTTTTGTAAATACCCGCAGCGCTTTGCAAAAAGCTCTCATTCGGTACGAAGCACTTTAGCCGCGCGCGGCGCGCTCTTTTGATATCCAAAAGCTGATAAAAAACCTCGATGCCGCCGCGAGCCTCGGTAAAATCTACGCCGCTTAGCTCGCATAAAATTTCATATCCCGCGCCCTTAAGCGCACGCAGCGCCGCTAAATTTTGCGCAGGCTCCACGTAGAGCACGAGAGTGTTAAATTCCACGTACGAGTTTAAAATTTGGACGCCTTCAAGCGCGTCCAGATCGTCTTTGAAATCGCTCTCGTTTGCGCTGGATTTAGGCGTTTCCTCGGGAATGAAAAATCTGTCTTTGTAGTAATTTTTTTTACTCTGATCGCCTTTGGGATTAAATTTTCTCATCAGATCAGCCTTTTTGCCTTTTGCGCGCGGCGCGGAGTTTGGGTGCGGATCTTTTTTTGTAGCACCATCATCGCAAACTGCAGCGTCTCGGGGCGCGGCGCGCATCCAGGCAGATAGATATCCACAGGCACTATTCGGTCGCAGCCTTGAACGGTCGCGTAGGTATTAAACATCCCTCCGGTATTAGCGCAGCTACCCATACTGATAACCCATTTGGGCTCTGGCATCGCGTCATATAGGCGGCGCGTAAACTCGGCGTGCTTTTTGCTAAGCGTGCCTGCGATTATCATCACGTCCGATTGCTTGGCGCTTGCGCGAAATATCGTGCCGAAGCGGTCAAAGTCAAATCTGCCCGCGCCCGCCGCCATCATCTCGATCGCACAGCAAGCAAGCCCGTACGTCATCGCCCACAAAGAGTTGCTCCTGCCCCACGCGATCAGTTTATCGACGGTGGTAAGAACTACTGGAAGCCCGTTTTCGCGCGCGTAGTTTATCTTATGCTCTGCCAATTTAGCGCTCCTTTTTTCCAGGCGTAGATGAAACCGATGCCTAATAATACGATGAAAAACGCCATCTCCACGAGCCCGAACACGCCTAAAATTTTAAAATTTACCGCCCACGGAAACATAAAGATAATCTCGACGTCAAAAAGTATGAAAAGCACGGCTATCAAAAAAAAGTGGGAGTTCATTCGGTTAGGCTGCTTGACGGCCTCGGGGCCGCTTTCGTAAATTTCGCCCTTTAGCCGCTCGTCGCGCCTGTCTGCCAAACGCGAGCCTACCAAAGAGGATAGTTTAACAATGAGCGAAAAGACGCAAAAAGCTAGGATTAGCATTACGAATATTCCGAAATACGGGCTTTGCAGCGGAATTCTAGACATTTTTCGCCTCGGTTTTAAAATTTAATGTGGATTGTAACGAAGTATTGATTTAATAAAGCTTAGCGCGCGCCACTAAATTCGCTTTTAAAATTAAAATTTATATACCTCGCCCGTGTGATTTAGTGGGGATAAAACGACAGGGTAATTGCAATGGCGCAAAAATCAACTCTGCTCGCACCTAGAGGTGCAAGAATGTGCCAAATTGTGCCAAAAAGCTATTTTGCAAAAGCTTTTTGCATCTTGGCTATGTTCTCCTCGCTCGGTATGTAATGCGTATAAACTCGCGTTATCATATCGATATTGCTATGCCCTACGTTTCGTGCGATAAGTGCCAAATCAAGTCCGCTAGCTACACACTGCGAAATAAACGTGTGCCTAGTCGAGTGCAGGGTTTGCACCTCAAAGCCTAGCCGCTCGCATAGCGCTTTAAATTTCCGCTGCATCGTTCGCACGTCGAGCTTAAAAATCCGCTCGCTCTCCTCGCCCCTTTTCATCGTAGCGATGAAACTCTTTAGCGGATCGAGCAAGACCGCATATCTGTTTTTTCCATTTTTAGGCGTTTGACTGATTGCGCCTAGCGTATGAACGAGGGTTTTGCTTATGCTTATCGCTCGTTCGCCTATGTCTCCCCACGTAAGAGCGAGAATTTCGCCGCAGCGAGCGCCGGAGTAAAAGGCGAAATATAAGAAAGCTTTTAGCTCTCCCTCCGCCTCTTGTAGCATAGCGGCTACCTCCTGCGGGCTATATGCGCTCTTTGGTTGCACCTTTACGTGCAGGCGCGGTAAGATGCACGGATTGCGATCTATCACACCTTTTTGTATCGCTAGCGTAAAAGCGCTTTTAAACGGCGCGAAATACGCTCTTAGCGAATTATCTTTCAGCCCGCGAGCTCGTAGTTTTTTCGTCGCTATATCAAAATCTAGCGGCGAATAATCCTCGATGTTCTTATCGGGTAGCACCGCGAAAACCGCTTGTTTGTAGCTTTCATACGCCGCCTCCGTAGAAATCTTTTCTACGCCCTCGATAACTTCGTCCACGAAAGAGCTTAGTTTAAAATTCTTTCGCGGCGCGATTTTTAGCTCCGCTTGCCTCTTTACGTCGGGCAATATCTCCTCAATCGCCCGCGCCCTGTTTTCGGGGGTGTCGTCCAGCCCTAACGCCCGCCTAAAACGCCTCTTGTCTATAGTCCAGCTCGCATAGAGCCGTCCGCCTCTTGAATAAATCTTTGCCATCGCTACCCCTTCACCATTTTAAGGAGCGCGTTTTTACTCCATAGAATTTTACCGCGCTCCGCCTTATCGTTTGCTTTTTTCCAATCTACGCCCTCGCGCAACTTTCCGGAGCGGCGCATATTTTTCATCGCCATAGCGTCTTTACCTATGAGCTCTCCAGCTCTTTTATCGCCTCCTATCCATTCAGGCATATAGTTTTCGATATGATAATCCCGCATCATTTCACACATTATGGAATAAAACGTGGCGCGAAACTCCGTGCTTTGCATTACATCGCGCACGGCATCGTTTAGGCTCTTTTCCAATACTTGCGCGTTTAGCGCTACGATCGTTTTTCCCATTTCTCATCCCATCTTTTTTGTATCTCTATTATTGTTTGTGCCTCAGCTCCTGCTATGATTTCGTCCGCAGTCTGTTCCGTTTCAGAGTCAAAAAACTCAAAAGTCTTATAGAATATCTTTACATCTCCTCTTCGCATAGGCGGGATATAAGACTCAAAAAATGCGGCGAATTCTTTCCCTACTATCTCTTTCCAAACGCGTCCGTGAGACTTGACGATTTTAAAAGCTTTCCACGAGTAAAACTCGAAATCCCCATCTGCGTCGATGTTTTGCATACTGGATGTTATTATGGATAGATTGTCGAATGCGTTACTTCCTCGTCTGCTTCTTTGACCGGTAGCCGTGGTAAGCGTAAATGCAAATCGCGCGATTTTTTCGTCCGGATCGCGCACATATATTATTAGTGTGTCGCGCCCTCTAAAATCAGCGTATAAATAGGCGCTAAAGCACGTGAGCTTGCGATAATATCCACTTCGTAATATCCAGTCTCTTTGTGCAAAATACGCTTCTAGTGAATTCATTCTTAAGCCTTTTATGTTAAAATATCTCTGCCTCTTCACAAGCCCCGCAAGGGGCTTTAATCTTTATCTTTTATCTCTAAGCGTAAAAGCCTCTCTAGCCTTTCGAGTTTCTCAAGGCTCACGTAAAAAAGTAACGGCACTATTCGCCCGATCACTTCTACGCTTTCAGTTTCGACAAACTTTCCTTTGTTTCTTTTGTGAAACTGCTCTATTCGCCTTATCATCTCGCGCTCTTTTTCTCTATCGGGGCTACTCATTCTTTATCCTTTTCTCGCGGCAATCTAAATCCGAGCGCGTAAAGAGGTATAGCCGTTTCTCTTTCATTGGGACCGAGCACTTCGTTGCTAAGGTCGCTTTTTGTGTATCTAGCGTCTGTCATTTCCCACTCGCCAGATACGTTTTGGTATTCCCAATACCAAAGGGCATCATCGGCTTTTATAAAATCGCCTAAGTTCATTCCGTCCATCGCAATCGACCCTACGTGCCAGATATCGGCAGGACGAGAGCAGCCTGCAAAACCTTTGCGTACCACCTCGTCACCGTCTTTAAATTTAGGCTCTTTGAGTTTGATGCGGTATTCAAAGTTATCCCAATTCCAAAGTGGCGATGCTGTAGGCGCCCACCTATCATCTTCGCAGTCTGCGAGACGCATCTCTATCTCTTCGCCTTTCTCGTAAGCTTGCATAACCTCGATCATTTCTTTTGTCGCCATTTTGTATCCTTTAAAA
>NZ_CALIJA010000138.1 GCF_938017615.1 uncultured Campylobacter sp. | reverse complement strand
AAAATACAATCACGTTAAATTTTATCTATAAGAATTAAATAGTGTAGTTTTTCAGTATATTTATTGAGCTCTACATTCTCACTTATTTTTAAAATAAATTTTAAGGAGACGTCATGGCAAACGACAAAATCGCAAAACAAAAAGGCTCACGCAAGAAGGCTGCTACGGATGAAAATTCCGCTGCGAATACGGGAGAAAATTCCGCCGCAGACGCAGCCAAAAGCTCCGCCGCGTCCGTTTTTGATAAAAGCGCAAATATCACTCAAAATTCCGCTGCAAATTCTACGACTTCCGCCTCGCTTACTTGCAACAAAATTTCTAAAAATCGCGCCGCAGGTGAGAATTCCTGCGACGAGTGCGACTGCGAAGCCAGAAATTCCGCGTCTGGCTACGATGATAGCGCAAGCTCTGCTTCAGGCACGAACTTTGCGGCGCGCTCAAGCACTCAAGGCGCAAGCAACGCCCAAAATTCCGCGATAGGCTCTACGATAAATTCCATAGCTGATTCTTTGATAAATTCCATCTCAAATCCTGCGAAGAGCCCAAGCAGCAAAGACCACATCTCTTATTCACACAAGCATAGCGATAGCTCCGCAATCCACTCGCATCTACACGACGAAGATCTTGCGACCCACCCACACGATCAAGAAGAAAACCTCGCAGCTTATTTGCACGAATACGGCGCAAATTCTGCGGCGTATTCGTATGAGCAGCGCGACGAGGATTCCGCCGCCTGCTCATACGAGCACGACGAACATTGCCATGATCACAAACCCCACTCTCATCGCGCGATTATCGGATTTGACGAACACGGCATCCCAAAAGTTTTAGTGCCCGCAGAGGCTAGTCCGCACACACATAAAGACGCGCAGGGCAATCTTTTCGAGCATTTTCACGAGGCGGAATTTACGGCGGATTATATGAAGGCGGTGCTTGAATACAAAAAGACCTTCCCTACAAAGCAAGAAGTACTTGAGAAAACCCCTGATCCCGCCGTGCGCGAAATGATGCTTAGGATGGAGCAGATCGGCGTAGATACGGCGTTTGATCGTTTCGACAAACAGATGCCTATGTGTAGCTATGGGCTTACCGGAGTATGCTGTAAGATCTGCAATATGGGACCTTGCAAAATTACTAAAAAGGCCGATCGCGGCACTTGCGGTGCGGACGCCGATCTCATCGTATCGCGCAACCTACTGCGTCAAGTAGCTGCGGGCGTAGCTCAACACGGCGCGCACGCCAGAGAGCTTCTACTGTCGCTAAAATGGGCGGCACAAGGCAAGCTAGATCTGCCCATAATAGGCGAATACAAAATCATCAATACCGCCAAAGCCTTTGGAATTCCAACTGAAGGCAGAGAGTTAAAAGAGGTAGCGATCGAGCTTGCCGATACGCTTTTGACAGATCTTTCGCAAAGTAGCGGCGAGTATAAAACCATCACTGCGCTCGCACCTAAGGAGCGTCAAGAGGTATGGCGTAAGCTAGATATCTTGCCAATTAGTGCGTATAACGAAGTCTTTGAGGCATATCACCGAACGGGTGTAGGCACGGATGGAGACTGGCGCAGCGTGATGCAGCATCTTTTGCGCTGTGGGCTTGCTTTTACCTTCACCGGCGTAGTAGCTGCGAATATCGCTACGGATGCGCTATTTGGCGTAGGAGATCGCGTAACTTCCAAAAGCAATATGGGCGCGCTTAAAAAAGGCTGGGTCAATATCGCCGTGCACGGACATCTGCCGACATTGGTAAGCCTAATAGTGGAGATTGGAAATTCTAAGGAGTACCAAGACAAGGCTCGCGCAATAGGCGCGCAGGGGATCGCATTTTACGGCGTGTGCTGTTCTGGACTATCGGCAATGTATCGCAACTGGGGCGTCGTACCGCTCTCAAACGCCGTAACTGCCGAACTCGTCATAGGTACGGGAGCGCTTGATCTGTGGGTCGCCGATGTCCAAGATGTCTATCCTGCGATCATGGACGTGGCTAACTGCTTCCAGACCAAGGTCGTTACTACAAGCTCATCAGCTAGGCTTCCCGGAGCCGAGCATATAGGCTACGATCATCACCACAGCAATATCGCCGAAACTAGGAATTTAGCGCGTAAAATTCTAGACCGCGCATTGCAATCTCACGAAAAGCGCAAGGGGCTGCCGGTATATATCCCACCGTACGAAGTCGAGGCCGAAGTGGGCTTTTCGGTAGAATTCGTCCATAAACACTACGGCGGCATGGAGCCGTTAGCGCACGCGCTAAAAAGCGGTGAAATTTTAGGCATCGTAAATATGGTCGGCTGCACCAATCCTAAAGTGCCTTATGAGCGCGCTATTATAGATGTCGCACAAACCTTAATCGAAAATAACGTCCTAATCCTAACCAACGGCTGCGCGTCGTTCCCGCTAATGAAGCTGGGCTTTTGCCAAAAAAGCGCGTATAAAAAAGCAGGCGCGTCGCTGCGGGCATTTTTAGAAAAAGATGAGCTTCCGCCGGTTTGGCACGTGGGTGAGTGTATCGATAACACTCGCTCCAGCGGAATTTTCGCAGGTATCGCAGGGGTGCTAGGCAAAAATCTCTACGAGCTGCCGCTTGCCTTCACCTCTCCCGAGTGGGCGAACGAAAAGGGCGTCGATGCCTCGCTCGGATTCCGTCTAATGGGCATCGACTCGTATCACTGCGTCGAGTATCAAATCCACGGCTCCGCAAACGTCATACACTTTTTCAAAGAGGGCACCAGGCGGGCACTTGGCTCTGTGATGCACGTAGATACCGATCCGGTCGCGCTTGCCCTAAAAATGGTAAGCGATATGCGCCTAAAGCGTAAAGCTCTAGGCTGGCAGTAGCGACGAACGGATTCATTTCGCATCGCATTTTAAGCGATGCGAAATTTCATGATAAAATTTAACCTCTTGCGGGCAAATAAAATCCCGCAGCTAAACGAGTAGTAAAATTCTACAACTAAGTGGCTAGCAAAACCGTGATCGAATAAAGATAAAATTTTCGCGCCGCATCCGTTCGTGGAATTCTAAATCAAATCTTCAAATCCTACGTAAAATTTCGCTACGCGCTGTGTCTGCTGCTAAATCGGCAAAATTCCGCCATCAGGCTCAAGTCTATCTTTCGCGAACAGATGAAATTTTAAAATTCCATCTTGGCGTAAATTTCGTAGACGTTCATCTGAAATCCGCAAGCTAAATTTTGCTAAAAGCCTTATTGCACGGAGCTGCACGCCATTAGATTCGCTCACATACGCTCACGTATATGAAAGCCGAAATCATAAAAATTTAATATGATATGTGCTAAAATGCCACATCTGTTTAAGGATTTAGATGTATAAATCAAAGTCGCTGCAGTCTTTGCGTCATCATCGGCAGAAGACGTCGTGCAAGGCGGAGGCTCTGCTGTCAAGTCCTGCGTTTCGCAGCTTGAGGCGGTGCAGCAAAAGTGCGTCTATGCTGCGCCGCAAACATTTTCGGACGAGACCGCACGGGCATGGAGACGACACTATAAATCTTGCAGGCGGCTAAAATTTTCATCCGGATCTTTTCTGAAATATTGATCTTAGGGCCATCGCGAAGGAATTTTACCGCAAGCCTTTCGCCTACGAGCTAGAAAGTGAAATTTTAAGCGGATTTCAACGAGGCGATTTCAAAGATTAAATTTAAGGCAAAAGATAAAATTTAAAGCAAGGGAAGGTATGAAAAATTTTAAATTTATGCTCGTGCTGCTGATACTGGCGACGATTGCGACGATTGCGATATCGCTTTGTATAGGGCGCTTCGGCCTAAGCATCGCCGAGGTACTAAAGGCGCTTAGCGGCGGCGAAGTGGCACAAAACGTCCACAATGTCGTTATGCAGGTGCGCCTGCCGCGTATCATCGCCGCAGTGCTCGTGGGCGCAGCGCTGGGCATCAGCGGCACGGCGTATCAGGGCGTCTTTAAAAACCAGCTCGTCTCGCCCGATCTCTTAGGCGTGAGCGCCGGGGCTTGCGTGGGCGCGGCGATCGCGATCCTGCTTGATCTAAATATCCTTTTGATCCAGCTTTTCGCCTTCGTTTTCGGGCTTACGGCGGTTTGCATTACGCTTCTGATCACGCGCGCGCTTCGTTCGAGCGCCACCATAATGCTCGTGCTTGCCGGCATCATCGTAAGCGGTCTGATGGGCGCGCTGATCGGATTTTTAAAATTTATGGCAGATCCCGAGACGAAGCTTGCAGACATCGTGTATTGGCAGCTAGGAAGCCTCGCGAAGGTCGACCCCTCCGTGCTAGCGATGATAGCGCCGGTGATGGGGGTTTGTATCGCTATCTTGGTGCTGATGAGCTACCGCATAAACGTCCTATCTATGGGCGATGCGACCGCGGCGAAGCTCGGCGTAAACGTCGTGCTGGAGCGGGGCATCATCATCGTCTGTGCGACGCTGCTAACCGCAAGCAGCGTGTGTATCAGCGGCATAGTCGCGTGGGTGGGGCTTTTGATGCCGCATCTAACGCGCATGATCGTGGGCGTGAGCAACACCAAAGCAATCCCCGCGAGCATATTTTTAAGCGCGATCTTCGTGCTCATCGTAGACGACGTAGCGCGCAGCATAAATCAAAGCGAGATCCCGCTAGGCGTGCTTACGGGCTTTATCGGCACGCTATTTTTTATATTCATCCTGCTTAAAAACAAAAGGAAGCTAAATGGTTAGGGTTGAGAGCTTAGACTTCGGCTACGTAAAATCCGCCCCTCTAACGCTGCGCGACGTGAATTTCAACCTCGAAGCGGGCGCGATGCTGACGATTTTGGGGCAAAACGGCGCAGGTAAATCGACGCTTTTAAATTTAATTAGCGGCACGCTTGAGCCCCTGCGCGGCAAAATTTCAATAGACGGCAAGGATATGGCGAGCCTTGGCGCCAAAGGGCGCGCCGAGATCATCGGCTACGTCTCGCAAAGCGAGGTCTGCGAGTACGACTACAGCGTCTTCGAATATGTCCTGATGGGGCGCACGGCGCATATCGGGATCTTTTCGCAGCCGAGCGAAAACGACTACAGGCTTGCGCAGCGCTACATGAAAATGCTTGAAATTTGGCACCTAAAAGACAAGATCATCACGCGCCTAAGCGGCGGTCAGAGGCAGATGGCGTCCATCGCGCGCGCCCTTTGCAGCGAGCCTAAGATCGTGATCTTCGACGAGCCCACCTCAGCGTTAGACTTTGCCAACCAATACAAATTCCTCCGCGCCACAAAAGAGCTTCTCAAAAACGGCTACACCGTCGTTTTGGCCACGCACAATCCCGACTTTGCTCTGCTTTTAGGCGGATACGTCGCGCTCGTAAAAGGCGGCGGCGAGGTCGCATACGGCAAGGCGGAGCAGATCATAAAGAGCGAAATTTTAAGCAAGCTATACGATCTGAAGCTCGACGTCAGCTACAACGAAAAGGTCGGCAGGGTGTGTTGCTTGACGTATCCGTTTTGATCCTAACTTCGCGGACGAGCACAGCTCGTCCTTGCGACGGGGAGCTTCACTATTTCTCGCGAAGACTAGGAAGCGCCCCGCGCTTCCTTCGCATTGCTTCGCTCGCCTAAAGTTTCAGAAATTTTACTACGCAAAATTTTAAAATTTATCGGTTTAACTTCTCGGCT
>NZ_CALIJA010000137.1 GCF_938017615.1 uncultured Campylobacter sp. | reverse complement strand
TTTTGTTTATATAAATATAATTTATTCGTTGAGTCTTGCTGATTTTCATTAATCCGCTAATAGAGCTTAAGACTAATCTTGACTTTTGGTTAAAGTTTTTGTATAATTAAAGTCCTTTTTTGATGGGGTATAGCCAAGCGGCAAGGCAATTGGTTTTGGTCCAATCATTCGGAGGTTCGAATCCTCCTACCCCATCCAATCGCGAATGCTATTTTAAAATTTATTCGCGCTTTTTGTATCGCAGAGTAGAGCAGTGGTAGCTCGTCGGGCTCATAACCCGAAGGTCGGTGGTTCAAATCCACCCTCTGCAACCAAACACCCATTATAAGGGCATTTGATAAAATCTTAAAATATTCTTATTTTTCTAAAACAGAAACCATCAAATTTTCGATAGTATTTTTCGATTGTTTTATATTTGCCGTAATATATTTTTGTGTAGTAATAATATTTGTATTACCCAAAGTAAAACTCACCTGCTCGATCGGAAGCTTAAGATAATTTATGCAGTAAGTACCGATAAGATGCCTTATATCGTGAAGCCTTATTTTAGGTAGATTGTTTCGCTTAAGCAAAGAATTCCAACTTCTGCGCAGATCGACAAATTTTGTTTTAGTAGCAGGATTGATAAAGACGTAGCTATTTAGTTGATTATTCTGTTTTGCGGATATATAGCGTTTCAATAACCTTTTATAAAGCTCGTCACTCATAGAATAGACCATGTCGCGCTTGGCTTTATTGATTTGAAAAGGTATAACGTAGGTTTTAGTCTTTAAATTTACATCGCTCCAACGCAAGCTTAAGACTTCATTTTTACGCCTGCCATGAAGTAGAAAAAAGAATATATCGGCACCATGAGCTTCATTTTCGCATATAGCTTTTATAAATTGCCTTTGGACGGATAGCGGATAATCAAAGTATCGTTTATTGTCAAATTTAGGCAACTCGACAAAATCACAAGGATTTTTAGCTATAAGCTCAAGCTTTTGAGCGAATTTAAAGATTACGTGAAGCTTCGCAAGGATATTCTTAACGGTCTTGATTTTATAATCAGCTTTGATTAAGTTATTACAGAGCCTTTGAATATCTAAAAAGCTTATATCGCTTACGTCTTTTTCGCCTAAGCTTGAAGCTATATGCTTCTTATAAGTCGATATATCGCTTTCTAAAGTATGCTTACGGAGTATCAGCTCGTAAAATTCTATATAGTCATTAAAAAGCTCATTAAGCAACATCGTAAAGCCTTTTAAAACGGATACGGCATAACGCCGTTATTGGAATACTTAAATTCCAGCTCCCTGATATCCTCTAAAGCGTGTTCTGTAAAATATCTGATATGATTTTTATAGCGTTGTAGAAATCCACGCTCAATCATCTCATTCTCAAGCATAGCATAATCTTGAACACTTAAAATGTCATCGGTCATTTCTTTGCAATTATCGCGCCAGTAGAGTTTAAGCCTTTCATTGCTCATATCTTTCCAAGCGGTGCGGAATATCTTGCTTGGCTTATAAATTACGGGCTCGACACCGCTATTGTAAGCCTCCCTAATAGATTTAAACTCGTGAGACTGGATTTTACCGATGCTTTGAACTGGATTGATATTTTTAACATATTCGTGCATGAGCCTACCGCGGACATAATAAAGCAGGTGTCCGTCCTCGTATATAAGCTCCTCTGAAGTATATGGAATAGACATAAATATGCTTTGGCTCTTATAATCCCACTCTATAAGCGTATTATCGAAGTCTTTTAGAATATTGAGGTTACCTAGATCACGCAGGCTTTTAATGAAATTTATCTTGCGATATACCCAAAGCGGAATTGGGTTTTGCGAGGATAAGAACCTGCGAATTTTATGCTTAATAAACCACGCTTGAACTTCATTAATATCATCCGTTTCGTTGAAATTTATAAAAGTCTTAGTGATATATTTCATTACATAGCCCGTGGCGTTGTTTATAGAGGTTTGAAAGCCGTTAATCTCGCCATTTGCTATTTGAGCCGCAGTTAAACGCTCATTTCTTAGATTTTGCGGGGCATAAAATACGTCTTTGTAAATTTTCAATAGATAGGGAATAGTATGCCTTGGAGCATATATCAAAGCATGAATATGCGGCACGCCATCCTTCTTATGCGGCTCAAAGGTGCGGATATACTGAAATACCTCGCCTTTGTAAATACGCCTAAACCGCATAGTAAATTTATGAAAATTATAATTTAAAATGCTGGCTAAATCCCTTATATTAAAGGGAGCGCCCTCATTAAGCTTTTGCTTCTGCTCGATCGGAAGCGATCTAATGTCCTTGGTAGTAAAAGTAGCAAAATTTCCTACTAGCGCCTTACGAAAGCAGCCGTTTAAGGTAATGGTTAGAAACACGGGCACCAGCTCGTGCTTTACAGAAAGCATATGTATAGTATTTGTCCTATTGGCTACCTCGGCGTAATAGGTGCTTGAAAAATTTGCAGACTTTGAGACCGAAAGCAGGCTTTTTTCTTCGCCGAAAGAATTTACAAATTTATAATCCTGCAAAAATTTTCGTTGTCTGTCAATTTTGAGCTTCGTAAGCTTTAAATCTGTTTCATTTAGTCCAAACATCTTTAAGCTTTGTTTAAATGTAACAGATTTTTATTAAATTGACAAGGGAGCAGAGAAAAGCGCGCTCCTCGTGCCTCGTCGCTTGCTTTTCTCTGCGGCCGTCGTCCGAATAATAAGCCGTATGTTCTCATGCTCATCTTAATTTACCTCGATCGTAAGGGTAGTAATGCTAGTACTTTTATAATTCTGCTCGATAGAGAAAAGATACTTTAAAATAGGTATGTCTTTGAGTAGCGGCACGCCGTTGCGCTTTGAATAAGCTACATCTTTGTTTATACCGCTTAGAACCAAAAGCTCGCCCCGCTTCAGGCTATAGTTTGACAATGACATCTTCAGCTCCATCAATGGTTGTTTCAAGAAGTGGTGAGTAAATCGCTTTACGAGCCGCCTCAACGA
>NZ_CALIJA010000136.1 GCF_938017615.1 uncultured Campylobacter sp. | reverse complement strand
AGCGCAACCTTGCCATGGTTGATGTCGCGAGTTCGACTCTCGTTTCCCGCTCCATTTTACATTCTGTTTTTGTATTAAACGTGCCCGGATGGCGGAATCGGTAGACGCAAGGGACTTAAAATCCCTCGGAATTTTTTCCGTGCCGGTTCAAGTCCGGCTCCGGGCACCACCTAATAAGCCGGCGTGGCGACATAGCCAAGTGGTAAGGCATGAGCCTGCAAAGCTTTGATCCCCGGTTCGAATCCGGGTGTCGCCTCCAGATCCTAAAAAGGAGTTATTATGAGATACATACTAGCGGCTCTTTTGGCATTGATGGTTTTTAGCGGGTGCTCTAATACTTGGCACGGCGTAAAAGAGGATTCGCACAACGCGGCTCAATGGACCAAAGAAAAGGTTCACAACGGCGCCGAGTGGGTCGGAGAAAAAACCGAATAAATTCCATGCGCAGGTCCCAACCTGCGCGAACTTTTGGCGGGGTTTACCCGCCCTTAATCGGGAGATGGCTGAGCGGTCGAAAGCGGCGGTCTTGAAAACCGTTGAGGTGAAAGCCTCCTGGGGTTCGAATCCCTATCTCCCGGCCATTTTATCTAACCCGAAATTCCCTTTTAACTTCAAAAAATTCACATTTTATTTATACTAATTTTCATTTAATGCTCTTTGCGTTTAAACTCTACTTCACGATATGGGGCGTAAATAGGCAGCTAGAATAGCATATTCGTAAACGAATGCTAGAAAGATACGTAGCGAAAAAGCTAGAATTTCGATAGTGGCCTAATTGATCAGTCCGAATCAAAGTAGTGCACAATGGTGAAATAATATAATGGCATTAAGCTTTGAGCGTTCGTCTGGTATAAAAGTGAATGGAAAATCTAGCAACGAAATTTAGTTATGAGTTTTTAAGACGTAGCATTCATTGTACCGGGCGTAAAATTTTGGAAGCTCCGCGAAATTTAAAATTCCATGGCGCGCGCCGTAAAATTTCAACGTGCATACAAAATTTTAAATTCGCGCCCAAATTTAAGCTATAATCGCTTCAAATTTTAAGGAGCCGCAAATGCTAAAATCATATCCTCTTGCGATGCAGGGCGTGGAGTTTCGCGGACACGGCGTGACGGGCATTTACGAGATGGGCGAGCGGATAGCCTTCGTTCATTTTGCTTTCGCGGCTCCTAGCGAACAAAATATCGCCGCAAAGCTAACGCCCAGCTACGTGCTACTAGATACGTTTTCACGCGATTTTAGCGAGCACAAAAGATCGGTGCTCGCCTACGAACAGCGCGAAATTTTCTTCGCCGCCTCCGCGCTTTGTTACCCGCAGGACGGTCACTTCGTGCTAAATACGAGATACTGAGGGCTTCGTCGATTCGCCCGCAAAACTCATCAAAATACAAGATGGCGAAATGGCCGAGCTTGGCGACGCTCCTGCACCCGTGAAGCAGATCTACAACGATGCGCGAACCTACGAGTTTGACGGCTTTGCCGTGCGGATGAGTTCACCCTTTATGATGGAGTGCAGAGCTTCGCAAGGTGGGTCAAATTTAAACGGTGCGGCGGCTGTTTTAGGCGGCACGCTAAATTCTAGCGGCTTGGCGGGCGAAAATTTAAAAAATTCCTCCGAAAATGACGGCGCGGCGGCTGTTTGCAAAGAAAGCAAAAGCGATCCGTGCGATGAAACAAGCGAGGCAAAAGATAAAATTTCAAACGGCGGCAAGCAAACCCGCAAAAAAGCGGCCGCAAAAGGTAAAATTCTTTGGCGGCTGAAGTTAGGAGCGTATCTATATACGCCCGTTTGCCTGCGCGGCGGAGCAGTGCATTTTGATGCGCAAGGTAAGCGGCAGGGATGCAAGACGCTGTATTTCGGCACCGCGGGCAAGGGCGGGCACCTATACGCCGTAGACGCAGCAAGCGGCGAAGTGATCTTTAAGTTTGACACCAGCGGAACCGAGCATTTTGCGTGGTTTGATGATAAAATTTTACTCGCAGATCGCCGTAATAAGCCCGTTTTGATTAGCGCGGACGACGGCTCGATCTTAAAAGAGGTGGAATTCGGCGAGTTTCAATTCGGCTCGGATCAGATCATGCTCGCTAGCGGCGGGCGCCTCTACGCCGTGGCAAACGATGGAGCCGCGATGCACGCAGTCTGCGCGGATATTTAAATTGGACAGATTGAAATTCGGCTTGTAATTGTGGATTAAATTAAACGCAAGCCTTGAGCCGCCGAACGCTTTGGATATGGAATTTACCTAGTTCGGCGGGGCGCGGTCATGACCCAAAAGCGTCCGATTTTAAATCGCCACAGACCCGCTCGCTAAATGAAATTTATTCGCTCGGCGCGTCGTTTCGAACTGAAATTCAAACCCCTCGCCTTAAAATTTAAAGCGGTCGCGGTAAATTTCAAGGCGCGAAGTGGTGCGAGCTGCCGCGAAATTCCATCGAACTTTGCGGCGTGCGCGGGCAAACTTCGGCGATGATATTGACCGCAACGCCCGTTTCATTGAAATATCACAAACTGCTTTTGAAATTTTGACGGGCTGATCCGCCGCTCTTTCAGCATGTAGCGGCAAACCCTTTCAAAATCCGCCGCGCTCATCATAAAACTGATAAATCCGCCCTTGCCGTCATAGATGATCAAAGTATCGATCACGCGGAAGCTAAATTTCCCCTCCGTGATCTTTGAAAAAATCAGCTTAGAGGCGAAAAACGGCAAAATCAATCCCACCGCGCTCATAATAAAAATTATAAATCCCCTAAGGCTTTGTAAAAATCCGGCAAACGCAACGGCTATCACGATGAACGAAAACACAATACCTACGGAATTTCTAGCGGGCACGATATGTCCGAATAGCGGCGTGGCAGTGAGCTTTATGAGCGATATCTCATCAAATTTTATAGATTTCGTGATTTTGCCTTTATTTACGTAGTTGATACTCCTGTTCGTCAAATGCACAAGGCGCGTATGGGCGCTGTTTAGATACGATATGACGGCGAATGCTACGAAAACAAACGGCGTATAGTATGGGAAAATATCCCCTATGTATAGAAACACCGGTACCGCCAAGGGGGCGAAGAATAGGTTATAAATAAAGAATACTATTATGTTGTAGTCTTTGACGACAAAGAGTTTATTATCAAATTGCGGCGGATTTCGGCGCTCGGCGTTATTTTGTTCGGATTGCGATTCTTGCGGCTCATCGTTAAAATTTTTCATTAAATTTTTGCTCTTATTTTAAATTTTACCGCTAGCGGCTCGGGCGTTTTGCGGCGCTAAATTTGCCGACCTCGTCGCACGCCTTAGCGATGCAATCCCAGGCAGAGCCCGTCTGCGTCCTTTCAAAATTTTATTTCGTTCAAATTTATCAACGCCGTGTATCGGTACCGCGCACGCTTACTGCACCGTCGCATAAAATTTCGAAGTCTTATAGTTCAAAATCAAAGCAGCAAAACTCATCTGCCTCGCTCCAGAGCTCTTTTAACGAGAGTCCGTCTATCTGCGGCGCGGCGTAGAGCTCCCGCAGCGTGGCGAAATACCGCTCGCCGCTCGCATTTGCGCCAGCTTCGTTCGCACATCTTTGAAACGAGCAGCGATCGGCGTAGGCGATGATCATATACTCTGCGCCGCGCAGACGGAAACTAAGCTCGGGCTCGCCGCCCTCGGCTACACATTTTAGCAGCATTTTCTCTATAGTTTCAAATGAGTAGTCTGACATTTCGCTCCGATCTTAAAATTTTATCGCCGCCGCGACGCTTATTGTGCCGCCATATATCGCGAGCCGTTTTACTCCGCCAAAAACCCGAAGCGCTCAATCATATCCAAAAGCATATCGGCTCTGCAAATTTCATCGTCCAGCAGGTCGTCGTATTGATCTCGCAGTCGCTCGGTGTCTTGCGCCACGGGCCCTAGATACTCCCTAGCTTGCGCGAAATCCCCTTTCATCACGTAGTATTCGCCTAAGATCACGCGAGCTCGCGTCTTGCTAACCTCGTCGCCGTCGCCCTCTAGTGCTGCTTTTAGGCTCTGCACGCCGCCCTCCTCAAGCCCTCGCGAGAGCTGCGTTACCTTCTGTAAAGCTTCGCATCCATTTTCGCTCCTTAGCTAAATTTCATTTGAAATAATAGAACAAATTTCCGCCGTACTCAAGATCCACGGACTCCTTGCTGTCAAAAAACAGCTTAAATTCCATGTGGCTCAGATATTTGGCGTCCTGCGCTTTCTCTATAAAATTTCTTATCAGCCGTTCTATCTTTCCGCCCCCTTCGCGGCGCGCCGCGTCCTGCCTCGTGAAATAAAAAACTACGGGCGCGTCGGACACCGCTGCGATATACCAAATTTTAAGCGGCGTTAAAAGCTCGCTTCGGTTTCGCAGCAGCTCCTCTACGGCGCCTTGGATCAGATCGGTGCGGATCTGCGACTCGAAGGACTCGACCGAGATATAAAAGCTCTTAAGTCCGTTTAGTTTCTCGAAAAGCGGCGTGCGGGCGAGGTAGCGCTCGATGCACTTTTTATCGGTGATTTTTGCGGCATCTTTATCGAAGCGAAGCACGATCTTAAGCCACGCCGAGTCCCTGCCCGCGCCGTAAAACGCGCTGATCGCTCGAGTTTTAAATTTAGCGTCTATGAACTCTATCAGACCCCTGACGTTTTCATTATTTTCGACTTTGCCCTCTATGATCTCTTTGCAGCGCCTGCTTTGATACGGGCTTAGATCGCAAAACATCGCGCGCCTTTAAATTTAAAGTGATTTAAATTTAGCCCGCATCATAAGCCTCGAGCATATCGAAGGTCGGAGCGAAAAAGAGCGCGCCCGTCTTTGCAGTGCTGAAGTCAAGCAGGCGGTCGTAGTTGCCTCGCGGGCGGCCGATAAACATGCTCTCAAGCATCAACTCCAGCGTGCTAAAGGTGCTTGCGTAGGCGATGAAGTAGGTTCCCGTCTCGCCGCCCTGCATAAACGGCATATTGCCGCGCACGACCTTTTTATCGTCGCCGACATTAGCGGCAGCGGAGTGCGAGTTGCTGGGCTTTATCTCCTCGCTCATCTCGATGTCGTTTTGTTTGCTACGCCCGATGACGCGCTCCTGCTCAGCTACGCCCGCGGCGTTCCACGCGCTCATATCGTGGATATATTTTTGTACGAAAAGATAGCTGCCGCCCTTGTATGCGGCATCCTCGTCGCCTACCTTGGCAAAAAAGTCGCGATCTGCGCCTTGCGGGTTTTCGGTGCCGTCCACAAAGCCGATGATAGCGCGCCCGTCGTAGTATTTAAAGCCGCAGATCTCCTCCTCGCACGTCGCGACGTCCTTTAGCGCGGCTCTGATCTCGCTTGCCATATCGTAGCAAACGGCTTGATTCGCCGCTCTGATGTGGATATGGATATCGCCTCCAGTAGCGGGCGCAGCGTGTTTATTGCCCCTAATCTCTTCGAAATTTTTTAGCTCCTTCGGCAAAGGCTTCGGCAGGTCTAGCATTTTCCATGCTTCAAAGCCCACGCCCAGCACGCAGCTTGTTTCGCTAGCCGCGCCGAATCTCGTAACGGCGGTTTTGTTTAAATTTATCACCAGAGCGCAAAGGCCCTCGAAAGCCTTTTTGCAGGCGGTTTTGTCTGCGTTAAAGCGCCAGATCATAAATACGGTGTTGTTGCCGGGCGCGTCGGTTACGTTTTGGGATTTTGCGTGCGCACAGGCGCAACTTTTTTCTTTACTCATTTTCTCTCCTTCAAAGTAAAATTTAAAAGTAATTTTAGCGCAATATCGGTAAATAGCGGGCGCAGAGATAAAATTTAGGCGGCTTTGGGTTTGATTTCGGCGGAGGAAATTTTGTCTTTGATCGTTAAATTTACGGCGAGGGTGGAATTTGGGCTTTAAATTTATAAAATTTACGCCGAATGGGAAGCGAAATTTTAGAGTTTTGCGGGGATGAAATTTCGAAGTAGTGGCAGATGGGAAGGGATTCGAACCCTCGAAAGCTTGCACTTTACACGCGTTCCAGGCGTGCTCCTTCAACCGCTCGGACACCCATCTAAATTAAAAGTCGCGATTATAGCGAAAATCTAAAATTTTGCCAAATTCCTTTTCGGCGCGTAACCGCTCGCCTTATAAATTTAAAACGCGACGCTTGGAATTTTATCGCGCTGCTTGGAATTTCGCCGTGCTGCTTAAAAATTTTACCGCGGCGCTTGGAATTCTGCCGCTCCACTAAGCCCGGCTGCCTTACGCTTCCTAGCCGAGCGACGATTTTACCTTGCTGCGGCTATTTTAAAATTTAGATTATCTTTTAAATTTGGACTTGCCGCCCGCCGCAGGGCTAAATTTTAAAAGCGCAAGCAGATTTTTCTTTCATACATCCGCTTGCGCCGTAAAAGCCGAGCTGCGCTTTAAATTTACGGATATTTTAAAATTTCGCGCTGCCCGTAAATTTAAAGCTAATTAAAAATTCTATCTTTCGGGAAGGCGGACATATCGGGCTGCACGTCCTTCTCCGCGCCTAGAAGCGCCTTTATTTCGCTATCCTCGATGCTAAAGCCGCCGCCGAGCGCCTTGTAGGCGTTTACCGTCGCGCTTAGCACGTCAAGATCTGCCTGCACTTTATTTAGCTGCGCGCTAAGCAGGTTTCGCTGTGAATCCAAAAACTCCAGATGGTCGCTGTAGCCCGCCTGATACCTGCTTGAGGCGTTTGAATAAATTTTGCTTTGCGAAGCGACGAGATCGGCGAGGCTTGCCTGTCTTAGTTTGGCGTTTTGCACTCCTATCAGCGCGTCGCGAACGTCGCCGAAAGCGGTTTTAAGCGCCTTGTCGTATGCGATGAAGCTCGCGTTTTGCTCTAAATTTGCAAGCTCTACGCGCCTTTTCTGGCGGTCGAAGTCAAGCAACGGCCCTACGAGCGAGCCGCCGATACTCCACGTACTCGCGTTTGCGGTAAACAGCCTGTCAAACTCGCCGCTTGCGTATCCCGCCGAGCCCGTAAGCGAGAAAGTAGGGAAGTAGCCTGCCTTGGCGATGCCCACTAAGAAGTTGCTTGCACGCAGATTTTCGAGCGAGCTTGCGACGTCGGGGCGGTGCAGGATCACGTCGCTTGGGATTCCGCTTGGAATTTGCGGAGCGCTAGGCATTTTCGCGGCGGTCTGCGGAGCGCCGCGTAAAATTTCATCGTAGCTCTTGCCCGTTAGGATATTTAGCGAAGTTTGAGCTGCGGAGAGCTGATTTTGCACGCTTATGAGGCTCGCCTCGGCGCTTTGGACCGCAGCTTTGGCTTGATAAAATACGATCTCGCTAACCGCGCCCGCATCGAGCTGCTTTTTGCGGTAGTTTTGCGTATCCTGATAGCTTTTTAGACTATCTTTTAAAATTTTCTCCTGCTGCTTTAACGCTAGTAGCGTAAAATAGGTCGTCGCAACCGTGCTAGTAATCGTGTTTTTGGCGGTTTCGTAGTCGTATTTCGTCGCATTAAATTTCGATCGCGCCGAATCTACGCTGTTGCGCACGCGCCCCCAAAAATCGATCTCGTAGCTTAGCACGGCGCCGATCTGACACACGCCGTGGGAGTTGCGGTCGGGCTGGTTGCCGAAATTATTTTGGCGCACCGCGCTGCCGCTTAAATTTACATTCGGCAGGTACTCAAGCTTGTTTAGCCCTAAATTTACCCGCGCGTACTCGACGTTATTCAGCGCGGTTTGCAGGTCGGAATTTTGCTCCAGCGCGCTTTGGATCAGGGCGTCTAGCTGCGGATCGTTAAAGCTTTTCCACCACTGCGTGCTAACGTTCGTGCTCGCGTAATCCGCCTTAAAGCCGATCTGTTTTTGCGGCGTAACGGGCTTGAAGTTGCAACCGCAGAGTAAAATTCCAAGCGTCAAGGCGCTTAAAAGAGTATTATTTATTTTCATCGTTCACCTCGTTAGTTTGGACTTTTTTGCCGCGTCTATCAAGCCAAGCGTTGAAGCTTTCGAGCAGGTAGAAAAACAGCGGCACGAAAAAGATCGCGATTGTAGATGCCGCGAGCATTCCGCCTACGACGCCGGTTCCTAGCGCATGGCGGCTAGCAGCGCCTGCGCCGGTAGCGATAACCATCGGAAGCACGCCGAGGCCGAACGCAAGGCTCGTCATCACGATAGGGCGGAACCTCATCTTGGCGGCCTCTACGGCAGCTTCTGCGATCGAGCGGTGGTTGTTTAGGTGCTCGTTCATCGCAAATTCTACGATCAAAATCGCGTTTTTCGCCGCCAGACCGATTAGAAGCAAAAGTCCGATCTGAAAATATATGTCGTTATTCAGCCCGCGGAAATATGTAAACACGAGCGCGCCGAATACCGAAAACGGCACGGCGGTAAGTACGGCAAGCGGCATGAGCCACCTTTCGTATTGAGCCGCCAGGATCAAAAACACGAAGATCATTCCAAATACAAACGCCTGCGAGCCTTTGCCGGTCTCGCTGACCTCTTGATACGCGGAGCCCGCCCAGCCGATAGAATATCCGCTAGGAAGCTCCTCTTTTATAACCTCTTGGATCGCTGCAATCGCCTGACCCGAGGTATAACCCGTATTTGGCTCGCCCATAATCTGCGCTGCTGGGAAGGCGTTAAATCTATTAACGGAATCAGGACCCAGCGAGCGCTCAAGTCTCACTAAAGAATTTAACGGTATCAGATCGCCACTAGCGCTGCGGACGTAGAGCGATTTTAGATCGTTAGGATCGTCTCTATAGTTTTGCGTAGCGCGGATATAGACCTTGAACGTGCGCCCCATAAGGTTAAAGTCGTTGATGTAATACTGCCCGATGGTGGAATTTAGCACGGTGAAAATGTCGGCTATGCTGACGCCTAGCATCTTTATCTTCTCTTTATCGAGATAGAGCTTATACTGCGGGAAATCGGTATCCAGCGTCGTTCGCACGAGTTTTAAAGCGGGATGTTGGTTAGCTTTGGCGGTTACGCGATCCATATCGGCGCGAATTTCATCGTAGCTCTTGCCCGTCGTGCTTTGCGCGTAGAGCTCAAATCCGCCCGTAAGCGAAAGCCCCATAATAGGCGGCGGCGTGACGACGTAGGTCATCGAGTTGCGATCCGCGCCGTAGAGCTGCCCGTTTAGCGCGGCGGCTAAGGCGAAGTTGGAATTTTCATCACCCGGGCGATCTTTCCAGTCTTTTAGCTTCATAAAAAAAGCTCCCGCATTTTCTCTAAGCGCTCCGGCTAGCATATCGTATCCCGTGATTTGGGTTATATCTTTTACGTTTGGATACTTTTTAGCGATACTTGCGATGAAATCCTGATCGGCTTCCGTCCTAGGTAGAGTAGATGCCGAGGGAAGCGTAGTCATCGCCATAATCGAGCCTTTGTCCTCGTTAGGCACCAGACCGCTAGGAGTGAGCACAAGAAGTTTCACCATCGCATAGATGATGATGCCTACAAAAACGAGGCTGATTAGCACATGGCGCAAAACCATGCCGACGCCTGCGGCGTAAATTTTAGTTGAGATGCTAAAAAGATTATTAAACCATCTTACGAAGAAAAACGGCTCAGATTCCTTTTTTTGCAATATTAGAGCGCAAAGTGCGGGCGTTAGTGTAAGGGCTACGAAGCCTGAAAAACATACCGAAGCCACGAGCGTTAAAGCAAATTGCCTCTGCATAACCCCCGTAAAGCCCTCCATAAACGCAACCGGCACGAAAACCGCCGAAAGCACGAGCACGATGGAGATGACGGGCGCTACGATCTCGCCCATCGCTTTTGTGGTAGCCTCTTTGACGCTAAGATCCGGCTCCTCGTGCAAAATTCTCTCTACGTTTTCGATCACAATAATGGCGTCGTCCACGACGATGCCGATAGCTAAAATAAGCGCGAAAAGAGTGATTAAATTTATTGAAAATCCGAAGGCGTAAATTCCGATAAACGCGCCGCAGATCGATACGGGCGCGGCAAGCGTCGGAATGATCGTCGCTCTAAGGTTGCCTAAGAACATATACATAACTACGATGACGAGGATTAACGCTTCAATGAAAGTATGAATGACCTCTTCGATCGATACTTTTACGAAGCTAGTCGTATCGTAGGCGACGTCGTAGGTCAGCTCGCCTGGGAAATTTGGTTTAAGCTCGTCTATGCGCTTATTTACCGCTTCAACTACGGCTAGGGCGTTGGCGCCACTTTGCATAAAGATAAGCACAGGCACCATCTCTTTACCGTTAAATTTCGCCGAGATATTGTAGCTTGCGCCGCCAAGTTTGACATCGGCGACATCTTTTACGCGCAAGAAATTCCCATCTTTTTGCGCGCGTATGATGATATTTTCAAACTCTTCGACGGTTTTTAAACGACCCTCAGGCTTGATCGCATATACGTAGGGATTGCCTAAGTTCATCGGCTGCTCGCCCATCTTACCCGCGGCGTATTGGCTGTTTTGCTCGCTTATTGCGGCGATTATCTCGGCAGTTGTAACGTTAAATTTCTTAAGTAGCTCAGGCTTAACCCAAATCCTCATAGCATAGTCTTTCGTACCCAGCGCTTGAGCTTCGCCCACGCCCGGCACGCGCTTTAGCTCATCTACGACGTTGATAGCTACGTAGTTTTGCATCTCTACGACATCCATCTGCTCGCTAGGATCGTAAAACGCAAGCACTTCGAGCATCGTACTGCTACGCTCGGTAACGGTTACGCCATAGCGGCGCACTTCGTCGGGAAGTAGCGTAAGAGCTGGCGTGACGCGGTTGTTTACATTAACTTTCGCATCTGCTGGATTTGTGCCGATTTGAAAATATACGTTGATACGAATGTCGCCGGAGGAGCTTGCTGAGCTTTCCATATAGATCATATTTTCAACGCCATTGATCGCATTTTCAAGAGGGGCTGCGACGACGTCGGCGATCGTTTGCGCGTCCGCGCCGCTATATGTAGCGCTAACGACGATTTGCGGCGGCGTGAGTTGCGGATACTCCTCGACGGAGGAATTTTTAAGAGCCAAAACGCCCGCGATTACGATGATTATCGAAACGACGCAGGCAAAAACGGGGCGGTTGATGAAAAATTTAGAAAACATTATTTCCCGCTTTCCGCATTGCTCTGAGATGCTTCAGGTTGCCCCGCTACGTAAGGATCGGTGCTTGCGGGTACGGGAGTGACCTTGGAGCCTACGTTGATCTTTTTAAAATTATCCAAAATGATCTGATCGCCGTCTTGCAGTCCGCTTGAGATCGTCGCAGTGCGGGTATCTTGAGCTGCGATTTTGACCACTTTTTTAGCGACCTTTCCGTCTTGCACGACATAGACTATGGTGTTGCTAAGATCTTGCTTGAGCGCAACTTGCGGAATTTTAAAGCCGTTTTTCTGATAAAAGCCATCGACGCTTACTTTAGTAAAAACCCCCGGGCGAATTTCTAAGCTTGGATTTGGAATTTGAGCCTTGGCGCTGACTGATGCGGTGTTTGTATTGATGACGCTATCGATAAAGCTTAGCGTGCCATTGTAGTCCTTGCCGCCGAGATTTATGCTTACCTGACGGCCCAGCTGCTTCCACTGCCCGTTTCTTAAATTTGCATCAAGCTCCAGTCTATCGACGTCCGCGATGCCGAATTCCACGTCGATCGGATCAAATTTGCTAAGGCGCACCAGATCCTCGCCCACGTTTACGTACGCGCCCACGTCCTTTTGCGTATCGCCCGCCATGCCGTCAAAAGGCGCGGTCACGAGCGAGTGGTCAAGATCGATCTTTGCACTTTTAAAATTTGCTTCGGCTACCATAAACGCGGCTTTTGCGGTATCAAAATCCTTTTGAGAGATCGTGTTGCTAGCTTTTAGCGCCTTGGCTCTTTTGTAGTCCGCCGAGGCATTTTGAAGATTAGCGTTTGCGCTGTCAAACGCCGCTTGGTAGCGCGAGCGGTCGATCTCGTAGAGCACGTCGCCCTTTTTAACGCTACGACCAGGCTCGAAAAGCTGCTTTTCGATGGTACCCGAAACCTGCGGCTTTAGCATTATCTCAAGCTCGCTCACGGTCTGTCCGTTAAATTTTAAAATTATCGGCACGTCGGCGGATTTGGCGGTAAATACGCCTACCGGCAGCGCAGGCGTCTCGCCGCCTTGCTTCGCGCCTTTATCTTCCTTTTTTTCAAAATAGGAGCAGCCCGAAACTAAAAACGCTGCGAAAATCAAACTGGCGACTTTTTTCATGTAATTTCCTCTAATTGGATTAAAATTTTGTATTTGTAATAGTTATTACGAAACGAACGTAGATTATAATAAAAACTACATAAAGAAAACTTAAATTTAGCCCGTAAAATAATCTACCGAGCAGAATTATAGCGGAATTTCGATATAATCGCGCTAAAATTTTAAAGGCTTTTTATGAAAAGAATTCTTACTATCGCGGGTTCTGATAGCGGCGGCGGTGCCGGCATCCAAGCCGATATCAAGACGATTAGCGCGCACAAGATGTTTGCTATGAGCGCTATTACGGCGCTTACGGCGCAAAATTCGCGCGGCGTATTCGGCGTGCTGGACGTTCCGCCGCATTTTGTAGAGGCGCAGCTCGATGCGATTTTTAGCGACATCTTTCCGGACGCCGTTAAAATCGGAATGATCTCCAATGAGGGGGTTGCCGAGGCTATCGCAAAGAGCCTGAGCAGGCACGGCGCGAAAAACGTCGTCTTAGATCCCGTGATGGTCGCTACTAGCGGCGGAGTTTTGATGAAACAAAGCGCGCTGCATGCGCTAAAATACGAGCTCGCTCCCGCCGCGGAGATCATCACGCCTAACGTGCGCGAGGCCGAGGTCTTAGCGGAAATGAAAATTTTAAGCCTAGCCGATATGCGCGCCGCAGCGGTTAAAATTTCGCAGTTTTTCGGCGGCGCGATTTTGATTAAAGGCGGCGATCTGACGGCTGCGAGCGCGACTTGCATTGCGGCGGAAGCGGGCGCAGCTAAAATGAATACAGCGCGAAATTTTAAAGCTTTTGGGCGTGAGACGGGCGAAGATGGCGCACGCGAAAATTCTGCGGGTTCGACGAAGAGCGCGGATTTCGCGGAGGAAAATTTTACCAGCGGGGGCAGAAATTTAACGGCGAGTGCGGAGCCTTCTTTTGGGCAAAATTTATCCGCAGCGTCTCTAGTTGCGGGCTTTGAGCCGAGCGGAGAGAATGCGGATTTGAGAAATTTTGCGGTCGATATTTTGTACGAAAACGGCAAATTTCATGAGTTTTCCGCGCCTAAAATTTCTACGCGTAACACCCACGGCACGGGCTGCACGCTCTCAAGCGCGATCGCGTGCGCACTGGCGGCGGGGCTTAGTCTGCCCGCAGCCGTTGCCCATGCCAAGGGCTTCGTGCGCAGGGCGCTGGGCTGGGGTGAGCAGATCGGACACGGATGCGGCGCGATAGATCATTATTTCACGGTCCAAGATCCCTTTGGCGCGGACTTTGGCGGATCTTGCGCGGATGAAATCAAAATCATCTCTCGAGACTAAAATTTAAAGCGCTCATTGAAATCCCCGCATTCGTAAAATTTCAAAGCTCCGCTGCTAATTAAATTTAACCTAGCGGCACAAGATTATATACAAATGGTTCATTGCGGCTTGTTATAAATGATGAGATTGCGCGGCTAAAAAACGTGCACTACGGGGATGTGCGTACTTAAAATTTTAGTTGATTTTTAGGCATCATAATCCGCGTAGAATTTTAAAGAATTTTTGAATTTTATTGTAGGGTTCGCGTTGCAAGTTAGAGCTTTCCTTATTTGCCTTATGCTATAGCTCTGCTTCGTGGCATTGTTAAATTTGCGTTATTTCTTATAGGTCTTTATGCGCGAAAAAAGTGGATTATAAATATAAACTAGTCATTCATTCACTACTCGCGTTGCTCAAGGTAGATGCATCGCATTGTATGCCGATGTTGCGCTATACCTGCCGCATTGTGCCCTCTAGCTGCGAACTTAGCGATCCATGCCTGTCGTCTCATATTCGCTGAGCTTACTAAAATTCCAAATTTTCTAGCAAAAGAGTTATAATGGCTAAAATTACGTAAATTTAGGAATTTAAAATGCGCTACAAAAAAGGACTACTACCCTTAATCATCGCCTCGGGGACAATCTCTGCCGCAGATAACTGGATCGCATCGCTACTGCTACCTAGCATCGCAGATACGTTTGGGGTGCAGGTAAGCGCCGCCTCCGCAGTTTTGACGGCATATCTGATCCCTTATGGCTTACTTCAGCCGGTATACGGACATCTTAGCGATCGCTACGGTAGAGGTAAAATTTTAATTCTGCTAATGCTCTTTTTGGCGATATTCACGCTTCTTTGCTCCACTGCAAAAAGTCTAGCGTGGCTTGTTTTATTTCGCTTTTGCACGGGATGCGTGGCAGCGGGTATAATCGCTGTCTGCCTCGGCGTTATAGGCGATGCATATGACGAGAAGGATAGACAAAAAATCGTAGCGATATTTCTGGGTTCGGTATTTTTAGGGCAGGGGCTGAGTGCGGCTTTAGGCGGATGGGCAGTGGCTAGATTTTCTTGGAGGGAGATATTTTTAGCCTTTTCTGCGCTGTCTGCGGTATCTTTCGTATCACTATTTACGCTAAATTTCAAAGACGCTCCGAAAAGCGGAGGCGAAAGCTTCGTAAAATCCCTAGCCAGCTTGCGCGGCGATGTTTCGCTTTTGAGAAGCTATTTTTTGGCTTTATGTAATGGCGTAATTGTGCTCGGGGCGTACTCATTCATAGGCGCTTATTTACTTAAAAAGTTGGGCTTGAGCTCAAATTTTGCCGGAGCCTGCCTTATGCTTTACGGCGTCGCTTGCTTTTTGGCGGGAAACGCTGCTAGATATTTAAAAGAGAAGTTGCCGCCAAAAGAAATTCTATCCCTCGGCTTTTTGGCGTCCGCTTCGGCGCTGTGCCTTTTGGCGAGTTGCTTCGCTGCCACCGCATATGTAGGGACGTTTTTGCTGGGATTTGGCTATGTTTGCGCGCAGTCGGTCCTAGCAAGCGCAGCGCTTCGTTGCGGCTCCGCCAAAGGTCTATCCTCCGGGATCATAGGCACGGCGATATTTTTCGGAGGCGGCATCGGTACTGCCGTAGGTGGCAAGGCGCTTGAATATTTAAGCTACCAAGGGCTATTTTGCGGCTTTGCCGCGTTAGCCGCCGCGCTGCTGATTTTTTACCGTGCAAACTTTAAGGGCACGCGTGAAATTTAATGCTCCGCAACAATAGCAAAATTTAAAATTAGGCACACTTCGCTGTCGAGAAATTACCTAAAATTACGCTATTTCAGGGCGCCGCATTGGCATCGTCATAAATATCGCGGGGCATTGCATCACGCTGCCGCTTTTTCAGCTTCCGTGGTATGAGTTCGTTTCGGGATTTTTCGGGCACATGGTTTGGTTTTGGGCGATCGAAGTATTCCGTCGCGATCCACGAAACCGCTTAACCGACGAGCCAGATTCTGCGGATCGCCCAAGTGCTTCGTCCCTTTAATTAAAATTTGAAATCCCGCATGGCTCCGCTAGGAATTCCATAATTTCTCAAATACGCTTGAAATTCACGATAAATTTTTATGTTAAAATTGCGATTAATAAAATTTCAAAAGGAGCGACAATGAAATATAAAATTTTAGTTGCAACCTTTACGGCTGCTTTGGGCTTACATGGCGCGTTTGCGAGCGATTTTGACGAGCGGGCTTGCGCGGCGCTAAAAGGCACGAAAATTTACGATACAAAGATTAGCGAAGCGATCTGGAATCAAAGCGGCGAAATCGGCGCCGATAGGATGTCTGCGCTAACCGGCGGAGCCAAAAAGACGCTAAAAGCCGCGCCGCACTGCATAATTCACGGCGAGATAGCCTCCCGCACGGGCTCGGACGGCAAGCATTACGGCATAAAATTTGAGCTGCGCTTGCCAGGCGACTGGAACGGCAAGCTGCTATTTCAGGGCGGAGGCGGTCTGGACGGCTTTGTAGCGCCTGCTCTTGGCGCCGTATCTATCCGCACTAGCACCGCAACGCCCGCGCTTATGAGGGGCTATGCGGTAGTTGCGACCGATTCGGGACATCCTACGCCTACGCCCGAGTTTGGACTTGAGCAGCAGGCGCGGTTAGATTATGCATATCAGGCTATCGGCAAGGTCGCGAGTGTCTCAAAGCAGCTGATTTTTGCGGCGTATAAAAAAGCGCCAGCGCACAGCTACTTTATGGGCTGCTCAAACGGCGGGCGCTCGGCTCTGATGGCGGCGCAGAGGTATCCGCTGGAATTTGACGGCGTAATCGCGGCAAATCCAGGCTTTAGGCTTTCGCGCGCGGCGATCGCGGAGCAGTGGGATAACCAGCAGCTTATGAAGATCGCGCCTAAAAACGCCGCGGGGGATAAAATTTTTGCAAACGCCCTTACGCAGGAGGATTTGGATAAGTTAAGCAAGGCGGTTTTGGATAAATGCGATGCGCTAGACGGGCTAAAAGACGGAATCATCGGCGCTTGGGAGCGTTGCGAGTTCGATCCCAGCGGACTTGATCTAGCTAAAGAAAAAATTTCTGCTATAAAGGCGATATTTAACGGCGCAAAAAACAGCAAGGGCGAGCAAATTTACAGCGGCTGGTTTTACGATGCCGGGATAAATCAGCCCGGCTGGCGCATGTGGAAGCTTGGCGACTCGCAAACGACAGAGCCAAATGCTAGAAATATCGTGCTCTCAAAGGGCTCGATGAATTATTATTTCTTGACGCCGCCGCAACCGGAGTTTGATCTGATGAAATTTGATTTCGATAAGGACGTAGAGCGAACGTTCGAGACCGCGGCGATAAACGATGCGATTTCGACCAAACTCGATAGCTTCCGCGCTAATGGCGGCAAACTCATCATCGTAACAGGCGTCTCCGATCCCGTATTTTCGGCGATGGATCAGCGCGATTGGTTTAAAAAGCTAGTGGAAACGAACGCGAATGCGGACGAGTTTGCGCGATTTTTTGCCTTGCCTGGGATGAACCACTGCGGCGGCGGTAACGGCATCGATGACGTCGATCCGCTAAGCGCGCTTGAGGCGTGGCGCGAGCAGGGAGCGGCTCCATCTAGCCTGCTAGGCAAAAGCACGAGCCGCGCGGGCAAGCAGATCCCGATTTGCGCGTATCCAAAAGTGGCTACCTACGTAGGCGGCGACGAAAATAACGCGAGCAGCTTTGAGTGCAGATAAAATTTATTTAAAGGAGTAAATATGAGAGGCAAAATTTTAATCGCGGCCTTTACGGCGGTGCTTTTGTGCGGCTGCGCGGCGCACGATGCAAAGCTGGGCAGGGAGGCGGATAATAGGGGCGAAAGCGTGGCTGCGGACTGCGGCACGAGCGAGGGCGTCTGCAAGGTGCCCGCCGTGCAGGGGCCGATGGTAGGCGGAGGCACGGATGAGCACGGCTGCTTAGTCGCCGCGGGCCAGAGCTTTTCAAAGATCAAGAATGGTTGTGTGCAGGTCTTTGACGTCGCGGACGTGAGGTTAGCTGATCCGGATAACGCCGCGCTTGCGATCTACGGGATATTTTCCGCGGATAAAAGCAGGGTAGAAATTTTTTGGTCGAGCCTGCCTGAGAGCGTGATATTGCGCGCGAAGGGAAGCGGTTATGTCTCGAAGGACGGCAAAATTTCGCTGCTAAAAAGCGGCAAGGGCTATAAGATCCACAGAAAATAGCGGGTGAAATTTTAAGCCCGCTAAATTTCGCGCGCCGTGAAAGAATTTAATCCAAGCGCGCCAGGACTTAGGCCGGCTTAACAGGCTAAGACGTAAATTTAGAGCAAATTAATACCGAGCCGATTCGGTTATTTGCGGTATCTGCCGTCTATAAAAATTTAATCAAAGGAGCAAAAATTGAGGTCATAAAAGTAGATCTACAAAAATCATATCCCAAATCCGGGCGCGACCACGCTCGTATCGGCCAAATACGGCGATGACGTCAATGCGATGGCGATAACGTGGGCGTAGGCGCTTGATTATGACAAGGTTACCATCGTGCCGCATAACGGCTCGTACACGCGGACGCTCATCGAAAAGAGCGGGTATTTCGCCGTGCAGATCCCCACGGCCGCGCAGGCGGAGCTGGTTAGCGAGCTGGGCGCCGAAAATAACTCGCGCTTTGATAACGCGGACAAGATGAAAAACGTGGAAATTTTTTATAAAGATGACTCCCGCGTACCGCTGATCGCGGGCTGCGCGGCGTGGCTAGTTTGCAAGCGTATCCCCGAGCCTCACAACGAGCAGAGTTATGATCTTTTCATCGGCGAGGTCGTCGCGGCGTATGCGGACGAGCGGATATTTGACGGCGGGCACTGGCTGTTTGAAAAGATCCCTGACGAGCTAAAAACGCTTCACTACGTCGCCGGCGGTCGGTATTATCTGGACGGCAAAGCGGTAGATACCAAGCGCACGCCCATAAGCGACGAATAAAACGCCCCGCAAAACGCGGGCTAATTTGTAAATTTAAGATGAGTGCGCATGTGAATACGCGGCGAGCTTCGGTAAAATTTCAAACTAAAGAATCTAAAAAAGGATAGAAAATGAAAAAATATATCGTCATCACCGGCGCAAGTTCGGGTATCGGAGCGGCCGCGGCAAAGGCATTTGCGAGGCGCGGAGAAAATTTGATCCTAATCGCGCGCAGAGCGGAGCTTCTGCAAAGCTTAAAGGACGAGATCGCGCAGATCGCGCCCAAATCGGACGTAGTCATTAAAATTTGCGACCTTGCGCGCAGCGAGAATGTCCTAGCGCTTTGGGACGAGCTAAAAAGCTACGAGCTAAAGGCGCTAATTAATAGCGCTGGCTTTGGGGATTTTGGCTTAGTGGGAGAGCAGGATTTGCAAAAAACGGTAAGAATGATAGACCTAAACGTAACCGCGCTCGCGATACTTTCGAGCTTATTTACGCGAGATTACAAACGCAAACAAACTCAGCTTATAAACATCTCCTCCGTGGGCGGCTATTTTCTGGCGCCCGGCGTCGTGCCGTATTGCGCTACAAAATTTTTCGTAAGCGCTTTCACCGAGGGTTTGAGTCACGAGCTGGCGCAGGATAAAGAGGCCAAAATGCAGGCTAAAGTTCTAGCTCCCGCCGCGACTAAGACGGAATTTGGCCCCGTGGCGACGGACGACTCGGGCTACGACTACGACTCAGCTTTTGCGCGGTACCATTGTAGCGAGGAGATGGCGGAATTTCTGCTCGCGCTTTATGATAGCGACGCGTGCGTGGGCGCGGTGGATCGAAACAGTTTCGAGTTTAGCCTGCAAGCTGCGCGATTTGACTACGCAGGCAAACGCTAAATTTATGCATTACGCGTCACGCGACGAGCCGTGCCGTACAATACGCTGTATAAAATTTCGCGTATCGCAGCGCCTGAGCTAAATTTAACCTCAAAGCGCGATAAAATTTAAAGAAATTCAAGGAGCGAAAATGGGAAAATCCGCCTTGGTGCTGGGCGCTACGGGCGTCGTAGGCAGGGAGCTGGTGCGCGAGCTTTGCGAGAGTCCCGGTTACGATGAGGTAGAGGCGTGGGTGCGCCGCGAGATAGGCTTTTGCCACCCTAAGCTTCGCGTGCGGATCATTGATTTTGAGGGCATCTCGGATATCGCGCCACATAAATTTGACGAAATTTTTTGCGCGTTGGGCACGACGATGAAGCAGGCGGGTTCGCGCGAGGCGTTTTTGCGTGTGGATGTGGACTACGTCTATGTAGCGGCGAAGTGGGGCAAAGCAGCGGGCGTGCGGCGCTTTGTGCTCGTATCAGCTCCGGGTTGGAGCGAAGGTTCGCCAAGCTTTTATCTGCGCGCCAAAGGGCAGATCGAGCGGCGCGTGAGCAAGCTTGGCTTTGACAGCCTTCAGATCGTCCGTCCGCTGACAATCTTGGGCGAGAGATCGGATACTCGTCTGCTAGAGCGGCTCGCGGCGGCGGTTTTTAAACTGCTGCCCGCCTGCGTGTTCGGCAAATTTAGACCGCTTAGCGGCGCAAGTAGTGTGCGCTGCGAGCGTGATTTTTGGCTTCAAATCCTATAAAAATTCACTCATTTTTTCTCTTTATTTTGTTTGATCTCCTCAAGACTTAGACCGCTTTTACCGATGCTGTCCATACCGAGCGTTTCGATCATCACGAGTATTGCGGCTGGGTCTTTGCCTAATACGCGTGCTAGCGTATTCGTAATCTCGGCGATGATTTGCTTTTTTTGCTCTTTTGTAGGCTCCGGAGCGGCTACTTTTATATTTACGAATGGCATTTTCTCTCCTTAAATTTGATAAAGCAGGGCTAATTATATCAAATTTTAGCCTGTTACCCGTCTCGTTTGCGTTCTAAAATTTAAGTAGATATATTAGAATTTAACTTTAAATTTGATTTAAAGCTAGTATGATTATTATGTGATTCGGTAGTAGTAAAATTTGATAAATTTACCCAAAAGGAGCGAATATGCGTAAGAATTTTTTCGGTTCTATCGTTTTGGCTGCGGCCTTGGCAAGCGGCGCGTTTATAGTGGTGCCGCAGGCTGCGAGTGCGGGCGTTTTGGCGCATCAGGTAAAAACCCAAGGCGAGCTTGGCTCGGTGTTTATCAACCCCTACGACGTAGCGCCCCTAACGGCCGTTATTGATCGCGCCGGCAAGGACATCAAGGATATCCACGTGCGGGTGCTGGGCAAACCGAACGGCGGCATCGATATCGCCTATAACGTCTCCGAACATGCGCTGCTGACGCACGACGGCGTGCCGATCTGGGGGCTGTATCCCGACTATCTAAACGAGGTCGAAGTAAGCTACGTTTTTAACGGCGAAAAGAAGGTTGAGAAGTATAAAATTTACGCTCAGCCGATCGTGACGTATAGCCGTGATTATAGATTTAGCCATATGCAAAAGATGAAGGTTAAAAAAGTCGATCCTGCGTTTAAAAATAGGCTCTATCTCATCAACAACACTATCACTAGCGTTTATAAGCCGCTTGATTGGAAAAACGGCGGTGCGGCTAGCTGGAATGATTTCACCGAAAATTTCGTCGTCGATACTCAGGGCGAGGTCAGATGGTATCTGGACTACCAAAAATTTTACGACCGCAGCGAGCGCAGAGTGATGGACGGCGGCATGATGATGGGCTTTCACCAGCTGCCAAACGGCGATCTGAGCTGGGGTATGGCGCAGCGATATATGCGCTACGATATGATGGGCAAGGAGGTGTATAATCGCGAGCTGCCGCGCGGCTACATCGACCTTAGCCACGAGGTGATGCCGCTAAAAGGCGATCATCTGCTGCTTCGCGTCGGTAAATACAACTACCACCACGCAGACGGCAGGATCTCGCACACGATCAGAGATCATATCATCGAAGTGGATGGCAGCGGCAAGGTCGTGGACGAGTGGGATCTGAATGAAATTTTCGGAAAAAACGTCTACCGCAGCAACCTCATCAAGGCTCTTGACGCTCGCGCCGTGTGCCTAAATATCGACATGGACGCCAAAGAGATCAAAATCAGCGACGATCTGCCATTCGGCGACGTGACCTCGACCGGCACGGGACGCAACTGGGCGCACGTAAACTCGATCTCATACGATCCTAGCGACGACGGCATCATCCTCTCGCTTCGCCACCAAGGCATAGTCAAGATCGGCCGCGACAAAAAAGTAAAATGGATCCTCGCAAGCCCTGAGGGCTGGAGCGCGGACTTTAAAGAAAAAGTGCTCGTTCCGGTCGATAAAAACGGCAACAAAATCAAATGCGAAAACTCAAAATGCGAGGGCGACTTCGACTGGTCGTGGACGCAGCACACCGCGTGGCTCACTCCGCGCTACGACAACAAGGGCTCAGTTAAGCACATCAGCGTATTTGACAACGGCGACGGCCGCGGCATGGAGCAGCCTGCGCTAAAAGAGCAAAAATACTCGCGCGCGGTCGAGTATAAGATCGATGAGAAAAAGGGCACGGTCGAGCAGACGTGGGAGTTTGGCAAGGAGCGCGGATTTGACTTTTACAGCGCGGTTACGAGCGTCGTGGAGTGGCAAAAGGATAAAAGCACGTATTTCATCTCAAGCTCAAACGTCTATCTGTTAAAGCCCGATAAGACGATAAAAATGGTGCTCGTCGAGATCGATCCGAAAACAAACGACATTAAATTTGAGATGGACGTGGAGTCTGCCTCGAGAGACGACGTGGCCTACCGCGCGATGGTGATCGATCCGAATATCTTTGATTATTAAAATTTCGCGATAGGTTGGAATTTAGCTTTTAAATTTCACCTACTGCTTTGGTGTGGATAGAATTTTGCAAATTAAGCGCGAAATTTTAAATTTTTATATAAGATGAATTTTTTAGCAAAGGAGCAAAAATGGAATTTGTAAGCTTAAACGACGGCAACAAGATGCCGATTTTGGGATTTGGCGTATTTCAGGTAGATCCGAAAGAGACGCAAAGATGCGTTGAGGATGCGATCTCGGTCGGCTACCGCAGCATCGATACGGCAAAGGCGTATTTTAATGAAGAAAGCGTGGGTGCAGCAATTAAGACGGCTCTCACAGGTGGGTTAAAGCGCGAGGAGCTGTTTATCACTACTAAGCTTTGGATCAGCGACGCAGGTGAGGAGCGCGCGCTAAAGGCCTTTGATGCGTCGATGAAAAAGCTAGGACTTGACTACCTCGACCTTTATCTCATTCATCAGCCATATGGCGATATTTACGGCTCGTGGCGAGCGATGAAACGTTTGCGCGATGAGGGTCGTATCCGCAGTATCGGCGTTAGCAACTTCTACGCCGATCGGATCGTCGATCTGTGCGAAAACAGCGGCGTGATCCCTGCGGTAAATCAGCTTGAGTGCCATCCGTTTTATCAGCGTGAAGCGTTAAAATGCGTACTTGAGGGCTACGGCATAACATTTGAGTCGTGGGCTAGCTTCGCCGAGGGTAAAAACGATATATTTAAAAACGCCGTGCTAAGCGGTATCGGTGAAAAATACAGCAAAAGCTCAGCTCAGGTTATTTTGCGCTGGTTAATTCAGCGCGACATCATCGTCATTCCAAAGAGTGTAAAAATAGAGCGAATGAAGCAAAATTTCGACATTTTTGATTTTGCGCTTACGCCCGATGATATGGCTGCTATCGCTGCGCTGGATACAGGCAAGACGCTATTTTTCGATCACGCAGATCCTGAGCGCGTAAAGTGGATAATCCATGCCTTTGATAAGTAAAATTTATTAAATTAAAGCGGATTGCATGCTTTAAAATTAAGCCGCGAGCGTGCAATCCTTGCTATTAAATTTGAGCTTGAGCGAGATCAGAGATAGAGCTTGTGGCGATAAATTAGCCTGCTCGCTCAAGCGGCGTGATGGCGTAGCCTGCTATTTTATATATTTTCTGTGGGAAGCCCTGCTTTATTCGCTTTAATCTCAAATTTACCCTTTATTTTATACAATCTTTAAAATTTACCGCAAAGGAATTTTATGAAAATCGCTAAAATTTTTAAAGCTTTAGCCGCCGTTTGTCTGCTTGGCTCGGGTGCAAACGCGCTGGAGGAGGGCGTTAATTATCAAGTGCTACAAAAGCCGCTAAACGTGCCGAAAAACAGCGTCGTTAAAATTTTTAACTACGAGTGCCCGCACTGCTATACGTTCGACAGGACGGTCACACCGCAGTTGATGAAAAAGCTTGAGGGGACGGAGTTTTTGCCGTGGCACCTAAAGACCAAGGGCGTGTTCGGACAGACCGCAAGTGGTATATTCGCAGCCCTCATCGTGCTTGATGAAAAGGACGACGTGAGCCTGCTAAGCGACGAGTCGAAATTTAAAAAAGCGAAATTCGCGATTTACAAAGCGATCCACGACAAAAAGGATGATTTTGGCGGCGGTAGCGATAAGCAAAGGTTCATCAAAACCGCGCTAGATACCGCCGGCGTGAGCATGAGCGAATACGAAGCGGCGCTTGCCAGCAAAAAGGCACAGGCTCTGCTTGCGCAGTGGGACGCGGGCTACGAAGTCGCGGTGATTTCAGGCGTGCCGGCATTTGTCGTGGGCGGCAAGTATCTCTTAAACACGGCTTCGTTCGGCTCCGTCGATGAAATGGCCGCCGCGGTAAAGGAGCTGCTGGCGAAATAGGTTTTGCCGCGCCAAAGCAAATTTTGTTTTATGCGTAGCGTTAAATTTGGCCGCGGGGCTTCCAGTAAATTTTATCGCTAAGCCCTGCGACATGATAACGACTAAATTTATGTTTTCAAAGCGCGGGTTTCGGCGGGTAAAATTTGAGCCAAAATTTACAAATTTGACTTCAAATTCTGAACTCAAAATTTCAAGGCGAAGTATCGCGAGATGGATTTAAGGGTTGCGACGTAAAAATTTAGCGTGGGCTGGACAAGGTAGTCCGCCGAGCTAAATTTTTACTAGCTCCGTTAAAGACGCTCGCGAGGCAAGCCG
>NZ_CALIJA010000135.1 GCF_938017615.1 uncultured Campylobacter sp. | reverse complement strand
CCGACTTTGATAACACACTTTTTAAAATCATCGATTTTAATCTGCACTTCAGATGCTGCGCCTTGGGCTTCTTGCACCGTAGCGCCCGAGCCGGAAGCGTTTGCGTTTAAGCTTGGCGCGCCTTTTGCCGTGGCGTCTGCGCCCGAACAGCTTGTGGAATTTGCAGCGCCATCCAGCCTATCGTAGTCCGCCTTCGGCATTAGCTCGTGATCGATCTTGGTAAAAAGCGGCTCGCACGGCTTGGCCTTAAAATCTAAAATTTCGCCGCGAATCACTAACTTCTCATAAAGCGGCGTGGATATTTCAAAACCTAGCGTGTCTGCGATACGAGCCGCCGTCTTCGGCATCGCAGGACTTAGCAGTACGGCGACTTTAGCCAAAATGTTTGCGACCAATGCGACGAGGGCCAGCGCCCTATCTTGCTCGCCGTTTTTCATCAAATTCCACGGCTCGTATTTCGCGATCGAAGCGTTCGCAAGAGCAAGTGCCCTCCAAAGTTCCTCTAAGTATCTGTTGGTAGCGACCTCCTCAAGTGCGCTTAACGCGGCGCTCAGATAGGAGTTTGCTTCCTCGATCTCGGCGGTGAAAAATTTCATCACGTCTTTAGAATTTATGACGTAATCCGAGTATTTTGCGCTCATGCCGACGATGCGGCTGAGTAGATTTCCAAGCTCGTTGGCAAGCTCGGAATTTACGCGGTTTATAATCGCTTTTTGCGAAAAATCGCCGTCTTGACCGAACGGTACCTCGCGCAGCAAGAAATACCTAAACTGCTCTAGCCCGTAGGCGTTTACGACCTCGCGCGGATCCACGACGTTGCCCAGGCTCTTGCTCATCTTTTTGCCGTCGCGCGTCCACCAGCCGTGAGCTGCGATGCTGCGTGGCATATTTAGCCCAAGGCTCATCAAAAACGCAGGCCAATAAACGGCGTGAAAGCGCAAAATGTCCTTACCTACGATGTGTAGAGCGTCGCTCCAATACTCCATTCGTTCGCCGCCCGCGCAAAATCCGAGCGAACTAAGATAATCCATCAGAGCGTCCAGCCAGACGTAAATCACGTGCTTCGGATCGTTTAGCTCGGGTGGAATTTTAACGCCCCAATCAAAACCCGTTCGCGTGATCGAAAGATCCTTTAGCCCGCTTTTTACGAAGCTTATCACCTCATTTTTTTTGCCTAGTGGAAGGATGCACTTTTCATCCTCGTACCATTTTAAAAGCCGCTCTGCGTAGGCGCTAAGCCTGAAAAAATAGCTCTCCTCTTTTAAAATTTTAGTCTTTTTGCCGCAGTCGGGGCAATACTCGCCGTCGATGAGCTGAGCGAAAGGGAAAAAACTCTCGCAGCTTACACAGTAGTTGCCCTCATATTCGCCCTTATAAATGTCGCCCTTTTCATACATCTTGCGAAATACGTTTTGCACCGCCGCCTCGTGCGCGGCATCGGTAGTGCGCGAAAACATATCATAGCTGATGTCAAACTCGTCCCACAGGTCTTTAAATTTAGCGCTTACGCCGTCTGCGTACTGCTTTGGGCTCTGGCCGTGCTTAGCTGCGGCCTCCTCGATCTTTTGGCCGTGCTCGTCGGTGCCCGTTTTAAAAAACACCTCGTGTCCTTGCAGGCGGTAAAATCTAGCCATCGTATCGGCGATGATCGTCGTGTATGCGTGACCGATGTGCGGGATGTCGTTTACGTAATAAATCGGCGTCATTATGTATTTTTTCATTATTCTCCTTGCGCTTACTTAAATTTGACTAAAATTCCACTAGTTCTATTGCGCGGCTGTACCGGTATTAGAATTTAACGTGTATCTTACATATCCGGTTTCAGGCTCGATAGTAATACTAGCGGTCTCTCTTGCATCATTAGTAAGTGTAATAACGCACTGGCCCACAAAAAGCCTATCATATGGCACATTAGAGTTCGCTAACTGCCCCATTGGGCGACCATAAGAATCAAAGGAGATGGTGTGATTGTTTCCATTACCGCAATTAGTAAATTCTATATTTCTTATATTATATGTTGCTCCTAAATTTAGCTTTTGATTCATTTTTGCACCATTAGTATTGGCAGGTTGCCTAGCAAAGCCCGAAGTAAGCAGCTTGTTAGGATTTTGCGGATCAGCTGCCATAGAATTTAGGCTATTTGGTTGTCCGTTTGAACCAGGGAAGTCTCCGTTATCCCAATATATATTATATCGCCATCCTGCTGCAGAGCCCGGTGCTCCTTGATCAGTAAATTGAATCCTCCAAAATCTCTTAAACCAATTAGGATCGTCGGGATCGAATTTATTATCATTCATAGCCAGCTGCTGAGTATAGCGAATATGAGCAGCTACTTGATCTGCCGCCTCCACAAGGCTATTTCGATTGATTTGAGGCACTGCCACCGCCGCTAAAATTCCAACCACCACGATGATGAAAATCAGCTCTATCATAGTAAATGCTTTTTTCATAATTTTTACCTTTCATAAAAATTTTGTTTATATTTTAACATAAAATTTCGCAATTCGCACGCCTCGCTTGTAAATATCTATATTTTGTATCGAATTTTTATGATCTGAGACACATTCCGGCTCATCCGCATAGATAAAAGCGCTATCCCCGCTAGGCAGTCCGTAAAATTTTAGGCGCAGGCAGAGCCTCTCGTCCTCGCAGCTTACGCTTTTTACTCCGCGATTTTTTAGCTCACTTGCCAGCTGCCTAGCTACGTCAAATTTATAGATAAAATGCCGCTGCGGTTTGTTTGCGAACATCGCCTCATACATCACGTCGCTAAAAATCACTGCAAAGTAGCTCACCGCTAAGCTTACCAGCGTCACACCCACGGCGATCTTATGAAAGGTGCGAAATTTAGGTAACCTGACGCGATATGAGTTAAAAAGCACGCGGATAATCAAAGGCGTAGCGATGACGCAATACGGCAGCATCATCTCAAGCGGCACGCGCTGTCTTAGCGAAAAAAGCATCGTCAGACAAAGCGCACTTGTAGCGATGAACCACAGCAGGCTCTTTTCCTCTTTGATCCAAATTCTATAGATCGTGTAGATGAAAAATAAAAACACTAAAGGCGAAAACGCGCCCGCAAAAACGCCCACGGTGTCTAAAAAATACCCCTTCGGCTTGCCCTCCGAGCTTACGTCGTAAAAGATCACGCTGAAGCTAAATAGCGCTATGCAAAGTAGCAAAAGCTCCTTTTTGCGCGTATAAAGCGCCCAAATTCCAAAGCCGACGTATAGCATAAAAAACGCGCGATCGATCAGGGCGCAAACGGATAGAAGCACGAAAAGCGTAATATTGTATTCGCTCTTTGCAAAATAGATCGCCAGCAGCGTGAAAAAAACGATGATGCCCGCGGGATTTAGCAAGATCGCGCTACTCATCGATGCAGGAAGCGCCATAAATAGCGCCGTAGCGACCACTCTATCGAAGCGGCGCTTTAGAATAAATTTTGAAATTTTATAGATCATCGCGGCGTTTGCGAAGTGGATCAAAATAAACGGCACGCGCAAGGCGTAGTCGTTGCGCCCGAAAATTTCGCAGCTTAAATTTGCGATTAGCGAAACGAGGGATTTTTTATCGTAAAAAATTTCAGCCTCGTAGTAGCTGATGCTTAAATTTGAGATTGCATAAAGCAGAAATATGCCCTGAAACAGGCACATTATGGAGATCACGAAAATTTCGTTTTGATAAAGCTTCTTCACTCTCATCCTTGCTGCGGGCGCTTTAAATTTATGGCTAAATTCTACGACCGAAATTTCATAAAATTTAATCCGCCGAATCCTTTAAAATTTAGCCGCTAAATTTAACCGCGCGCCGCTTCATTCCTCTATCGTATAATTTTCCCAAAAGAAATTTATCCACTCATCCGTCTTTGAAATTTTAAAATCGGGTTGGATGAGCGCCTTGGGTTTGTAAAAAATCACTGCCGTTTTAAGCTCTATTTGCGGGAATTTATCCAGCAGCACGCGCTTGATCTCGACCATGCTGTCGCCGCTGTCGATGATATCGTCCACCAGCAGCACGCGTTTGTAAAGCTCTAGATCGGGCACGTTGAAAACGTCGATGGTGTCGAGCTTTTTGGTGTCCGCGTAGTGGATGGAATTTATCGAAAATATCGTCCGCATATCAAGCGCATTAGCTAGCGCGTGACCGAATGTGAGCCCGCCTCTAGCGATCGCCACGATTGCATCGGGCATAAATTCGTCCCTAACCTGCTTTGCTATAACTCTTGCGTCGCGATCCATCTCGTCAAAACTATAAAATCTCATATCTTTCCTTAAAATTTAATGCATTAAAAATACTAAAACGCTAATCGCGCCGAGCGTCAAAACGCCGAAATTTAAATCTTTTATCCTGCGCTGAGCGAGTCTAACTACGATATAAGCGATAAAGCCGAAGCTTAAGCCGTTGGTGATCGAATAGGTAAAAGGCATCAAAAACACTATAAAAAAGGCAGGGATTAAAATTCCAGCGTCGCTATAATCGATCTTGCCAAGCTCGCTAAACATCAAAACCCCGACCATTACGAGGATCGGATAGATCGCATTTGCGGGGATCGCCTTAAATAGCGGTAGCATAAACAGCGTCAGCACGAAAAATATAGCGCAAAATACCGCGGTAAGCCCCGTGCGGCCGCCCGCTTCCACGCCGCTGGCGCTTTCGGCAAATGCGGTGACCGTGCTCGTTCCTATAACGGCGCCCGCAACGCTACCTATCGCATCGGAGGTTAAATTTCTAGATAGTTTTTTCATGCCGTCTTTGCTATTCTCTCCAAAAAGCCCCGCGCGGTTTCCTACGCCGGTGAGAGTGCCGATACTATCGAATAGATGCGTGACGAAAAATGTGATTATAAAAGGTACGAACGCGAGCTTTAGCGCTCCTGGGATATCTAGCTTAGCAAATATCGGCGTTATGCCGCTTGGCGCGCTTACTATGCCATGCGGTGCGGGCGAAATTCCAGTCACCCACGCAACGCACGAAGTAATCAAAATGCTTAAGATAAACGCCGCCTTGATTCTAAGCACAAAAAGCACCAGCACGACCGCTAAGCCTAAAATCCCAAGCAAAACGTTTAGATCTTTTAAATTTCCTAAAGTTACTAGCGTCGCCTGACTAGGCGCGATGACGCCCATCTGCTTAAGTCCGATGAAGCAGATAAAAGCGCCGATACCCGCACTTATGGCGCGGCGCAGATCAAGTGGGATAGATTTGATAACCCAAACGCGAAAGTTCGTAAACGAAAGCACGGTAAAAAGCGCCCCGCTTATCGCTACGATGCCAAGCGCGCTCTGCCACGGCAGCTTTGCATCCACGCACAACGCAAAGGTAAAATACGCATTCAGCCCCATGCCGACGCTAAGCGCTACGGGGGTATTTGCAAAAAGCCCGTTAAATAGCGTCGCGATTATCGTAATAAGCGCGGTTGCCGTAACCAGCGCATCAAACGGCATACCTGCGATGCTCATAATGTTAGCGTTTACCGGCACGATGTAAATCATCGCCAAAAACGTAGTAAGCCCTGCGATAAGCTCCTGCCTTACCGACGTTTTCGCGGCGGCGAGATGAAAGAATTTCTCCACTTGCTCCTCCTTTAGAATTTATTCGTAAATTTCGATCTGATTATACAAGCTGTCGCGCTCTACGGGCACAAAGCCCGCAGTGCCGATCATATCGATAAAATCGCGCTTGCTCTGCCCTTTTTTGCTGCCGGCGCCGGCGCTACTTTGAATGCTTTCGTTCTCGATCGTTCCGTCAAGATCATCCGCGCCGAAATCCTGCGCTACGAGGGCTAAGCTTAAGGTCGAAGTCGCCCAATACGCCTTGATATGCGCGACGTTATCGAGCAAAATTCTACTAATCGCGATCGTTTTTAAAATTTCGACCGAGCCCAAAAAGCCCTTCACGTCCAGGTAGTTGTTCTCGCGCTGATACACGAGCGGGATGAAGGCGTTGAAACCGCCGCCGTTAGCGCGAGCTAGGCTCTCATCTTGCAGCGCGCGGATGCGCAAGATGTGATCTATGCGGTGTGCGCGGCTTTCGATATGGCCAAAGAGCATCGTGGCGTTGCTCTGACGCCCGCGAGCATGCCACAGCGAGTGGATACGCAGCCACTGCTCGCTTGAGACCTTGCCTTTGCAAATTTTATCGCGCACGTCCTCGTCAAAAATTTCAGCGCCGCCGCCGGGCATCGAATCCACACCGCTTTGCATCATCAGCTCTATCGTCTCCTCGTAGCTCATCTTCCACTTTCGCCGCCAGTAATCGATCTCCGCCGCGGTCATCGCCTTGATATGCACAAGCGGATATTTTTGCTTTATCGCTTTGAAAATTCCCAAATATTGCTGCGGCGTAACGAATGGATTGTGCGAGCTTACGATATGAATCTCCTTCGTGCCGCGCGCTACGGTCTCATCCACGATACGCATGATCTCATCATCGCTCATCGTATAGGCGTTTTCGTTCTTGCGGTGCGCCGAAAATGCGCAAAATTTACAGGTATCTGCGCATAAATTTGAAGGATTGATATGACGATTTGCGTTGAAATAGACGTTTTTGCCGTTTTTTTCTTTGCGAATAGCAAAGGCGAATTTGCCCAGATCGAAAAGATCCAAATCCCATAACTTCACGCCGTCTTCGTAATTTAACCTCTCGCCGCTTTGTAGTTTTTCTAAAATTTCCATCGATTTCCCAAGCCAAATTTTAAAGCTAATTATATAATTTTTTGCTTACAAAACGGATAAGCGGACTAAATTTAGAGCCGAATTTCGTTAATTTAAAATAGCGTAGTAAAATGGGCGCTAAATTTTAAATAAGGAAAACAAGATGTGTGGAATCGTAGGCTACATCGGAAATGAAGAGAAGAAAAAGATCATAATAAACGGACTGAAGGAACTCGAGTATCGCGGATACGATAGCGCTGGGCTTGCCGTGATGGACGAAAGTGCGAATATAAAGTATTTCAAAGCGGTCGGCAAGTTAAATAATCTCGAAGAAAAGATGAAAGATTTCACTTCGCAAGGCTTTGGCGTTGCGATCGGACATACTCGCTGGGCGACGCACGGAAAGCCTACTGAGCTTAACGCGCATCCGCATTTTGGGGATTTTAGCTTCGTCGTGCATAACGGTATCATCGAAAACTACATCGAGCTAAAAGATGAGCTCGAAGCGGACGGCGTGAAATTTTTAAGCCAGACCGATACCGAAGTGATCGTGCATCTTTTCGAGAAAAATTTCAAGGCTAGCAACGACGCATTTAAGGCATATGAAGCTACAATTAAACGGCTAAAAGGCGCATACGCTACGCTTTTAATCACGAAAGCAGCACCCGGAGAAATTTTCTTTGCTAAAAACGCAGCTCCGCTCATCGTCGCAAAAAACGATAAAAACGAAATTTTCTTTAGCTCCTCGGACGCTCCGCTCATCGGGCTTGCGAATACGGCTGCGTATCTGGACGATCAAATTTACGGCGTTGCCAAGCTTGGACAAATCGACGTTTTTAAAAACTCTAAACCGCATAATTGCGCCTTTAGTGAGCTTCCGAAGGATAAAGGCTATGCGCAAAAAGAGGGCTTTAGATTTTTTATGGAAAAAGAAATTTACGAGCAAGCGCAAGTCGTAACCGAAACGATGATGGGGCGCGTGATCAAGGGCGGCAAGATAAAATTTGACGAACTTGATGCGGCGATGTTTGAGGGTATCGACGAGGTCGTGCTATGCGCCTGCGGCACGAGCTATCACGCCGCGCTCGTAAGTTCGTATCTTTTCGAGCGCATCGCTAAAATCCGCACGAAAGTGGAAGTTGCTAGCGAATTCCGCTATAAAGAACCATTTTTAAACAAGAATTCCTTATTTATCGTGATCTCGCAAAGCGGCGAGACCGCCGATACATTAGAGGCGCTGCATATCGCTAAAAAAGCCGGTCTTAGGACGCTTGCGATCTGCAATGTCGATAACAGCTCAATCGTGCGCATGGCAGGCAGCGTGATCCTCACCCGCGCGGGCATCGAAAAGGGTGTGGCATCTACGAAGGCTTTTGCGACGCAGGTAATGGTGCTATGGATGTTCGTCGTGTATCTTGCTAATCTGCGCGGCACCGTCTCCAGCAAAAGCAACGCGAGCGAAATTTCGGCGATGCTTCATATCCCGCAAATTTTAAAGATCAAAGACGGCTTGCAGGATAAAATTTACCGCATGAGTAAGCACTATCTGCACGGACACGGCTTTTTCTTTATCGGTCGCGATATTTTCTATCCACTCGCTCTTGAGGGCGCACTCAAGCTCAAAGAGATTTCCTATCTGCACGCCGAGGGCTATCCAAGCGGCGAGATGAAGCACGGACCGATCGCTCTTGCCGATTCTAATCTCTTTACGGTTGCGCTGATGCCAAAGCATTTGCTCTACGAAAAAACCAAAAGCAATGTCGAAGAGCTTGCTGCGCGCGATGCGTATATTTTAGCTATCAGCCCGGAAGAGCCCGAGATCGCGGATGATTTTATCAAAACGAGCGAGCAAAGCCACGCGATGAGCGAATTTTTTGAGATGATGCTGATTTTGCAAATTTTAGCTCTTGAAATTTCCGTGCGGCTCGGCAACGACGTGGATATGCCGCGAAATTTAGCCAAAAGCGTAACCGTAGAATAATCGTTTTTTAAGTTCATTTTGACTAATATTTCTCATTAAAAAATCGGAGAATGTTAGTATATGAGACTTATCGGATTTATCAGAGGTGAAAATGTCATAGTCGCCACAGGTGGGGTCGAGTATAGCTACGAAATGCTTGGCGAACGCGATCCTAGCCTAACCGACGGCGATGAGGTAAGCTTCGACACGCTAGCATCCAGCGCGATAAATATTGAGCGCGTGGACACGTCCAAATCCAAGGATCGTGCGGCGCAAAAAGCGGCTTCGCAGGCAAAAGAAGCCGCGAAGCAAAATAACGACTGGATTTCCGATCCTAAAAATTTCATAGAAATAGACGCGACAGAGGAATCGTCTCCTCAAAATTCCGCCGAAAATATCGCAGAGGATAGATCCGCCGCAAAAGTAACAAAAATCGCGAAAAAATTTAAAAATTTCAAACTTCCTCGCAAAGCCAAACCCGCTGATGCAAAAAAACCTAAATTTTTGGGATTTGAGTTCGTGCAGATGGACGATCCGCGCGAGGGCGAGAGCCTCGAGAGTAAAATTTACACCAACCCTATCCGAATGAGCGGTATCAAGACCTACATTATGCCGCTTATTTTAATCGGCATCGCTCTGATCTTTAGGGCTCAGATCACCGAGTCGTTGCTGTCATTTAAGCAGATCCAAGAATATGTCAATCAAAACACCGTTTCGCTTACCTTCGATCTGTTCATCTATCTGATCTTTGCGCTGAGCTACATTTTGCCGCTAAATCAAGTATTTATCTTCCTGTCGGCCGCCAGACACGATCAATACGCCGTGCGGCAGATCACGAGCTACAATATCTTTTTGATAATCTGCGTCGTCGCCACGGTTTTGCAGAACGAAACCATAGGGCTTGACGCCTACGTGGCGATCTTTAGCATCGCAGTAGCGCTGTTTGGGCTGCTGTCGTATTGCTACAAGCTCAAGGCGTTTTTATATCTCATCTTCACGACCAAGGGCTCCTTGCCGTTTCTCATCGCGATTGCCGTGGAACTTTGCGCTATTACCGCAATCGGCGTTATGGACGCGTTTGCTGGGCTTCCGGCGAAGATTACGCAGATCACAGGTATAGATTTTAACACCATGGCGTGGAAACACATCGTTATTTTCGCAATCTCCGCGCCGTTTTATATATTTTCGTTCATCTGTTTGCGCCGCATAAAAAAGGCTAAAATTTAAGCTAGCACGTAACGAAATTTAGTCCTTTAAATTTAGCGGCGCGAGAGTTTCTGCTGCCGACAGATCCATAAAATTTAAATTTAGCCCGCTAAATTTTAACTGGGAGCTAAATTTTGCCTTGACGCGATTTACTTCAAAAAACCCTACCGGCGCGCCCCGCTCCATTAAAATTTTAAATTTCGCGCTATAAATTCCACGCTCCGAAGCTAATTAAATTTCATAGCCTAAATTTTGTCGCGTTTAAATTTAACCGCGCACGCCCTATTAAAATCCGTCCGTCGCCGCGGCTAAATTTAACTATCGCGTTAAATTCCGCGTCCTCGCCCGCCGAAATTTAATCTCGCGCTCCGCTTCGTGCGGCGTAGAATTCCCGCCTAAACTCAGCAAATCGCCCGTGCACGATCGCCTCTCTCATATCCGCGGCAAGGCGCAGGTAGAAGTGCAGATTGTGAATGCTTGCGAGGCGGTAAAAACTAAGCTCTCGCGCGCGAAATAGATGATTTAGGTAGCCGCGGCTGAAGCGCTTGCACGTGTAGCAGTCGCAGTGCGGATCGATCGGATCGTGATCGCTGATAAAGCCCGCATTTTTGATGCTGATCTTGCCGAAGCTCGTAAATAGCGTGCCGTTGCGGGCGTTGCGCGTAGGCATCACGCAGTCGAACATATCCACGCCGCGAGCGACGTTTTCGACGAGATCCTCGGGCGTGCCGACCCCCATCAAATATCGCGGTCGCGCCGCATCGACGTATGGCATCATGGCCTCTACCGTGTCGTACATCAGCTCGTTTTTCTCGCCCACGCTAAGCCCCCCGATCGCAAGCCCGTCGAAGCTCATCTCGCACAGCGCTTCGGCGCAAAATTTGCGAGCCTGCGGGTCGGTGCCGCCTTGGATGATACCGAAGATGTTTTGATGTGCGTGCAGGCCGCGAGATTTCACGGCCTCGTGATAATCTATCGCCTCGCGAGCCCATTTTATCGTGCGCGCGACGCTTAGATCGATCCGCTTTTTAAGCCGCAATCTATCATCGTAGCTCAATGCGGTAGGCTCGCGCGGCAGCTCCACCAAATCATCCAAAATCATCATAATATCGGAGTTTAGCTCATACTGCGTATCTAGCACCGAGCGCGGCGTGAAATAATGAATGCTGCCGTCGATGTGGCTTTTAAATTTTATACCACCCTCGTCGTTTTTGGTGTTTGCGCGCAGGCTGAAGGCCTGAAAGCCGCCGCTGTCGGTCAGAAAGCTGCGGGGAAATTTCGTAAATCCGTGCAACCCGCCGAAGCCCGCCACTAACCGCGAGCCCGGGCGCAGATACATATGATAGGTGTTAGCAAGGATGATCTGCGCGTCTAAAATTTCGGCTACGTCCGTAGCATCGAGCGCCTTGACCGCGCCCACGGTGCCGACCGGCATAAAAACGGGGGTGCGAATCGTGCTGTGCGCAGTGCGGATCGTGCAGGCGCGCGCCGCGCCGTCTGCGGCGTCTATTTGAAAATCCATCTTGATCCTTTAAATTTAGCTTTTTTGGCTTTTTAGCCTCTTTACGCACATTCGGCGCAAAATTTTAAAAAGCGATTGTAGCGAAATTTAAATTTGCGGCAGGTAAAGGCTGGTAAATTTGAGGATATTATGAAGCGTTTGCGGATTAAAATTTAAGTAGCGGAGCCGCCGCAACTGCGAAACGTAGAATTTACAAGCGGAGCTATGACTGCAAAATTTAAAAATACAAATTCGATTAAATTTACGAGTGAGATTTATTGATAGTAAATTTAGCCGCAAACGGTGCAAATTTGACCGCTTACGGAATCTTATTAGGCGGCTGCGTCTAAAGAAATTTAGCGGCTTTAGAGTTTATCTTTGCGCCTAAAAGCCGCGACGCACTATGCCGCTAGGCGCTTTTGCGTGCGCGAGGCTTTCTTTTTAGGGGCGCATTTTTTGTAGGAGCGCTTTTACCGTCCGGCAGATTTTCCAAGGCTAAATTTGCTACGGATCTCTTTCTGCCCTTGCTCTTTGCTTTTCTATTTTGCAAAAACTCGCTGTACGGCGAGCCGTAAAGGCTAGCGTGCCAAATCGCGCTTGCCAGCATCACTGCACCCGAACCTTTATGTAGCTGCGACATGCGCGAGTTCATATTCAGCGCGGTTAGAGCCGTGATAGCCATACTTACTCCGAGCGTCACTTTAGCCGCTTTGCGCTGAAAATTTAGATCCAAAATTTTATCTTCAATGCTCAAATTTTACCCCTTTGATAGAATTCAGTAGTAGTCCTATCGTCGTGCCGTTATGCAGCAGCGCCGTAGCTACGGGACTTAGCGCGCCGAAAGTCGCCAAAAATAAAATGATCGAATTTATCCCCACGGTGGCGTTGAAATTTCGATTTACGAGCCGCAGCGTGTCGTTGGCCAGTGCCTTTACCTGCGCTACGCCCTCGATATCGTTTTTCAAAAGCCCGACCTGCGCGGAAGCCTTGGCGATCTCGGCGCCGTTTAGCATGCTGATGCCGATGTCCGCCTTCATCAGGCTCGGCGCGTCGTTTATGCCGTCGCCCACGAAGACCACCTTTCGCCCCTCGGCTTTTAACTGTTCTAATATTTCGGTCTTTTGCGTCGGCAGCAGCTCGCCGTAATAGCGATCTACGCCGAGTTTTTTGGCTACGGCGCAGGCTTTTGAGCTCACGTCGCCGCTTAGCATGACGATCTGCTCTGCACCCAGCTCGCGGAGCCTAGCGATGACGGTGCGGGCGTTTGCGCGCACCTCGTCTCTAAGTCCAATGACTCCTAAAAGTCTGCCGTCAAATGCGATGTAAAGCAGCGCGAGCCCCTTTTGCATCGCAAGATCGATGGTCTGCTCATGCGCCGCAAACGAGATCATCTCATCGTCCTCTAGGAAGTGGCGCGAGCCGATGATGAGCTTTTTACCCTCGATGCTGGTCTTTACGCCGTGAGCGACGACGAATTCCACCTCGTCGTGGTGTTTGTGTATAAAACCGTGCTTTTTAGCCGCATCCACGATCGCCTCGGCTACGGGATGAAAGTAATGCTCCTCGGCGCTTGCGGTTAAATTTAAAATATCGTTTTTGCTAAAGCGCTCGTCAAACGATATGATCTCTGCTACCTCTAGGTTGCCGTACGTAAGCGTGCCCGTCTTATCGAATACGAAGGTATCGGCGGTCGCAAGCGACTCAAGAGCCTTGGCGCCTTTGATCAAAATCCCGTTCTTTCCCGCCTTTGAAATGCTCGACTTAAAAGCAACCGGCGTAGGCAGCTTAAGCGCGCACGAGTAATCCGCCTGCAGCACCGAAGCCACGCTCATAAAATTTCGATTTATCAGATAGGACACGCCCGCGAGCCCGAAGGTTACCGGCACGAGCTTGTCGGCTAAGTGAGTCGTATGCATGCCGATGCTGGAGCGCTCGTTAAGAGATGCCGTGATGTAGTGCTTGATGCGCTGCGTGGAGGTGTTTTCTCCGACATTTTCCGCCCAGATACGGATCCTGCCCTCCTCCACGATCGTGCCGCTCAGCACGCTATCGCCGCGAGATTTTTTCACCGCGACCGACTCGCCCGTCATATTGGCTTGATTTATCATCGCTTCGCCGCTTACGACGTGCCCGTCCACGGCTATGACGTCGCCTGCGCCCACGACCACGATGTCGCCTACCTTTAGCTTAGAAGTTGCGATTTTGACTTCAGTCTTTTTGCCGTTTTGATCTATCTCGACCCACGCCTCGGCGATGTCCGGGCGGGCGAGCTCGCGGATCAGATCGTCGCTTTTATAAACGGTGCTCTCCTCCATGTATTCGCCAAGAGCGAGCATCGTATTGGTGCTGTTTGCGGCAAAGATATCTCCGCGCGCGAGAGAAATTCCGACAGCAGCAGCCTCCAAACCCTTTGAAGTAAGCCCGTGACGAAAGCTTTCTTTAATGCCCTCTTTTAAGATAGGCACGCACGCTACGATGCTAAATGCGCGCGCTAAAGGCGAAGTGCGAAAGATTAAATTCCCTCCCAATGCGAGAAGCGCTAAAATAAATTCGTTTTTGCTCGGTAAATTTTTATGGCTAGTGGGGATAATTGATTTTAGCTCGCTTAAATTTAAAACTTCAAGTTGCTTTAGAATTCCTGCCTTATCTACACCTGCGTCAAGCTTAAGGATCAAAGAGCCGATTTTAGCGTTAAATCTAGCTTCCGTTACGCCCTCAAGCCTCGCAGCGACTCTTTGCAGCGCGCTCGTATCGAGCCCTTTAAAGCCCGCGACCTTTATGCGCAGCCTAGATTTAGTCTCATGTAAAATTTTAAAATTTTGCATCGACTACTCTTGCATCTCTGCCTTGGCGTCTTCGAATCGCTCCTTCATCTCTTCAACGCCCATCTGAAACATCTCGGTACCCTTTGCGATGAGCTTAAAAAGCTTTTTTTGCGCGTTTTCGTCAGTTAGAAAATAGGTCGCCGCGGCCCCCAGAACGATGCCTGTGATAAATGAGTTGCTACCGAATAAGCCGTTCGCGTTTTGTCTGCTACCCATGGAATTAAAAATTCCACCGAAAGCGGAGCCCTGAGTAGAATTTACATCGCTTGAGCTTTGAGCGGCGGAATCTTTATTATCCGAGCCATTGTCAGAAACTGAGCCGTTAAAAGGTGCGGAATTTACCCGCTCATTTATCCATTTTGCCCAGCCACCAAGCTTATCATCGCCGTCAAAGCCACCCGCAGAGCCACTAGAATATTTATTGCCACCAAAATCGTAATCGTCTAGAATTTCTTCCAAATCTTTTTTTGTGATATAGGGATTACTCATTGCCTACCTTAAGAATAAAATTTCTACCCGCGACAAGCGCGCCTACGCATACTGCGACGCCTGCCGCTGCGCACAGATACTCGCCTTGCACGAGTTTATTTGCGCTGTAAATCGCGCCGCCGCCGATGATACCGCCGCTAAGCGCGATATCCAGCGCGTCGCGAATCGCCTTTGATCTATCCTTGCCCTCTTTGATTTTGACGAGCTCTACGGCGCAACCGCCGATCGCCCCCGCTATGGCGCCGCTTAAAACGTGATCCAGCGGCGAACGCTGTGTCGTAAGTGATCTATTCATCTAGGCCTCTATTTTTCTGATTTATCGTCTGCGGACGTAAATTTAGCCGAAGAATTATCGTCCATTTTTACGATCTGCGGGATATTAAGCGGAGTAGTAGATGCTGCGGATATCTCACCTACCGGTGTTGCGCCAGTCTTAGCGCTCGCGGTGGATTTTTTAGTTCTTTTAAATCCAGGTTTTGGTCCCGGTTTTTTTCTGGTTTTTTTTGCAGTGCTAGTCTCAGTGCTGGCGCTACTTGTCGCAGCTTTTTTACCGCCAGACTTTCTTTTACCTTTTACCGCCTCAGCGACATCGCCTAGGCCTTCTTTGGCCTCTGCAAAAATTTCTTTTGATTTTTTGCTTAATTTTTCCGCTCCGCCTTTGACGCTATTTTTTAGCTCCTCGACGCTTTTGCTACTTACGATTTTATTCGCACCTTCTTTGATTTTATCTCGATTGTTATAAGCGTAAACCGCCGCGCAACCAAGCGCAAAACCTGCTAGAAATGGGATCGGCATTTCATTCTCCTTGTGTTAAGATTATAAAGTCATTTTATCAACTTTACATAGATTTTGATATTATAGCGACTTTTTTAGATTTTTGCAATCCTAATTTAATTTTTATGCAAAATTCCTTTAATTAAATTAGAAAATGCGCTATTTAAAATATTTTGCAAATCGTATTTTTGAAATATCCGCTCTAATTCCTGCGGATTTTTTAAAATCTCATTTAATAAATCAGTTAAATTCAAAGAATTTGAATCAACCTCGCATTTAGAATTTAGTTCCTTTAAAATCGGCAAAATTTCATTATACGAAACCGCCTGCGCCTTATACAGCAGCTCTTTAAATTCCGCGTTCTTACACGAATTAATTAAATCGTCATAAAACATCATAGAGCTTTTTTCTATCAAGAGCGCCGAAGCCAAAAACTCATTCATACCTTTTGCAACCAGTACCTCACTGCTATTTTCAGGAGGCATAGCGCCAAGCTCGCAAGAATTAGCAAAGTCTAGCATCCGCTCAAGTAATTCGGCTCGTAAAGATAGAATTTCTCCTAACTTTTTATCTTGAAATTTAACTGCGCCCAGCGAATAAAACTGTAAAATTTGCGCCTCTTTTTCAAGCAAAAGAGCGATATCTGCAATTTGTGCCTCATTTAAATTCCGAGATTTATTAAAAATTTTGCGCGATTTTTTAGTACTACGTAATGCTTCTTCGCTCAAGAAATCGCCTCTATATTGGAATTTACAAGCGCTACTAGCTCAGGCGAACTGATGCCGCTTAAAAACTGCTCCCAAAGGTGCATCGGAAAAATATTTTCGTCGTAATGAATCGTCAGCGAGCCGATTAGAGAGTTAAATTTATACTCTTTTATCCCGCGAATTGCAGCTATTTTAGCTTTCAGACTCTCCTCGCTTACGCTATCTCGCAACTCCCTAATTTTAGGACTTACGCGGATACGAATACGACCTTTGCTGTGGCTAATTTTGCTAAAATATTTATGAAATTCCAAAATATCGTTGTGATTTATTTTCATATTTTTCCTTAAATTTGCACCTAAATAATATCATAAATCATTTAATTCCTGCTAAATTTTGCGAATTATTTGCGTTTAGGGCGAAATATTTTTATCTTATTTTCATCCGCTGTTATGTAATTTCCTCCCATTAGATCAATACAATACGGCACAGCAGGAAATACCGGCAGAAGGCACTCTTTAATCGCTTTTGGATTGCCTGGTAAGTTTATAATCAGAGATTTTTTGCGGATCGCTGCTATCTGGCGAGATAAAATTGCCGTAGGCACGATCTTTTGGCTTTCTGCACGCATCAGCTCACCAAAGCCCGGCATTAATTTTTCACTTACTGCTTCGGTCGCTTCAGGCGTTACATCGCGTGGAGCAGGACCCGTACCGCCCGTAGTTAGTACCAAATCACAACCCGCTTCATCGCAAAGATAAATCAGCTTATCTTTGATCAGCTCTAGCTCATCTGGAACTATTTCATAAAAATACTCTTTCTCGCAAGTTAGCCAATCATCCATCACGGCAATTATCTCTTTGCCTCCTAAATCCTCGTAAACGCCACCGCTGGCGCGATCACTTATCGTTAAAACACCTATTTTTACCATTTTCCTCTCCTTTATTAGAATTTTAAATTTTAAAATTTAATCGAAATTTAGCGTGCCGTTTTGCGGCTTTTCTTCAGAGCTTTCGCTATCTTCTTTGGGCGTTTGCAAATCTTGCTCTTGCGCGGAGACTCCTTCTTGCTCCACACCATCGGATTCGCAAATCTTTTGAACATCCTCGAAAGTTATGAACTCATAGACGAAAATTTGCTTTGAAATTTGATTTAGCTTATCCTGCATCGTGCGGATTATCTCGCTTACCTCGTCGTAGCAATCTTGCAAAATTTTATTCACGCTCTGCGCGCTAGGGGTGAAGCTATCGCCCATCGCGAGCTCGAAAACCATCTTTTGCGCCAGCGCGATAGCCTGCTTTACGTCGCTAGCGGAATTTGAAAAGGCGTCGTTTTTATGGATCTGTAGCGCTGCCATACCGCTTAAAAGCACTTTGATTTGATTTAAAATTTGCGTTTTGGATTCGATCTCGAAATCCTCGTTTAAAAATTTATCGTTTAAAAGCTCGATCTTTTCGAAATCAAACGAATACCAATACGCGCTAAGCGCCTTTGCGCCCTGATAGAACGCCTGGATCTCCTTTTCGTATTCGGTTAGAATTCTACTTTTTTGCACGCCGTAAAAGACCCTCATCCGCACGTTTTCAAAATCGCTAAGCTCGATCGTATCGCTGCCGCGCTTAAGAGCGTTGATCGCAGCTTCATTTACCAGCGTCGCTACTCCCGCGCCGCTAAAGCCCACACAGAGGCGACTTACTTTGTTGATATTCGCGCTGCATCTTTTACCCTCGAGATAAATTTTTAAAATTTCGATGCGGTCTTTGTAGTTCGGAAGCCCGATGAAAACGCGCCTATCAAAGCGCCCCGAGCGCAGCAGCGCATCGTCGATCAAATTTATTTTATTGGTCGCGCCGATTACCATCACGCCGCTGTTTTCCTCAAATCCGTCCATCTCGGTCAGCAGCTGATTTAGCGTCGCTTCCCGCTCGTCGTTGCGCCCGATACCGCGCTTGCCGCCGACCGCGTCAATCTCGTCGATAAAAATAATCGCAGGCGCGCAGGATTTGGCCTTCGCAAACAGCTCGCGAACCCGCCTAGCGCCGACGCCCACAAAGACCTCGGCGAAGCTTGCGCCGCTTTGGTAAAAAAACGGCACGTCCGCCTCGCCGGCTACGGCTTTTGCGATAAGCGTTTTACCGACGCCCGGCTCGCCGATCATTAAAATTCCTTTCGGCAGCTTGATGCCGAAATTTCGGTATTTTGCGGGATTTTTTAAAAAATCCACGATCTCTATGAGTTCGTCCTTGACCTCGCTGATGCCCGCGACGTCGCTAAATCTCACGTCGCTAACGCTCGGCGAAAGATCGCCGAGCTCTGCATTTGCGCCGCCTTGACGCACAGCGCCTACGCCGTCCATCCTGCGGCGCCTAGCCAAAACGGTTTCAAAATAATATACGAAGAGAAAAAATGCGAATGTAAAAATTACCAAAATCGCACTGATACCGCTCGTGCCATCATCCTTTTCTTTGCTGATTAGAGCGTGATTTGATAGCTCCTTAAGATCTACGAGATCGGTTAAAATTTTATAGCGTTTGCCATCGTAAACAAAGCTTAGCGTGCCGTCCTCGATATGCGCGCGCTTGATCTGATCTTTTCGCACCAGCTCGCTAAATTCGCGCTCGGTGATGTATCGCGAATCGTCTTTAAAATAAACGATCGAGAGCAAAACGATAAGCAGCACTAAAAAAATCAGAATTATATTTAGCTTGCTTTTTTTGATTTTATGCAAAATTTCCATCAAATTTAACCTCATAATCTCTTATCTCCATCCATTTTTTCGACAAATCCTCATCGCTTTTAATCCAAATTTTATCATAAAATTGATCATATCCTTCATAAAACTCTCCGTTTTTCCGCTCGATCAGCACATTTAGCGGCACCTTGTGCGAAAGACGAAATTTATAATTATTCAGCGCCGTTATGTTTTGTAGCATCTTTAGCCGCGCCTTCGCCGTTTTGCCGTCTATGCGACCTTTTAGCAATGCCGAAGCGGTCCCTTGCCTCGGCGAAAAGATAAAGGCGTGCAGATGCGTGAGCGGAAATTTTTTGAAATTTTCCAACGCTTCGAGCCAAATCTCTTCGCTCTCGCCCGGATGCGCGACGATAAAGTCCGTCCCCAGCGCAAATCCGCGCTCGGCAAGCTCGCAAAAAAGCTCCAAATCCCTTAGCGCAGAATTTCGGCGACGCATTATGCTAAGCATCTTTTGCGAAGTGTGCTGAAGCGCGATATGCAGATGCCGCTCCAGCCAGGGCTCGGATAAAATTTCGCGAAAGCTCGCATCGATCTGCGAGGGCTCGATGCTGCCTAGGCGAATGCGTCGAATTCCGCGTATCGCGCCCAGTTTTTGAAGCAGCGCGCCCAGGCTCGTGCCCACGGCTTTGCCGTAGCTTCCGATATTGGTGCCGGTTAACACGATCTCGCCAAAACCGTTTGCGGCAAGGCTTTCCGCCTCTTTTAAGATCGCGTCTTCGGAGCTGCTGCGCGAGCGGCCGCGCACGGATGGAATTATGCAGTAGCTGCAGTTAAAATCGCACCCCTCTTGAATTTTAATAAAGGCTTTGGTGTGATCCTCGTAGTCGCTTACCAGATTTTTTTCGATGCCGTCAAGACCTCCGATATCGTAAAATTTCGACTCTGAGCCTAAAAACTCGTCGATCTTTTCCTTTTGCGACATCCCGAATACACCGAAGACCGCGCCGTTTTTATACAGCTCCTCGCCGCGCGATACCGCGCCGCAGCCGGTTAGCAATATCTTTTTGCCGAGGCGGTTCATCTTATTTACGTAGTTTCGCACATCTGCGTCGGCGCCGTTCGTAACGGTGCAGGAGTTTATCACGACGATGTCCGCGCCCTGCTCGTCATGCGTGATCTCTCCCGATTTTAGATTGCTTTTGATAAGCTGCGTATCGTAGATATTTGTGCGGCAGCCAAACGTTTTAAAATAAATTTTCAAATTTCGCTCCCGGATCCGCTTCCTGTGGCAAAGCTTGCGCCCTGCGCCGCTGCGTTTAAATTTTGCGAACCTTGCTGCTCGGAGCCGAGATCTTGCGCCATAAAATTTCCGCCTGCCGCCATGTAATTTTTGCCGTTAAAAAGCGTGTATGCAGGATAAGCGATCTTGATGTCGGGCTCGCTTCTTAGCGCATCTAAAATTTCAGCCGAGATGTTGCTGCGAAGCCCGAGCGTCGCATAAGAGTTCGTCATATACCAAACCGAAATTTCAATGCCGTATGGCTCAAAAAAGCTGAAAATTCTAGGCTCGACATTTGGATTTTTGATACTGTATTGCGAGCGCAGCTTGCCCATCTGCTTTTTGGCGATATCGGTGTAGCCTTTGGAATACTTCCGCACGATGTTTTTTATGAGATACATCGCCTTTTTATGGTTGCTATCAAATGTTAAAAGTATGCTAATGCCGTCCCAGACGGTCTTAAGCCCGCTATGGGTGTAGTTTGAGATAAGATCGGTAAAAATATAATTATTCGGTATAAAAATTACCCTGCCCGCGCGTTTATTTTCTCTCCACGTAGTAAGTGTTACGTCCTCAAAAATCGTCATCCTAAGCACCGAAATATCGATGATATCGCCTACGTAGGTCTCGCCGTTTTTATGCACCCTGATACGATCGCCCACGCGAAAGCTGCCGCCAAGTACGATCGTAAGCCAGCCTAAGGAGCTCATAAACATATCTTTCATCGCAATCGCAAGACCTGCCGAGGCAAAGCCAAGAACCGTCACGAAGTGCGTCATATTCTCGATGTAAGAAAAGAGCAGTATTAGCGCAATCAGCGTGAAATTTAAAACGTTGATAGCTTTATTTACGATATAAAAATTCTCGTCGTTTTTGATATATTTTTTCGCCACTACCTTGCAGAAAAACGACAGCGCGATGACTATGAGTATCCATACGGCGATGTTTCCCGCGCGCTTGATTTGAGCTTTTATATCGGCGGTCTGCACGGCGATTTGGGAGTTGATCTTTTTTTCGTAAACGTCGTACGTAGTCTGCGCGATCTCATATGCGGAGCCAAACTCGCTAAGCTCGTAATCTAAGCTTTTAAGCTCCGCCGCAGCGCTTGCGTCCGTATCAATCTGCATCAAGCGCTCATATAGTGCCCTTTTTGCTTCAAGTTTATCGATTAAAGCTTTAATATTTTCGATGGCGTTTTTCTGCTCCATCTTTTGAGCTTGCAAATTTCTAATCGTAGAAAAACCTGAAATTATCGAAAAAGGATTTGTAATGCGCGCAGGCTCTGGAGTTTCGGGCATCGCGATGATATCTAAAAACGGAGATTTTTCATACTCTTTTAGCAGTATGAGCTGCTCTTTTGCGGCGCGAAGTCTTTTTTGAATCTCTGCGATCTTATCGGTGCCGGCGCTCTTTTTTAGCTCCGTTTCGAGCTGGCTGGATTGCTTTTGTAAATTTTGATAGCCGATGAAATTTGAAAAGCGCGAAATCCAGATATTATTTTTGATCTCATCGTCTATCGCTTTTATTTGAGCTTTTAGCGATGAAGCGAGCTCCGCGCTTTGCGTCTGATTTTTATCGTTTTGAAGCGCGCCGGAGCCGATCTGCGCGCTCGGATTTGCAGCCGTAAAATTTCCCTCGCAAAAACCAAGGCTAAAAATCAAAAAAACGGCTAGGATTATTTTCATGCAAACTCTCTTAACGTGGCTATTACCGAGGCTTTGTCTATATCATCGGCAATACTAAATTTACCGATGCCATCTGGCAGGATAAATTTTATCTTGCCGTTTTCGCTTTTTTTATCGAGAAAAAATAGCTCGTAAAATTCCGCCGCATCCTCTACGTGAAATTTTATCGGAAGCGCGAATTTTTGAAGCACTTTACGGATCTGCTCCTCCTGTTCGCCGCTTAGTTTACCGAGACGCCGCGCCAAAGCATTTGCCATCACCATGCCGATCGCTACAGCCTCACCGTGCAAAAATTTTTTATAATTAGTAATTTTTTCGATAGCGTGAGCAAAGGTGTGTCCGTAGTTTAACACCGCTCGCACGCCGCTTTCACGCTCGTCGCGAGCTACGACGTCTGCTTTGATAGCCACGCAGCGCGCGATTATATGCGAAATTTCATCTGCGCTTTTTAGATCGCGCGTCTCGAAAAATTTAAACAGCTCGCCATCAAAGCATACCGCCATTTTTATGGCCTCCGCAACGCCCGCAGCAAACTCCCGCGCAGGAAGAGTAGATAAAAATTTGCTCTCGCAATAAACCGCGCGCGGCTGGTAAAATGAGCCGATTAAATTTTTGCCGAAGCGATTATTCACGCCCGTCTTGCCGCCGACGCTTGCGTCCACTTGCGCTAGCAAGGTCGTAGGTATATTGATAAAATCGATACCGCGCTCATAAATGCTCGCGCAAAAGCCCGTTATATCGCTGATGACGCCGCCGCCAAGAGCAATGAGCGTGCTTTTGCGATCAAGCTTGGAGCCAAAAAGCTGCTCTAAGATTTGCTCCACGCTCGCGGTATTTTTATACTCCTCGCCGTCTGGGATCGTGATGATAAATTTTTGCTCGCATTTTAACCGCTGCAATAAAAAATCAAGCCACAGCCCGCCTACTTTGGGATTTGTGATGATCGCTACCTTGCCTTTGAGCTTGATCTCTTGCAATTCGTCGATAAAAACGCTGTATTTTTTACCTAAATTAAGATCGATTTTCATACGCTAACCTTTGATTTTTGGGTAATTGTAACATAAATTTCGATTATTTTTCATACCCGTAATCGCTCGGAACGAAAATTTGATGATTTTTGCCGAGTTTAAAATACATCTGATCCAAATCCTGATTGAAAATAGATGTGAGCTTGCGCGCCAAAATTCTATCATTAAATGGCACAAATTGTAGCAGATCTCGCTCGCTGCCTAGCGCTAAAATCGGATTTTGCCGCTCGCAAGGAATCACGAATAAACTCTGCTTAAAAAGCTTCGATAAGCTCACGTAGCTTTGCGCAAATTCGCCCTTTTCGCTCTCGCCGAAAAGATACAAATACACGTCTAGCCCTATCTGTGAGCTAATGTCAAAGACGATGCTTGATTCCTCGCGAAGCCGCTCGCCGGCACTTAGCACGACGCTTTTACGCACATCTTTTAGCTCGCCCTCTCCAAGGCTTAGCACGGGGATTTCAAGCGCTTTAAGTGCTGCTTTTTTCGCCTCAAAAACTCCGCTTGAGCAAACTACCAAGCCTGCTTTATTTTCGCTCACGTCGCGCTTTAAATTTAGCTCGCTCGAGTAATCGATGAGAATTTCAAATTTATCTCGCTCAAACAGCGCTTTAAGCTCGCTAAAAGTGTCGTTTAGCAGAGGATTTAAAATTCGCAGATAAATTTTATGATTTCTAATATGTAAATCCAAAAACTCAAGCGCCCTAACCGCCCTAGCTATCTCGTCACCGCTCATTTTTTTCATATCGATTAGCGCGAAAATATTTAGCCCAAACGGCGATGGAAATTGCCCGCTTTGCTTTTTTACTTCAGCAAACACCGCTCGCAGCGCGCTAGGCTCACCAACGACTAAGATCGTATCATTCGGATATATCCGCGAGCTGGGCGTCGTTACGATGTAATTATTGTGACGGTAGATCATCGGAATTTGATATTTGGCATTAGAAAGCGTGCTGATTTTTTTATACGCGAACGAGCTTCCTACGGGCACTTTTACCTCCATTATCTCTCCGCGTCCAAGCCCGATATTATCAGCAAAAACGGGGCTATCGGGTAAAAAACCGATGAAGCGCGAGGAATTTAACGCGAGGGTATTTACGATTTTTACGTGAGCTTCGTTTTTATTATCGCGCAAAAGCCCCCAAAAATCGGCTGCGTACAGCTCTAAATCGGGAGCGAGCGTCTTTAAATTTTCTAGCGTCACCTTAGCGTCAAACTCATCATCCATTATCATTATGCAGCGATCAAATTCCGCTAGGCTTAGCACCACGCGCAGCCGCTCAATGCTCGTGGGATCAAAAATTTCGATGCTGAAATTTTGCTCTTTTTGCAGCGCCTCCGGGACGCTGAGCGCGTTTTTTGCGACGACGCGGTAATTGTGCACGACGTCTTTAATCTTATAAACCTGGGATAAAAAATGGCGCGCAAACTTTCCGCTTGCGATGATTAAAACTTGTTTCATTGCTCTCCGTTTCGTGGTTTTGCAAAGATTATAACCAAAAACGGCTAAATTTTAAACCGCGTGCGGATAAATTTTGCGGGCAAGCCGAGGCGCG
>NZ_CALIJA010000134.1 GCF_938017615.1 uncultured Campylobacter sp. | reverse complement strand
AAATTTTATCGGGTATTCCGAATGTATTTTTAATTGATCCGCTAGAGTATGATAGTTTCGTCTATCTTATGAGCAAGTCATATATGATAGTAACAGATAGCGGCGGCATCCAAGAAGAGGCGCCGAGCCTTTGCAAGCCTGTTTTAGTTATCAGAGAAACTACCGAAAGACCTGAAGGGATAAGAGCAGGATGCGTTAAGCTTATCGGCACCAAGCGCGAAAATATCATAAAAGAGGTGCAAAAATTATTAAATTTAAAAGATGAATATGATAAAATGAGTGAAAGTGTAAGTCCGTATGGCGACGGTAAAGCTTGCAAAAAAATACTGGAATTTTTAAAGGGAATATTGTGAAAAAAGTTTGCATATTAGGTCTTGGGTATATAGGGCTACCGACGGCGGCGCTTTTGGCAAATAGGGGCTATAAAATCCACGGCGTTGATGTGGTGCAGAGCGTCGTAGATACGATCAATGAGGGTAAAATTCATATCGTCGAGCCGGAACTTGACGTATTTGTTAAAAAAGCAGTGCAGAGCGGAAATTTAAAAGCAGACGTTAAGCCTGATTTTGCAGACGTTTTTATCATAGCTGTTCCGACGCCGTTTCGAGACGGATACGTGCCAAATGTCGATTACGTTATAAGTGCGGCAAAATCTATAATACCATACGTAAAAGATGATAATATGGTCGTTTTAGAATCCACTTCACCAGTAGGTACTACCGAAAAGATAGGCGAAATTTTAAAAAATGGCGGTGTTGATATTTTTAAAATTTATATCGCTCATTGCCCGGAGAGAGTTTTGCCAGGTAAAATTTTAAAAGAGCTTACGCAAAACGATAGAATCGTGGGTGGAACTACAAAAATTGCTACTAAAAAGATAGCGGAATTTTATAGGGAATTCGTTAACGGTAGTGTTTTGGAGACGGATTCTAAGACTGCAGAGATGTCAAAGCTTACAGAGAATTCTTTCCGCGACGTAAACATAGCTTTTGCAAACGAACTTAGCATTTTATGCGATAAATTCGGCATTAACGTCTGGGAGCTTATCTCGCTAGCAAATCGCCATCCGCGAGTTAATATTTTAAACCCGGGCTGCGGCGTAGGTGGGCACTGCATAGCGGTCGATCCATGGTTTATAGTGCATGCGGGCGGCTACGAAGCGAGGCTGATCAAATCCGCAAGAGAGGTGAATGATCATAAAGCTGATTGGTGTATAGAAAAGATCAAAAACGCCGCCTTGAAATTTGAGTTGCAAAACGGCAGAAAGCCCAAAGTCGCGTGTATGGGACTTGCTTTTAAGCCCGACATCGACGATTTGCGGGAGTCGCCTGCGCTAAATATAACCAGACGCCTGATCGCAGACGGCGTCGATGTAGTCGCTGTGGAGCCCAATATCAAGGCTCATAAAGATTTTGAGATAGTGGATTATAAAAAGGCTATTGAAATTTCGGATATTATCGTATTTTTGGTCGGACATAAGGAATTTAAAGGGCTAAAAATAGAAAAAGAATTTTTGGATTTTTGCGGAATTTATAAATGAGTTTTCAAAAAGTAATAGATAGAGATAACCATCTGAATTTTTTTAGATTGCTTTTTGCTTTACAAGTGGTATATATGCACTCGACAGGATGGCTAAAAATACCGCTTTTGTGGGGGGGGGCACGTGGATAAGTTTCTTAGGCTATTTCCCGGCGTCCCATTATTTTTTCTGGTTTCGGGATTTTTAATTACCGATAGTTATTTAAATAGCAGGAATTTGAAAGAGTATTTTATAAAAAGAGCGCTTAGGATATATCCGGCTCTATTCGTAAATATTTTAGTACTTGAGCTAGCTATGTACGTGGGCAAAAATTTTAATGATATCTCGGCATTAAAATACATAGAATACCTCGTGCTCTATGTCATTACCGCCGCTTCAGGCATAGCGGGCTTTATAATCGGTATAAAAAACGATGTTTTATATAATTATGACGGCTTTTTTAG
>NZ_CALIJA010000133.1 GCF_938017615.1 uncultured Campylobacter sp. | reverse complement strand
AATTTTAAAAATTTTGGAATTTTAAAATTTCGCAGCAGCAGCGAGACTTGTTTTTGAAATTTGCTTCGCGGCACGTAGCGTAAATTTAAAATTTTAAAGCCGAATAAAACGCTACGTAAGCGAAAACAGTGTAAAATTTAACCAAAAAGGAGCGATATGAGGCACTTTCTTACGTTAAACGATTTTAGCAAAGATGAGATAATCGAGATTTTAAATTTAGCCTTTGGGATTAAAAAAGAGGCTAAGGCGCGAAATTTTAAGCCGTATTTAAAAGATCAAAAATTAGCGATGATATTTGAAAAAAGCTCGACCAGGACGCGCGTGAGCTTCGATGTGGGGATGAACGAGCTAGGCGGACACGCGCTATTTTTGAGCAGTCGCGACATCCAGCTCGGGCGCGGCGAGCCTATCAAAGACACTGCACGCGTGATTTCGCGAATGTGCGATCTGATCATGGCGCGCGTAAATCGCCACGAGACGTTAATAGAGCTCGCGGAATTTAGCCGCGTGCCGGTCATAAACGGGCTAAGCGATAAATTTCATCCCGTGCAGCTGATGGCGGATCTAATGACGATCGTGGAGTGCGGTATTGAAACTCCAAAAACAAAAGTCGCGTACGTGGGCGACGGCAACAATATGGCGCATTCGTGGCTGATGCTTGCTAGCAAGCTTGGCTTTGAGCTGCGAGTAGCGACGCCCGTGGGCTACGAGGTCGATCCGCAGATACTGGCGCAGGCGCAAGAAAATGCTAAAATTTCAGGCGCTAAAATTTTAATAACGAACGATATAAAAGAAGCCGTAGCGGGCGCAAACATCGTGACGACCGATACTTGGGTCTCGATGGGGCAAGAAGCCGAAAAAGAGCAAAGAATTCGCGATTTCGCGGGCTTTTGCGTGGATGAAAGCTTAATGGCTCTAGCAGGTAGCGGTGCGATCTTTTTGCACTGCTTGCCGGCGTACCGCGGATATGAGGTAAGCGAGGCCGTATTTGAAGCGCATGCGGATGAAATTTTTGCAGAGGCGGAAAATCGCCTGCACGCGCAAAAGGGCGTTATGGTCTGGCTGGATCAAAAAAGATAAATTTTAGGAGAACGCATGGAAGAAAAAGATAAAGCGCTAAAAAAGATCGACAAAGCGAGCGAATTTTTCGGACTGGATAGCTCGAAAAGGACGGTTTTTGAAATTTCACAAGGCGAGGACAACGAGAAAAAACTCACTCTAAAAAGCGGCTCGTGGAGCGACGAGGAGCCGTGGTTCGGCATCGACGAAAATAACGAAGTGCACACGATGATCTCGATAAAATCGCTTGCAAATCTCATCGCCGCGACCAAAAACGCGATGCAGGAAAATTTTAATCTCAAGCTTGAGCGCTCGATCTTGCAGCATACGCCGGTAGATTTCGGCGACGCGTGGATTGTGTGTATGGACGAGATCAGAAGGCTAACGGGCGCAAATCCGAGTGCGAAAAGATTAAGCTTAGACGTCGATGCCGTCGTCTCGCGCGTAAAAAGCCTGCATCCAAACCTTTTTATTGATATCGAAGAGCTTATCAAAACCAAGGCGGGCAGCCGTGAATAGTATAGACTTTGATGCTTACGCAAAATTTTCGCTCCCGGGGCCTCGCTACACGAGCTATCCGACCGCTTTGGAATTTAGCGAAAATTTCAGCTACGACGGGTATTTGAACGAGCTGAAAAATCAAAAAAGCTCTACGCCGCTGTCGCTTTACTTTCACATGCCGTTTTGCCGCTCCGCCTGTTATTTTTGCGGCTGCAACGTAATCTACACGGGCAAGCGCGACAAGATGGATCGGTATTTGGACTATATCGAGCGCGAAATGCAAATTTTAAGCGGCGTCGTGGACGGCTCCAGGCAGGTCGTGCAGATGCACTTCGGCGGCGGCACGCCTACGTATTTTAGCGCCGAACAGCTCGCGCGCCACATAAAAAATATCAAAAAGTATTTTAAAAACTTCAGCTCCGAAGCCGAGATTAGCTGCGAGATCGATCCGCGATTTTTGAACGCCGAGCAGCTCGACGTGCTCGTTTCAAACGGCTTTAACCGCATAAGCTACGGCGTGCAGGACTTCGACGAGCGCGTACAAAAGGAGATCCACCGCATCCAGCCTTTCGAGCTTACGAGGGACGTCATAGCTATGGCGCGCGAGAGGGGGATAAAATCGATAAATATGGATCTTATCTACGGCCTTCCGTATCAGAGCCTAGCTAGCTTTAAGCGCACGCTGGAGCTTGCGCTTTCGCTTGATCCGGACCGCTTTGCGATCTTTAACTACGCGCACGTGCCGTGGATCAAAAAATCTATGCGTAAATTTGACGAAACGACCCTGCCCGAG
>NZ_CALIJA010000132.1 GCF_938017615.1 uncultured Campylobacter sp. | reverse complement strand
TTTAAAATTTCGTCCAAATCATCCTCTTTGAACGCGGGCGAGTATGTATGAATTTCGCCGTTTTTGATAAATTCCGCGGCAAATTTTGCCTCGTGTAGGCCGCTGCAAGTCGCACCCCAGAGGTATCTGTCAACGTAAGGCATCGCGAAGCTAAACGCAAAGCCTTTTAGCGCGCATAGAATTTTTGCGCCGCTTCGCTCGCCTACGCCGCGTAAAATTTCTAAATTTTTTACCAATTTTTGCTCCTCGCACACGTAAGCCGGGGTCGAAATTTCATCGATTTTCATCGTTTTTCCTCATTAAATTTTTTCGCAATTATATAAAATTTTATGAATTTTTAGTTAAAATCGCCCAATCTTTAAAAAAGGACAAAAATGGTAGAGGTAGAATTTCTAGGGCCGATCGGGCGCGAGCCCCTGCGCCTAAACGCAAACTCCCTGCAAGAGGTAAAAGCGGAGCTGCAAAAGGATGAAGGCTTGCGAGAGTGGCTCGCAAACTGCGCCGTAGCGGTAAATGATAGGATGGTTTATGATGCGAATTTCGCGCTCAAATCCGGCGATCGCGTGAGCCTTCTGCCTCCCGTTTGCGGCGGCTAAGTTTAGGAGGCGGCGATGGGCGAGGCTAAATTTAATCCGGAAATTTTAAGCGGGATCGAGCCTGAAATTTATGAGGGCAGCTTGAACGTAGATGTGATTTTATCGCGCTGGTACGCTAAATTTAAGGACGTAAATTGCGGCGCGTTCATTACTTTCGTAGGCATCGTGCGCGACGAGGGCGGCATCTGCGCGCTGAGCTTCGATATCTATGAGCCGATTTTGCGAACTTGGTTCGAAGCGTGGCAGCAAAAGGCCGCAGCACGGGGCGCATTCGTGCTTTTTGCACATGCAAACGGGGATGTGCCGATCCACGAAAGCTCCTACGTCACAGGCGTCGTAAGCCCGCAGCGCAAGGTCGCTTTAGCGCTAATAAACGAGTTTGTGGAGGATTTCAAGGCGGCCGCGCCGATCTGGAAATACGACGTAAAGGGCGGCAAAATCGAGGGCGGCAAAGTAGTAGGCGGGAAGAGGATCTACGCGGCAGATCGCTCGCAGAGAGTAAAAGGCGCGGGGCTTTTGGGCTAAATTTAAAAGCACGCGCTGTTTTAGCCCCACAGGCTTGCTTCAATTCAATTAAATTTAATCAAAACGGCGATTGCGCCGATAAGCAAAATTCCGTATAGAAAATACTGCAGAATTTCAAAATAAAGATTTTGTGTAAATTTAGCGGCTGAGGCTAAATTTAAAGCTCAAAATTTACTCTAATCCCGCCCCTGCGCCGCGATAAGTATGGTCGAGCGAGGATTAAAATTTCAAGTCTAAATTTATATCAATTTAATAGATCGGCATTGCTACGGCATTTGATAAATAAAGCAGCAGCACGACGTCGCAAACACTTCAGGATTAAAACAAAATTTAAACCCAAATTCGCGCGCCGTATCCGTAAGCACAAATGAAACGCAGTGCTATGAAATTTTAAAATTTCATAGCAAATATAACCTCTCTGCCAAACGGCGGCTAAAATTTAAACACGTCCTTGGCTTCAGCGATGTGCTCGCTAAGGCTCGTAGCGACATCTTCGCCGCTTGCCGCGCACTTAAAGATCGGCTCAAGCACTTCGGCAAAAAAGCCGTTTAGCCCTTCTTGCATGATCTGCGCGCCACTTTGATAGCGAGCTAGCCCCATAAATACGCCGTGTCCGATCGCGCAGAGACCGCCCGCCTCATCGGCGATAAACTTATTCAGCGCCTTGCAAACCGCAACGACCGCGCTTGCATTTACGATCTCGCGATCTCTTAAATAATCCTCAAGCGCGCCGTAATCGCACTCGCATCTGATCCATCTAAACGCCTTTGCAATCGACGGCGAAACGCATTTATGCTCACTTAGAGTGCATAGGACATATAAATTTTTAGGCACCGCAAAATATGAGCGGCCATCCTTTAAAAGAACGCTGGCGCGCGCTTTTTCGCCCTCTTCAAAGCCGTCGATTACGTGAGAGTTTTTCGTGCGGATCAGCGAAAGCTCGTCATTCTCGTCGTAGCGGCGATCCAAAAGCACCGTAGCCTCGCCTAAAATTTTATCCAAGCTCGCGGCACTTGCATTGTCGATCAGAAAATAATACTCGCCCTTTGGATCGTTTAGCGCCTCTTTGCAAAGCGCTTTAAACTCGCCGTCTATGAAGCTTTCGCCGTAAAATCCGTCGATAAAATCGCGGTATTCAAAGCCTTCGTGCAGGCAAACGTAGCGGAAATTTTTTGCCGCAAGCTTCTTTTCGGTGATCAAAGATCGCAATCTGCGGGTCTTGCCGGTGCCGATCGCGCCGTAAAATATCGTATTTTTCGCAACCTCTTCGCTTTTGTAATTTTTTACGTATTCGAAAAATAGCGACGAATACACGATCCTAGCCGCGCCCACGACGTCCTGCGGATACGGGGTAAATTCCGCGATAAATCGCGAGCTCACCTCGTAAAATTCTTCAAAAATTTCAACCTTTTCGTCGTATAGCAAGGATAAAATTTGTGCGGTTTCATCGCGATAAACAAGCGTCGGAAACTCGTCGTTGCACTGCGCAAATATGCTGGCTAGCAGATAGAGCTTCTCGCGCGAAATTTGCGCGAAATCGCCGCCCTCGGCAAGCCCTAGATTTAGCATCCCGTCGTCGCTTAGGTAGCTATCGATCAGATAGAAATTATCGGCATTTATCGCGGATTTTAAAAATTCCATCAGCACGAAGGGTTGATTATGCAGCGCGACGTCGAAAAAATCGATCGCCAAAGCGCTATCCACCGCCGTAAGAAGCCTGTAAAGCTCGTCGTAGAAATTGACTAGCTTTTGTTTAAAAATATCGCGCGCGGTGCGCTCCTGCGAATAGCTATTGAAATTTTTGACGATATTTTCGATAAAAACATAAAGCGAGACGATGTTTTTATCCTCGCCGCTAAGCACGCTATCTACGCTTTTTACAGCATTTTTAGGAAACAGCTCCTTTTTGCCGACGATGCGGTCTTTAAAAGCGAAATCGTAATAAAACGCGCTGATATTGGAATCAAAATACTGATCCATAAAGAAATACTCGGCGTGCGCGAACTTCTCGCCCAAAGATAAAATTTTGCAACTTCTAAGATTGCCGTCGCTGAGATTTATATACAGAGTTTGCAAAAACTCGTTCTCGGTCTCATCAAAGCTTGCGAGGCAGCGCTTTATCTCGCCTAAATACTTTGAAATTGCGGTTTGTTTTTTAAGCCAGAATTGGTTTTTGTTGTGATTTTTCCAGCTGGCGACCAGCGACTCTATCTTTTCCTTGCTAAAATCTTGCATGACTCATCCTTGAAAGATTAAGATTGTGTATTGTACTTGAATTTAAATAAATAATTAATAAAACTCTGATATCGCGGCGGAGTGCGAAAGCAAATTTTATTAAATTTACGCGCCCGCGGCGATAGGAAATTTTAAAATTTACTGCGCGCTAGATCTATCCGCGACCCTGCACCAACGGGACGAATTCGCAGGCGCCGAGCTCCTCTTCTTTGATCTCGCTTGGCGAAATTTTACTAAACCTAACGATCTTTTGCGAGCCGCCTCTATTCATCGGAGCGACCAAAATTCCGCCGATTGCCAGCTGCGCAAACAGTCGCTCGTCGATCCGCTCGGCGCACGCGGAGAGCAAGATCCTATCGAAAGGGGCGAAATTTTTCCACCCCGCGTTGCCGTCGTCGTGGCGCAGGCTAATATTTGAAATCCCGAGATTTGCAAAGTGCCTTTTCGCCTCGCCCACCAGCCGCTCGACGCGCTCGACGGCAAAGACGCGGTGAACCATCCTGCTTAAAATCGCCGCTTGATAGCCGCTGCCGCAGCCGATCTCTAAAATTTTCTCGACCTTCGGATCCACGCTTAGCGCCATCGTCATGCGCGCGACCGTCAGCGGCGAGCTAATCCACTGGCTGGCCAAAATGGGCTGTGCGTTGAGGCTGAAAGCGTGCGCGCCCAGCGGGGCGAACTCGCTTCTAGCGACGCTGCAAAACGCCTCAAAAAGTGCCGGATTTAAGCTAACCTGTTCGGCGATGTCGTTCGCCATCTTTTCGCAGCGAAGCCGCTCTAGCGAGACCATAACGCGCTCCCGCCAGGCCAGACCTTAAATTTAAAGCCGCGAAAGCTTTTGCTCTGATTAAATTCGGGACCGATAAAATTTTTAAAAATGCCGTCCAAGCGCCGGCGACACGATGCGGCAGAGCAAAATTTCAAACCGCAAAATCCGCTAAAAATCATCGAAACTCAAACTTCCTTTGCTGTAGTTCGTGACCTTGCTCTCGAAAAAATTGCTCTTTTGATCATTAAATTTAGAAAAATCATCGACCCATTTTATCGGGTGTTTCGCGCCGTATCGCTTCTCAAGCCCGATGGCGAGTAGGCGCTGATCAACTAGGTAGTGGATGTATTCTTCGATGATGTCGTCCGTAAAGCCCATGATTTGATTATCCGTGATGTATTTGCCCCAATCGATCTCTAAGCTCCCCGCCGTTTCGAACATCTCGTAAATTTTATCCACGTTGCGTTTGTTAAACAGATCGGCGCGCTCCTTGCGGACGGAATTTATCATGTTTTGAAAGAGCAGCAGATGCGTGATCTCGTCGCGCTGTATGAAGCGGATCATCTGCGCGCTGCCTAGCATCTTGCCCGCGCGCGCGAGCGCATAGATCGAGGTAAAGCCGCTATAAAAATAGATCCCCTCTAAAATTTGATTCGCCACCATCGCCAGCAGCAGCTTATCATCGCTAACCTCGCCCGCGAGCTCCTCATAGACGCTTGAGATGTAGTCGTTTTTCCTGCGGAGCATATCGTCGTGCTTCTCCATCTCGTAGATCAGATCGGTGTTTTCACAGATCGCCTCGACCATGACGGCGTAGGATTTGCTGTGGTTGGCCTCCTCGTAGGCTTGGCGCGCGAGCACGGCATTGATCTCCGGAGCCGTGATGTAGGGGTTGATATTATCGGCGAGATTGTTGGTCTGAAAGCTATCCATCGATATCAGCTGGCTCCACACGAGATCGTACATCCGCTTCTCGGCGCTTGTAAGATTGAAGTTATAATCGCGTACGTCGTCGGTGGTATCGACCTCTTTAGGAAACCAGGTGTTAGCCTCCATCAGATCCCAAAGCTTCAGCGCCCATTGATATTTCGCCTTGGTAAAATTTAAAATACCCTGCGGATTGCCGCCGAAGACCTTTCGATCGGTAAGCGTCTCGTCAGAGAAGGGGTTGTAGATTTTTTTCCTATCCATTTTTTGCCTTTTTAAAAATAGCATAAATTCCGGCTGATTTTCCTTCTTCAGTATCTATAATTCCGCTTGTCTTGTTTGTAACTTGACTATCATCTGCATAAATTCCGGCTGATCCAGTTTTCTTGGCAGTTATTGTACCTTCGTTTGTAATTGTTGATTCGTTAGTACCATAAATTCCAGCTGATTTTTCACCTTTTGTTTCAATTGTTCCACCTGAAACATTGTCTATTGTACTCGCATTCCCAAGCATCCCAACTGATTTTTCCTTTTCAGTTTCAATTGTTCCTTTGTTTGTCAATACAGAAGTTTCAATACCATAAATACCTATAGACTGATTTTCTCCAACAGATATTTTCCCACTTGTTTCATTTGTCCCTGTTGAACCTTTTAAGTAAATTCCCACAGATTCATCAGTTCCTGCCATTTCAA
>NZ_CALIJA010000131.1 GCF_938017615.1 uncultured Campylobacter sp. | reverse complement strand
GGGCTTTTACGTCAAAAATCTAGCAGCGAGGCCGTGCTGCGCAACTGTTTAAAATTTCAAAGCCCGCCGTATGCGCTCGCGCGATTAAAATTTCAGGGCACGATGGGCGAAATAGGCACGAGCAGTCCGTCTGCGCCGTTAAAATTTCAAATCTCGGTTGCCGCACTTTCGCAATTAAAATTTAGGGGTGTGCCAAATTCGACCCCGCGGCTAAAATTTCAAAGCGCGACGGCAACCGCATTTGCGCTATCAAAATTCGGGAGTCCGCCGCGAGCGGCGCAGTGTTGCAAAATCCTAGCACAGGGGCAGGGCGGATGAATTTTACCTTTTTAAAAATCCTCGTAAAAAAGGAGTTTGCGCAGATCGCAAAGGACCGATCGGCGCTCGTGATCGCGTTTTTGATGCCGCTAATTTTGGTCGTGATCTACGGATACGCGATGCGAATGGACATAAAGCCCGTCAAGGTGGGCTTCGTAAGCGATCTGGGCTCCAAAATCGAGCGGGATCTGCTCGGCGGATTTTTGGGCTCAAAATACCTGCAAACCCGCGTTTACACGGACTTAGAGAGCGCGAGGAGGGATTTTAGGGCGCACGAGATCGAGAGCATTTTGTATTTTGATCCGCGCTTTGCGGCGAAATTTCAAAACACTTTGGGCGGACTCGGCGGCGCGGGCGGCGGCGTAAATTTAAATATCTTTAGCGACGAAAGCCTCTCCATGGACGGCGCAAGCGATATCCAAAATACGAGCGGCGCCGAAAATGTCCGTCCGCTTGAGGACGACAGCGCGGGCGCTAGCACGGAGAGCGGCATAAACACCTCTGCAGGCGGTACCGGCGCAAGAGGGGAGGGCTCATACGGCAACGGCTCAGAAGCGGGCGGCAGCGGAGTAAATTCAAGCAGCGCGACTGCAAATTCTAGCGGCGGTAGTATGGGCGCGACTGCAAATTCTAGTAGCGGCGCAGGCGACATAGGCGCAAATCAAGGCAGCATAAATTTAATAGGCGGCGCAGGCGATACGAATACAGGCCTCATCGGCGGTGCGGACGATCTCCAAAATGCGAGCGGTGGCGTCAATGCAAACCCTTCCGCTAGCGGCGCGAGCGGCTCGAATAAAGACGGCGCCGAGATTTTTCTTATCCAAAACGCCACGCAGTCGCAGCTTGCGCTTCTTAGCTATGTTTACGTAGCAGGCGTAATCGAGCAGGTTTTGGCGCAAGATTACGGCTTTTTAAACGCAAATTTAAACGCCGCAGCAAAGCCCGTCAGCGTGAATTATCGCAGCTGGTTCAACGAAGCCAACGAATCGACGTGGTATCTCGTATCTGCCGAGTACGTGGGGATTTTGGGGCTCATCTGCCTGTTTATGGTCGCGGTCGTGATCTCGCGCGAATGGGACCGCGGCACGATCGCCTCGCTTTACAACTCCAACGCAAGCGCGCTTGAGATCGTCACTGCCAAGGTCGGCGCGTATTATTTCCTAGCGCTTTTGGGCGGCGCGATGACGCTCGTTTACGGGCAGACGCTTTTAGGCATCCCGATCCGCGGCAGCGTAGCGATGCTGCTGGCGACGCTTTGCGTCTTCGTGTTGGAGATGACCTGCCTAGGCATGCTGATCTCGGCGATCTGCAAAAATCAATTCCTAGCGCAGGAATACGCCATCGTCATCGGCTACCTGCCCGTTACGTTGCTTAGCGGCATGATATTCGATCTGCGCGGATTGCCCGCGGCGGTCAACTTCATCGGGCACCTGCTGCCGCCCACATACGCGGTCGAGTCCTTTCGCATCTGCTTTCTATCGGGCGGACAGAGCGCGACGCTGTGGGTAAACCTCGCTATTCAGGCGTTCGGAGCGGTTTTTTTTTTCAGCTTGTGTGTACTTAGCGTAAAAAGGGGTGCGCGATGAAAAATTTATTTTTGCTTTACGCTTGCGCGGAGAAATTTCGCGCCGCAAAAATCGACGCAATTAACGTTTCGCTTTCGCCCAAGGCATCGATGGCGGAATTTCACGCCGCCAAAAGAGAGGACGCGATGAAATTTTTAGAATTTTTTTGCAAGCGAGCGGAGCGCGGGCTTGAAATTTTAAAATTTCTTAGCGCGAGGCATTTTGGCTTGCGAACGGCGGCGACGGAGTTTTTAAATTTAACACCCGCGCCGCCGCGCAATGGATTTAGAAATTTAAAATTTACGTCCGTGCCACGCAATCAGTTTAGAATTTTAAAATTTACGCGCGCTTCAGAGCGTCTTACGGACATAGCGCAAAATTTCATATCGCAGCGTGGATTTAAAATTTTAAAGCTTATTTGCGAGCCGCCGCACGTTCTACGTCCTGTTTTAACGCGCGCTCTGCGCTGCGCTTTATCGCGCGAGAATAAAGTCGAAATCGAAGCAGGGCGCGGATGCAGCATAGCAGAAAAACGGCGCGCGGTTAAGCTTGCTCATGCGAGCGGATATTTGAATTCTGCGCGGCGCTGCATAGTGCGATTTTGTAGCGCAGCTGCACGGCACGGTTACAAAGTAGGGCGCGCGGAAAATTTTAGCAGATTTGACCTCACGGGCGCGCTTTTAAATTTCATCTCCTTGCCGCCGCGTAAATTTAAACCTGCGCTTTTGAAATTTTCGCCAGCGCCGTCGCGCAATGGATTTAGAATTTTAAAATTTACGTCCAAACTGAGAGGCGGATCTGAAATTTTAAATTTTACGCCCAAGCTGCGCAATCGGTTTGAAATTTTAAAATTTACGCTCGCGCCGCGTAAATGTAAACCCGCGTCCGCGGTGCGTTTAAATTTCGCTTTAAATTCCGCGCAGCACGCAGGCGCCTCTAAATTTGAAAATGGCGTTAAATTTAAAGGTGCCACTAAATTTAAAAGGGGCACGCGATGAACGCTCTGCGAAAATCACTGCTTCGAATTCGCGCGCTTATAAAAAAGGAATTTTTGGCGATGTTTCGCGACAAGGGCACGCGGATGGTGCTAATCGTGCCGGTGCTGGTGCAGGCGATCATATTCGGCTACGGCGCGAATTTCACCCCCGAGCAGGTGCGCTACGCGATTTTGGACGACGCCCGCGATGCGACGTCCGCCGCGCTGGTACAGCAGATCGCTGCTACGCCGATGTTTAAGACCGAACTTGGCTGCAAAGACCTAACCTGCCTGCGCCGCGCCGTAAGCGAGGGCGAGGCGATCATCGGGATCTATTTCGGCAGCGATTTTGCGAGCACGCATGAGCTTTTGATCATCGCGGATTCGCGCAATACGACCTTGGCAAACACCGTCATCGGCTTCGTGCAGGCAATCGTGCAGGAGTACAACGCGCAGCATTTTGTAAATTTAATCAGCATAAATCCGCGCTATGTTTTTAATGAAAACACGATCACGCGCTACACGATCATGACGGGGATGATTTTGGGGCTTTCGATGATTCAGGTGCTGATGCTATCGGCGTTTAGCGTCTCTCGCGAGCGCGAGGAGGGGAGCTTCGATATGATGCTGATGACGCCTGCGAACCCGCTTGAGATGCTGATCGGCAAAGCCGTGCCGCCCGTGCTGATCGCGATCGCGCAGGGGCTCGCGCTGTTTTTGATCTGCGTATTTTACTTCGAAATTCCATTCCGCGGGCACTTTGCGGATCTTTTTGCGATCATCGCGATCTTTAGCGCCTGCAACGTAGGCATCGGCCTCGTGATCTCGACCGTTTGCAAAACCTCGCTGCAATCGGTCGTGAGCTCGTTTTTGTTCCTGCTGCCGTGCATTATGATAAGCGGGCTGATAACGCCTGCGGACGCGATGCCGCGGTGGTTTTACTACATCGCGCACCTAGATCCGATGTATTATGCCAACAACTGCATGTGGCGGATCTACCTGGAGGGCGCGGGCCTGAGCGAACTGTGGCATCTCATCGTGCCGCTGCTGCTGATCGGGCTTGGTACGTTGAGCTTTGCGGCGTCGCTTTTTAGAAATAAGCTGGACTAGGGATTTAGATCGGAATTTTAGTTTAGAATTTCAGCTGGAATTTTGGCTTGGATTTTGCTTCGTCGTGAACTTCTGCTTAAAATTTTAAATTGATCGCGGAATTTCAGCTTGGAATTTTGCCCTAAATTTTGCGCGTTCGTAGCGGATAAAATTAAATCAAAATTCCGCGTTCCCGCCCGATGCGCCGCGCGTCGCGATAAAATTTCGCGCCTTGAATTTTAAAAATTTTGCTAAATTCCGTCTTGCGAATAGAGTTAGAATTTAAATCCGGGGTTGCCCGAGCGTCTTGCGGCGGTCGTATCATCTGCGCTCGCCTTGGAAGCGGGCTTTTTCGCATTGTCCGCGCCTAGCTTGACGCCATCAAACTCGCTAGAATTTTCCGCGCCGCATAACCTTGCGGGGTTGAATTTTATCCATGCTATGATTAGCAAAATCCCCGAAAACGCCGTTACCAGCGACGCTGCGATTAGATACGGCAGCGCGAGGATTACGCCTATTTTAGCTAGCGCGCCCGATACCGCTTCGCAGGGCCACGTCACGGACACCACTATGCCGTAGATTTTAAATAAATCCACGCCGCTAAGTGTGGCTAGGCGGCAGTTTAATACGCCCCAGATTATCACCGCTGCGCACGTCGAAAGGACGTAGAGCAGGGTGTAGAGTAGATCAAGCATCGCGCCCTCCTTTAGCGCTACTACCATGGCGCAGTAGCACAAAATCGCGACGATCGGGATGCTTTCTATCAGCCTATAGGTCTTAATGAAGCGCACGCCTAGCGCCTTTTCTAGGCAAACGAAGCAGTCGTAAAATATCGCTAGCGTCGCTAGTAGCGCTAAAACTCTAAAAATCGCGACCGCGTCCTCGTCTATGCTGCTTACGCCCACCGTGCCGCTTATGCCGATGCCTAGCAAAATCACGGCACCTAAAACTCCGCGAAATTTCGCCTTGCGAAGCAGATCTTGCTTTGAAATTTCTTTCATTTTTATCCTTTTAATTTTCTAAATTTACGCGCTATCTTGTGGCTTTGCTGCTGCGGCGGCGCGCTTGACATTGCTATATAACAGCGCGGCTTTGGACGTTGCGGTTTGGACTTGCAAAAGGCGTGGTCGCCGCAAAACGAAAGCGCTTGGGCTTAGGCGAGCTTTTCTATCTTGCTCCAGGCTAGCAGGTGCACGATGCTAGTTATCACAAGAGCGACAAACGGCAAAAATTCCTTCAATGACGCGATAATTAAAACCGCATCGGAATCGCCAATTTGCGGCTTGGAGGTAGCCAAACCGAAGGGTCCTGCGCCACATAGCCAATTTAGCGCGAAAAAGAAGGCGCAGAGCCACACGTAGATCCGAAATATCATCACGCCACTTACGCGCGCCAAAGAGAAATTTATGCGAAGCCACGCTACGATTATGTAGATTGCGGCTGCGGGCACCGCTAAATTCCATATCGTCTCTTCTATCATCTCTTTCATCGTTACTTCTCTGTAACAACCTGCCGGATAAAATAATAGAAGTGCCACGAAGCAGATGCAGAGAATTACGCAGTTGCGGTAAAGTGTCGCTGCTTTTATGCCGCTAAGCATTGAAATTTTGCGGAGCGCCCTTAGCCTATAAATCACCGAGAAACAGATAAGAGCGATAAAAATTCCACTGACGATTACGAACATGCTGCCCGAAACAAGCCCTATCGCCTTAAAAACCGCGAGCACCGCCGCTAAAAATAGATCAATGCCGGTGCTGATCATCCCATCTTTTCTTACCTGAGATACGGTGTCTTGCACGTCGTATAACTCCTTTTAAAAATTTATTTCAATATGCAAAAAGCAGATGTAAAACGCTAATCAAACCGAAAAGAGCGAAATTTTATCGTGACAAGAGGTTTATAAAATTTAAAATTTAAACCTCTGCGCTTATCTTTTCTATCTTGCTCCAGGCTAGTAGGTGCACGATGCCGGTTATTATGAGAGCGGCAAACGGCAGGAGCAGTTTAAGCATTACGACAGCAATAGCTAAAGCCGAGACCTGCTCGGTCCGCGGCTCGGAGGAAATAGCTATAGCAATAATCGCTGCATTGCATAGTATATTTAACACGAAAAGTCCCACACAGAGCCACACATAAGTCCGAAAGGTACTTACGCCGCTTACGCGCGCAAGCGAAAAATTTATGCGAAACCATGCGACGATTATGTAAATAACGCCTGCGAAAAGCGCTAGTCCAAATATCGCCGCAAATGGATTATCACTCTGCCCGCCGTCTGCGTCAGGCTCTCTCGGATAAAGGTAATTGAGCACGAGCGCTAGCGCAAAAAAGCAGACGCAGATTATTATGCAGTTGCGATAAAGTGTCGCTGCTTTTATGCCGCTAAGCGCTGAAATTTT
>NZ_CALIJA010000130.1 GCF_938017615.1 uncultured Campylobacter sp. | reverse complement strand
GAGGCTTTGAAAGTGATGAGCAAAAAGCGCTTTGGAGCAGTCGTAAACGTCGCATCTATCGTTGGTGAGATGGGAAATGCTGGACAGGTGAATTATTCAGCCAGCAAGGGCGGACTGATTGCTATGAGTAAGAGCTTTGCAAAAGAGGGCGCGGCGCGCGGCATCCGCTTTAATTGCATAACTCCAGGCTTCATCGCCACCGATATGACGGACGCGTTAAGCGACGACGTAAAAGCAAGCTACGAAGCGAGCATCCCGCTTAAGCGCCTCGGGAGCACGAGCGATGTCGCCGAAGGAGTTGCGTTTTTACTCAGCGACGGCGCGGGCTACATTACGGGCGAGTCGCTTAAAATCAACGGCGGGCTCTATATGTAGCGTTAAATAGCGGAATTTAAGGTTAAATATTATAGAATTACGCGGTATTTTTTTAAAGGAGTGCTAAAATGGCAGTATTTGAAGATGTAAGAGACGTAGTTGTAGAGCAACTAAGCGTAAGCCCGGATCAGGTTAAACTTGACTCTAAAATTATCGAAGATTTGGGCGCGGACTCTCTTGACGTAGTTGAGCTAGTAATGGCTTTAGAGGAGAAATTCGGTATCGAGATCCCTGATAGCGAGTCCGAAAAATTAGTAAGCATTAAAGACGTAGTAGATTATATAGAAAATTTGCCTAAGAAATAAAATTTTAAGGAAGCGGTTTTGAAACGAGTCGTAGTAACGGGCATCGGGATGATAACCTCTCTCGGGCTTGACAAACAGAGCAGTTTTGAAAATATCTGTAACGGAAAAACCGGGGTTGATAAAATTTCGCTCTTTGACGCTAGCGAATTTCCGGTTCAAATTGCAGCTGAAGTAAAAGGTTTCGATCCTTCGAGCATAATCGAGGATGGAAAAGAGATAAAAAAGATGGATAGATTTATCCAGCTGGGGCTTAAGGCTGCCGGCGAAGCTATAAAGGACGCTAAATTTAGCGGTTTTGATAGCGACGAATTCGGCGTTAGCTCTGCTAGCGGTATCGGCGGTTTACCGAATATCGAGATAAATGCCAATACCTGCTTGCAGCGCGGCCCTAGGCGGATTTCGCCGTTTTTTATCCCTTCTGCGTTAGTAAATATGCTCGGCGGCTTTGTTTCTATATATTACAACTTAAAAGGTCCGAATTTATCCAGCGTTACGGCTTGTGCGGCTTCCGCACATGCGATTATGGACGCTGCGAGAGTTATTATGATCGGCGAAGCGAAAAAGATGCTTGCAGTGGGAGCCGAGGCTGCGGTTTGTCCCGTAGGTATCGGCGGATTTGCTGCGATGAAGGCGCTTTGCGCTAGAAATGATGATCCCGCGCATGCTTCGCGTCCGTTTGATGCGGAGCGAAACGGCTTTGTTATGGGCGAAGGCGCGGCGGCTTTGGTTTTAGAAGAGCTAGAAGACGCAAAAGCGCGCGGCGCTAAAATTTACGGAGAGCTCGTAGGCTTCGGCGCTAGCGGCGATGCTTATCATATCACTTCGCCTAGCCTAGACGGCCCGATCCGCGCTATGAAAAAGGCCTACGAGATGGCGGGACGCCCGAAGATTGATTATATCAACGCTCACGGAACGTCCACAGCAATAAACGATAAAAACGAAACCGCGGCGTTAAAAGAGCTTTTCGGCGAGGGCAAGGTGCCTGCGGTCAGCTCCACTAAGGGTCAGCTAGGACACTGCCTGGGCGCTGCCGGAGCAGTAGAGGCTGCGATCAGCCTTTTAGCGATGCAAAACGGCATCATACCGCCTACGATAAATCAAATTTCAAAAGATCCAGATTGCGATTTGGACTATGTGCCAAACGTCGCTAGAAAAGCCAAACTCGATTGCGTCATGAGCAATAATTTTGGATTCGGCGGCACGAACGCATCGCTTATTTTCAAAAGAGTAGATTAATGGCGAGTTATTTGGACTTTGAAAAATCTATAAAGCAGATCGACGAGGACATCACCGCGGCTAAAATTCGCGGCGATGAGGACGCGGTCGAAATTTTAAATAAGAACCTCGAAAAAGAAATTTCCAAAGTTTATAAGAATTTAAACGAATACCAAAGGCTTCAGCTTGCGCGCCATCCAGATCGTCCTTACGCGATCGATTATATTCGCGCGCTTTTGCAAGACGCCAGGGAGCTTCACGGCGACCGCGCCTTTAGAGACGATCCTTCGATCGTGTGCTATCTAGGCATTATGGGCAACCGCAAAATTGCCGTGATCGCCGAGCAGAAGGGTCGCGGTACCAAAAACAAGCTGAAGCGAAATTTCGGCATGCCCCATCCTGAGGGCTATCGCAAGGCACTACGCGTAGCGAAACTTGCCGAGAAATTTAACCTTCCGATTCTATTTTTGATTGACACTCCGGGCGCATATCCGGGGCTCGGTGCCGAGGAGCGCGGCCAAAGCGAGGCTATCGCGAGAAATTTGTATGAACTCAGCGATCTTAAAACCCCTACGATCGCCGTCGTTATCGGCGAGGGCGGTAGCGGCGGAGCTTTAGCTATCGGCGTGGCCGATCGTTTGGCGATGCTTCAAAACTCAATCTTTTCGGTTATCTCTCCCGAGGGCTGTGCCGCGATTTTGTGGAATGATCCGAGCAAGAGCGAGGCCGCTACGAAGGCGCTAAAGATCACCGCCGAGGAGCTAAAAGAGCTGGGCTTGATCGACGACGTGATCAAAGAGCCTAAAACGGGCGCCCACAGGGATAAGGACGGCGCGATAAAAGCGCTTGGAAACTACGTCTTAACCGAGCTGCACAAGCTAGACGATCTTAGCATAGACGAGCTCATCAGCAGAAGACAACAAAAAATTTTAAGGTTCGGTGCTTATAAAGAGAACTAAATTTTAAATTTCACGACTTTTAAAACTAAATTTAATAACTTCACACTCTAAGAGGACAAATGGAAAATACAAATCAAAATTCCGCTCAGACCGCCGTTTCAAATTCTAATCAAAACGGCAGAAAAACTTACGCTAAAACGCACGTTCCCGTCGAGGGCTACCAGATCGAGGAGCTCCGCTCGATGGATCTTGAAAATCTCATCGCCATAGCAGATGAGCTAGGCGTCGAGAACCCGCGCGAATTCCGCCGCCAAGCGCTCGTTTTTGAAATTTTACGCATGCAGACGAAGCAGGGCGGCTTCATACTTTTTACGGGGATTTTGGAGGTTACCGCCGAGGGTTACGGCTTTTTGCGCGGCATAGATTCAAATTTAAGCGACAGTGCCAACGACGCCTACGTAAGCTTAAGTCAGATCCGCAAATTTGCCCTGCGCGTCGGCGACATCGTCACAGGCCAGGTGCGCGAGCCGAAGGATCAGGAGAAGTACTACGCGCTTTTAAAGATCGAAGCGATCAATTATAAATCGATTCAAGAGGCCAGAGAACGCCCGCTATTTGATAATCTCACGCCGCTTTTCCCGACCGAAAAACTCAAGCTCGAATATGATCCTATGCGCCTTACCGGTCGCGTGCTCGATCTTTTCACCCCGATCGGCAAGGGGCAGCGCGGGCTCATTACGGCGCCTCCGCGTAGCGGTAAAACGGAGCTGATGAAAGAGCTTGCCAACGGCATTACGCGCAACCACCCCGAGGTCGAGCTTTTGGTGCTGCTAGTCGACGAGCGTCCCGAGGAGGTGACCGACATGGAGCGTAGCGTGCGCGGCGAGGTGTTTAGCTCGACCTTCGATCAGCCTGCATTCAACCACGTCCGCGTCGCCGAGCTCGTCATCGAAAAGGCAAAACGCGCCGTCGAAAACGGCAAGGACGTCGTCATCCTGCTTGATAGCATCACCCGCCTTGCGCGCGCTTACAACACCGTCACGCCTAGCAGCGGCAAAGTCCTAAGCGGCGGCGTGGACGCAAACGCCCTGCACAAGCCGAAGCGCTTCTTCGGTGCGGCGCGAAATATCGAAAACGGCGGCTCGCTTACCATCGTCGCTACCGCGCTCATCGAGACCGGCTCGCGAATGGATGACGTGATCTTCGAGGAGTTCAAAGGCACGGGCAACAGCGAGATCATCCTCGATCGCAATATCTCGGATCGCAGAATTTACCCGGCGATCAATATCACCAAGTCCGGCACGCGCAAAGAGGAGCTTTTGCAAGGCAGCGAAAATCTGCAAAAGATCTGGGCGCTGCGCTCGGCGATCTCGACGATGGACGACGTCGAGGCGCTGAAATTTTTATACGCCAAGATGCTAAAAACCAAAGACAACACCGAGCTGCTATCGATAATGAACGGCTAAATTTCTTAAATTTAGCCTTATTTAAAAATTTAGCGGCATGGCTTGCACCGCTTGCCGCAAATATCGCCACGTAGCTTCGTTCGCGCTTTCAAAGTGGTGCGTCTTTTTTCAAACTCCACTATTATAAGTTTAAATTTATCGCGATATTTGCTAAATGTTTTGCGCTCGCATCACAAGATGCGATACCGCCAGACAGAATTTTGCTTTTGTAAAAATCCATTCGCAAGATGTAAAGCATAAAATTTTATGAGGAATTTTACGCTTTGCTATGCACGGAGCTAGGATGTTTTATTATTTCTAAATTCTCGGTTAAGATAAAAACATCGTTTTTATTAAACTATATATCAGATAAAAATTCCCGTAATACCTGTTTCCGTGGTTATCTA
>NZ_CALIJA010000129.1 GCF_938017615.1 uncultured Campylobacter sp. | reverse complement strand
ATTAGATAGTAATCAATAAATTTGAAGGAGTAAAACTATATAGCTTCAGAAATTAAGTGATATAGTGGGCAAAGCTTTTCTAAATTTTTATTAAAATTTTCCCGCTAAGCCGCAAAGCCTTAAATTAATCCAAATTTTACTATAATTAATCACTTCAATTTTAAAGGCCGTAAATGCTAAGCTTAGAGGAAATTCGAAAAAATATCATCTTAAAACAAGGCGTGCATTATTTTGATTTCGCGGCTTCGGGACTTGCTTACGAGCCCGTAGAGCGCGAGATAGCGGACGTTTTAAAAACCTACGCCAACACCCACTCCGACAGTAGCTCCAGCGCTATCATCACGCAGCGGCGCTATGAGGGCGCGCGCGAGAGCCTAAAAAAGTTACTTGGACTTGACGAGCGGTTTTGTCTCATTGCTTGCGGACAGGGCGCGACGGCCGCGATCAAGAAATTTCAGGAGTTGCTAGGCATCTACCTGCCGCCTGCAACCAGAAGCGCGATCGGCGAGGCAAATTTACGCGCCGCGCAGCTTCCGCTCGTGCTCGTTTCGCCATACGAGCACCATTCAAACGAGCTTAGCTTTCGCGAGGGGCTTTGCGACTACTTGCGCGTGCCGCTTAGCGAGACGGGCGAGATCGATCTGATTGCGCTTGAGCGCATCCTAAAGCTAAACGCTGGGCGCCGCATCATCGGCTCGTTTAGCGCCGCCTCAAACGTCACGGGCGTCATTAGCGATTATAAAAAGATTAGCGAACTAATCAGAGCCGCAGGCGGCATCGTGGCCTTTGACTGCGCGGCGCTGAGCTCGCACGCAAATTTAGACTGCGATTACTTTGACGCGATTTTCCTCTCGCCGCATAAGTTGCTTGGCGGACCTGCTAGCTGCGGGCTTTTGGCGATCAAAAAAGAGCTGTTCAGTAGCGACGTGCCGACATTTGCTGCGGGCGGGACGGTCGCCTACGCCAGCCGCGAAGGACACGTATTTTTGAAAAACCCCGAGCAGCTAGAGGAGGGCGGCACGCCTCCTATCATCGGGCTTATGCGGGCAAATTTAGCCTACGCGCTGCGAAACGAAGTCGGCTTCGAGCAAATAAAAAGCGCCGAGGACGAGCTTGCGCGGCTTTTTGAGAGCGAGCTAGCAGGCATAGACGAGGTCATAAACTACGCTCCAAAGGGCGCGCCGCGGCTGCCGATAATTTCCTTTAACGTGCGCGGCGTCTCGGCATATGATTTCGCCGCAAGCCTTAGCAACGACTTCGGTATCCAGACGCGCGCGGGCGTGATGTGCGCGGGGCCGTACGCTCACGATCTGCTGGGTATCAAGGAGGGGCGCATGCCAGAAGCCAAGCCCGGCTTCGTGCGCGCGAGCCTGCACTACACGCACACCGAGCAAGACGTGCTCTATTTAGTTAGTGCGATAAAATCCTGCATCAAAAAGCACCGCGAGCTTTGGGGCGAGGAAAAGGCGATGTATGAGATGTTTGACGGGAAGATTTAAGCGGCGTGGGTTGGGCTTTGCCGCTTTTTTGAGCTCGTGAAATTTTATAAAATCCCGCGCCGTTTTTAAAATTTATCGGAATTCCGCACTTTTGCTTGGAATTTTACGCGGGTTTTGTGCCGCGGAATTCTTGCTATCGTTCCGCCTTTGCACTGTAGGCAAACGGCATGCTCTGCGGAGAATTCCGCTTATAAATTTGCAGGCAAATCCCGCAGAGTTAAAATTTAGAATTTTAAATTACGCACTTATAAATTGTGGAATTTCAAAATCCCGCTAGCCGTATTTGCGGCTAAATTTTAAAATTTCTTAGCAATGGAATTTCAAAATTTCACGCTGCGCCGCCAGGTAAAGCCCTGCCTGTAAATTTCAAAATTTCAAGATGCAAATTTTTGCGCTCTGTTTCGCCGGGTACGCCGTGCTAGATGGTTCGCAGTAAAAATTTGAAAATAATATTGGTGCCGCGCAAATAAAAATTCTAAAGCGAAATAAAGATTATCCGCACTTCGCGCAGAATTACTCCAGCCCTAAAAACGCGCCGTTTTCAAATCCGAAATAGATCCTCTCGCCCGCGCTCCAGCGCCGCTCATCCTGCGCCGTGACGCATTTTAGCAACACGTCGCCCACCTTGATCTTGATGAGTAGCGAGGAGCCGTACTGAAGCGAAACCGAATGTAAAATCCCCGCAAAGCAGCGCTCAAACGGGCTTTGAGATAATAAAATTTTACTCGGATTTATCGCGATTTTGCGAGCGCATGCGAGTCCCTCTTCAAGGCGCAGCGAAATTTCATCTGAAAATTTTAAAATTCCGTTTTGCACGTCAAAGATGTTTTTGTATTCAAACTCGCATATCTTGCCGCGATGCAGAAATACGCTTCTTTGCGCGATCGCGCTGAGCCATTTCTCATCGTGGCTGGCGATGATAAAGCCGCAGCCGTAGCGACTTCGCATAAATAAAATCGCGCGCGCAAAGAGCTTGGAGGCGGCAAGATCGAGGCTGTTGGTCGGCTCGTCGAGCAGATAGAGCTTCGCGCGCTGCGCCAGAGCGAGCGCAAACGCGATGCGCTGCGTCTGCCCCGAGCTAAGCTCGAAATGCTTCTTTGATAAAAAACTTCTATCAAGCCCCGTTAGGCTGAGCGCTTCATCAACCCGCTCGTCAAATTCCGCAAGCGCGCCGCGGCTTTTGAGCGCAAATTTAAAATTTTGCTCCACGCTGCGTTTTAAAAGCACGGGCTCGGGCAGCAGCAGGCAGATCTGCCGCAACGTCTGCAAAGAGGGCGCCCGCTGCCCCCAAAGCTCCACACTGCCGCTGCTTGGACGCTGCAAAAAGGATAAAATCCGCAGTAGCGTGGATTTGCCGCTGCCGTTAGAGCCCAAAAGCGCCGTGATGCCGCTCGTATTTAGATCGAGGCTAGCTATATTTAGAATTTCGCTCCGTCCATAGCGCAGCACTAGATCTCGCACCGAGATCAGCTCGCTATTGGGTACAGATCGCGCGGCGGCGGAATTCTCATTTGCAAAATTCTTTCTCGCAGAATTCTCACTCGCGAAATTCTCGCTCTTGGAATTTTTATCTGCGGAATTTGCGCTAATGGAATTCTCGGTTGCAGAATTTTTACTCGTAGAATTCTCGGCGGCGAAATTTTTACTCGTAGAATTCTCGCCTATAGAATTTGTGCTCTTGAAATTTTCGCTTATAAAATTTTCGCGCTCCTGCTCCGCCCGATTTTTGTCCGTGAAATTTTTGCTCGGATGCGTTAGCTTATCTACACTCATCGATCTAGCCTTTTTAGCGCGTGGATGGCTAAATTTACCGCAAACGCTATTAAAATCAGCACCAGCGCGAGCGCTATACCCATCGCAAACTCGCCCTTGTTGGTCTCAAGCGAGATCGCCGTGGTGATCGTGCGGGTGAAATATTTGATATTGCCGCCGATCATCATCGCTACGCCCACCTCGGCGACGATCCGCCCGTAAGCGGTGGCGATGACGACCAGTAGGGCGTAGCGTAGCTCATAAAGCACGCAAAGGATTAAATTTAGCGGGCTTAGGCGGTAGTTCATAATGTTTAGATAGTGCTTTTTGTCCATATTTTCGATGACGCTGGCGCTTAGTGAGATGATGATAGGGAGCGCCAGCACAAACTGTCCGAGCATCACGGCTTTGAGCGTAAAAAGCAGCCCCAGCTCGCCTAAAGGGCCGTTTCTGGAGATGAAAGCGTAAAGGATCAGTCCTATCGCCACCGTGGGCATCGCAAGCGCTACGTCGCTTAAAAGCCTAAGCGTTCTGCGAGCGCGAAATTCGTAAAATCCGAGGATAAATCCTATCGGAAAGCCGATTAAAATCGCAAAAAGTATCGAGATGCTCGAAGTGTAAAGCGTCGCTTTAATCGCCGAAAATGTCTCTGCGTCGCCGCTAAGAAGCAGCCCGAATGCGCTTAAAATTCCTTCTAAAATAAAGTCCAAGATCGCGTCCTAAATGTTCTATTCTGGCAAATTTATATGCTATAATAGCATATTTTTTAAAGGAGATAACATGAAAAAAATATTTTTTGTTTCGCTCGCTCTTAGTGCGAGCCTTTTTGCCGCCGATAACGATTTGGTAATGGCAACCACAACGAGCACCGATAATACGGGCTTGCTAGACGCGATCTATCCTGCGTATAAGGCGGAAACCGGCGTAGATGTCAAATGGACGGCGGTAGGTACGGGTGCTGCTCTAAAGCTTGGCGAGAACTGCGATGCGGACATACTTTTCGTGCATTCGCCGAAGGTCGAGAAAGAATTCGTAGAAAAAGGCTTCGGCGTTGATCGCACGCCCGTGATGTATAATGATTTTATCCTCATCGCCGATAAATCCATCGCGCCTAAATTTAAAGGCAAGGACCTTAAAGGCTCGTTTGAGCTAATCAAGGCGGAAAAGATTAAATTTTTCTCTCGCGGCGATAAATCGGGCACCGACAACAAAGAGAAAGGTATTTGGAAAAAAGTTGAGGGCGCCGTGCCTGAAAACGAGGCGTGGTATAACCAAACCGGTCAAGGCATGATCGCTACGATCAACGCAGCCGCCGAGCAAAAGGGCGTGACCTTCACCGATCGCGGCACCTACATCAAATACGAGGACAATAAAAAGGGTAATCCAGATATGGTTATCATCAACGAAGGCGATAACGATCTGAAGAATTTTTACTCCGTAATCGCGGTCAATCCGAAGCATTGCCCAAAAGCCGACTACGAAAATGCGCAGCGCTTCATCAAATGGATCACTAGCGAGAAGGGGCAGAAGTTCGTAGGCGATTTCAAGCTGCTAGGTAAGCCGCTTTTTACCCCTGATGCGAATACTCGCAAGAATTAGCTCTAGCTGAATAAAGCTAAATTTAAAGCCCAAAGGCGAATCGCCGCCTTTGGGCTTTTGCTTTTTCATAAATCAATCCGCGCGCCTTTAAATTTAGCTCTTTTGCTTCTAAATTTAACTGGCGCTTTTTACGATACATTTTTTACTTTCTCGCCATACGTTTAAATTTATCGCAGCTTCGTTTGTCTGTAATAGGCTTAAAATTTCAGCTATATTTGGGATCAGTGGGGATAAATTTCAGTCGCGTTCGGATATGTTTTAATGTCTAGCGATATTTATACAGCGCAAAATTTAGTAGTATTTATGTGTGACTCAAAATTTTAGTTTGTTGGGAATTTAATTTGAAGTTGCGGTTAAGCTCGGGCGTATGAAAAACGCCCAAGCTTGTGAAGCTGTGAAATTTTATGTGCGGTTTATGGGGTCGCTTCTGCCGCGCGCCGGTAAAATTACTTTTCAAGCGCAGGCAAAACTACCGAGCGCGCGGCTATAAATTTCACTTTGCGTGTGAGCGAACTATTCGACTTCGGCGTCGATGACATCGTCGTCTTTTTTACCGCCGTTTGCACCGCTGCTTTGCGATCCGCCTTGCGCACCTTGATTTGCGCTGGCAGCCTTGTATAGATCCTCGGCGACCTTGCTTAGGGCTTCTACTTTAGAGTTTATCGCTTCCTTGCTCGCGTTTTCATCCTTTAGCACGGCTTTTAGATCATTTAGCGCGCCCTCGATCTTAGCGCGTAGATCGCCCGGCACCTTCTCGCCCATCTCGCTTAGGCTCTTTTCGGTTTGATGTGCAATGCCATCGGCTTGGTTGCGCGCTTCGACGGTTTCTTTGCGCTTGTTGTCTTCCTCTTTGTGAAGCTCGGCGTCCTTTACCATCTTATCGATCTCGGCGTCACTTAAGCCGCTTGAGCCGGTGATGCGGATGTCGGTTGCCTTGCCGGTGGCTTTGTCTTTTGCCGAAACGGTTAAAATTCCGTTCGCGTCGATATTAAATTCCACCTCGATCTGCGGCACGCCGCGAGGAGCTGGCATGATACCTTCAAGATTGAAATTTCCTAGCGATTTGTTATCTTTCGCAAACTCGCGCTCGCCCTGCAAAACGTTGATCGTAACGGCGCTTTGATTATCCTCTGCTGTCGAGAAGGTTTGAGACTTTTTCGTAGGTATTGTAGTTCCCTTCTCGATGATCTTAGTCATTACGCCGCCTAGGGTTTCGATGCCGAGGCTTAGCGGAGTAACGTCGAGTAGTAGCACGTCTTTTACGTCGCCTTTGATGACCGCGCCTTGGATCGCCGCGCCGATTGCTACGACTTCGTCAGGGTTTACGCTCTTATTTAGCTCCTTGCCGAAAGCCTTTTTGACCTCCTCTTGCACTAAAGGCACGCGCGTCGAGCCGCCAACCATGACGACCTCTTTTATGTCGTTCATGCTAAGACCTGCATCGCTTACGACCTTTTTGAGAGTGCTTATGGTCTCATCTACCAAAGAATCGATCATGCTTTCAAATTTAGCTCTAGTGATAGTTTTCATCAGGTGCTTTGGACCTGTAGCATCAGCGGTAATGAAAGGTAAATTTACCGTCGTTTCCATCGCACTGCTTAGCTCTTTTTTGGCGTTTTCCGCAGCCTCTTTTAGGCGTTGCATAGCCATGACATCGCCGCGCAAGTCAATACCTGTTTCAGATTGAAATTCCGAGGTTAAAAAGTCGATCAGTTTGTTATCGAAATCATCGCCGCCCAAAAATGCATTACCGCCGGTAGCTAAAACTTCTACAACGCTATCGCCGGTTTCTAGCACGGTTACGTCGAATGTACCGCCGCCCAGATCGTAAACTACGATCTTTTCGGATTCTTTTTTATCCAGTCCATACGCAAGCGCCGCTGCGGTCGGCTCGTTGATGATACGAAGCACGTTAAGACCTGCGATTGTTCCTGCTTCTTTTGTTGCCTTTCTTTGGCTATCGTTGAAATACGCAGGCACGGTTATGACCGCATCTACGACGGGCTCACCCAAAAACGCCTCGGCGTCCTCTTTTAGCTTGATTAGCACCTTGGCTGAAATTTCTTGCGGCGTATAAACCTTGCCCGCGATCTCTACCGCGCACGCGCCATTTCGGTCGATGATTTTATACGGTAGGCGCTTTTTAGCCTCCTGCGCGTTTTTCTCATTCATCATAAGACCCATGATGCGTTTGATCGAGTAGATCGTCTTTTCGGGGTTAGTGACTGCTTGGCGCTTGGCGCTGTCGCCTACTAAAACCTCGCCTTTGTCGGTGAAAGCGACTACCGACGGAGTGGTGTTTTTACCCTCTTTGTTCGGTATGATCTTGCTCTCGCCGCGCTCGAATATGCTTACGCACGAGTTTGTTGTTCCTAGGTCAATGCCTATGACTTTTGCCATTTGTTATCCTTTGTGTTGAATTTAAAATTTTAAAATTTGAGCGATTATTTCGCCACTACTACCATAGCGGCGCGCAAAACGCGCTGCTTATACATATAGCCTTTTTGATAGACCTGAACTATATCGCCCGAGTTTGCACCCTCTGCCTCGATCATCGAGATCGCGTTATGCACGCTAGGATCGAATCCTGCATCCGTCGCTATCGGCACGATACCGTATTTTTCAAAAGTCTTTGTAAAAAGGCTTAGACATTGTTTTACGCCGACTTCAATTTTATCTGCAAGCTCATTACCTTCCACATCAATTTTGGCGGCTTCCTCAAGTGCGTCGATAATAGGCAGCAGATCTTTTGCAAAGCTCTCGCTAGCGTAAGCAACAGCGCTATCTTTTTCTTTTTCCAAACGTTTTTTGAGATTTTCAAAATCCGCATTGGCGCGGTAAAATTTATCGGTAATCTCACTTAGCTCGTTTTGAAGCTTTTGTATCTGCGCATCGGTATCGTCGCATGTCTGCGCCTCTTGTGGCTCGCTCGCCTCTGACGCGCACTGCTCGCAAACCTCTTTTTCTTCACTATCGCACGCTGCGTTTTTATCGCCGTGCTCTTTAAATTTATGGCTCATGCTACTCCTTTAGCGTAGTTAAAAAATTTCTCGTAATTCTCGTAAACGCTGCCTGCGCAGATCATCGTAGCGTCCTCGCCTTCGAATTTTACGGGGCGTTTGATCCCCATAAATCCGTGCTCGAAATAGGGCGCGAAGATCAAATTTTTAGTAAAATTTACGGCGATCGAGGGGTTGAGTAAAATTTTAAACCGCTCGTCTTTTTTGAAAATTTTATACGCTACGACCTCGTTACAAAGAAATTCGATTTTAGAATTTTTTAGCTCTTTAATTTTGGTGCTAAGCTCGCGTAGACCGATCTGCATCGAAGCTAGCTCCAAATCTCCGAGTGAAATTCCTATTAGATTTGATAGGAATTTAAAAACTCTAAAATCGTATTTTAAGATAATCTCATCCGTTCTAAATGTAAGGATTATGAAGCGATTATCGTGATTGATAACTTCGCTTAAGGCTTCATTTTCGGCGTTGAAAATCATACAGTAAATTTCAAAATCCTCAAGCACCGCTTCTAGCTCGCGAGCATCGTCTATTTTTAACTCATCGTCGAAGCTAAGCCTAGCGCGCCAGTAATCCTGCATCGTCGCAACCGTCGGAATTCTACCACCGCTTACATGAAGCTGCGTCAAAGCCCCCTCGTCGCTTAAACGCTTAAAATAAATTCGAATGCTAGACGCTGACATCGCTACGCCCATACGCTCACCCAGCTCGGAAGATCCGATCGGGGTGTTGCTATCGAGATAGGCGGAAATGATGGATTCCAGGATCATATCGCGTTTATTCGTTTTCACTTTTAGCACTCTTTCGGTAAGATTGCCAGTATTATACAACATTGAGTGGTAGGATGTCAAGGTTTTTATATAAATTTTATAAAATTTTAGCAATCGGGTCCTGAGTTTGCTAAATTTTAACTATGATTTTTTGAGCTGAGCGTAATTCTTGGAATTCTTGGAATTCTTGGAATTCTTGGAATTTATCGCGCTGCCATCGCGGTAAATTTTATCGTGCTTTTCGTATCTTTAAACATAAATTTTACTACACAGCCGGCTTAGGGCTTCTCTGTATACGCTAGATTAAATTCTATTTTGCAAGAATAGCGAATTGGCAGTGTAGCCGTAAATTTCATGCTTACTAGCAAAAATTTTGTCATTTGCTGTAAATATGGAACTAAATGCCAAAAAAACGCAAAATCCCCGCATAAATGGCGCGCAAGCTAGACGAAAGTGCTAGGCAAGCAAAGCGGTGTGAGAACTCGCAAAGCTCAAAATTTTATTCGCTGACGCAAATTTAAATATACTTTAACGAATAGAAGTGTAAAATACGCCTCAAATTTTAACGATCAAGGGTTTTTATGCTAAAAGACATCTTCCTTTTTGGCGGTTTAATTTCTTACGACCACACTTTTATCTACCTTTTTTACTTCTTTTTGGTTGTCGCTATCATCGTAGCCGTCGCGCTTTGCTCCACTCGCTCGCTTCAGCTTGTGCCTCACGGCATGCAAAACATCGCCGAAGCCTACCTAAACGGCGTGCTAACGATCGGCAAGGACACTATGGGTAGCGAGGAGCGCGCTAAAAAATACCTGCCGCTAGTCGCGACGCTTGGTTTCGTGGTGTTTTTTAGTAACGTTATCGGCTTGGTGCCGGGCTTTGAGTCGCCGAGCGCGAGTCTAAATTTAACCCTTTCACTTACCCTTTGCGTTTGGTTGTACTACCATTTTGAGGGCGTCCGCGAGCATGGCGTAATCAACTACCTAAAGCACTTTATGGGGCCGGTAGCACTTCTAGCTCCGTTTATGTTCATCATAGAGATCGTCTCGCATTTTTCGCGCGTCGTATCGCTTTCTTTCCGACTTTTCGGAAATATCAAAGGCGACGATACCTTCCTGCTCGTTATGCTTACTCTCGCTCCTGCGCTAGTGCCGATGGTACCGTTTGCGCTGCTTACTTTTATGGCGATTTTGCAGACTTTCATTTTCATGGTTTTAAGCTACGTTTATCTAGCGGGCGCCGTGATCGTCGATGAGCATTAATTTTAAGCGAAATTTCTTATACTTCCTCGTGGGTGCGTCGTTCGGATTGATCTTCGTCGGCGCATTCGTCTTTTTTACCTATCCCTCATTTTATTTTTTGGGGTTAAAATTCCTCTTCATCTGCACCGCTCCCGGCGTGATATGCGTCATCATCACCTGCTTGATGGTCGATGTTTTCGATCTGAAAGAAAAGCTCCTTAGCGGCGGCGAGTAAAAATCTATCCGATTAAATTAAAATTTAGCCTCTGCCGCGCGCCGCTACAAGCGAGTATTAAAGCAAAAAATTGTAAAATTACGCGAAATTTTTATTCTAAAAGGTTAAGTTTATGTTTGAAACCGTGATCGGCCTGGAGGTACACTGCCAGCTAAATACCAAAACCAAAATTTTCTGCTCCTGCCCCACGAGCTTCGGCGACGAGGCGAATTCGCACGTATGCCCGACCTGCTTGGCGCTTCCGGGCGCTCTTCCCGTCCTAAACGAGGAGGCGGTTAAAAAAGCCATCAGCTTCGGCACCGCCGTCAATGCGACGATCAATCGCAAGTCGGTATTCGACCGCAAAAACTACTTCTATCCCGACCTTCCTAAGGCGTATCAAATTTCGCAGTGGACGATCCCGATCGTCGAGCACGGCGAGCTTTTTATAGCCTCGGACGGACAGAGCAAGCGCATCGGCATCACGCGCGCGCACCTAGAGGAGGACGCGGGCAAAAACAACCACGAAAGCTCGCGCAGCCTGGTCGATCTAAATCGCGCCGGCACGCCGCTTTTGGAGATCGTAAGCGAGCCTGATATGCGCTCTGCGGACGAGGCGGTCGCGTATCTAAAAAAACTCCACAGCATTTTGCGCTTTTTAAATATCAGCGACGCGAATATGCAGGAAGGCTCGTTTCGCTGCGACGTAAACGTCAGCATCCGTCCGCAAGGCGAGCAAAAACTTTACACGCGCGTGGAGATTAAAAATTTAAACTCTTTTAAATTTATTCAAAAAGCGATCGAGTTCGAGATTGAGCGTCAGATCGAAGCGTGGCAGGACGGCAAATATGAGCAAGAGGTCGTGCAAGAAACTCGCCTTTTTGACACCGCTAAGTTTATCACCAAGCCGATGCGCAGCAAGGAAGACAGCGCCGAGTACCGCTACTTCCCAGATCCCGACCTGCTAACCGTGATCGTGGATGACGAGATGCTAGCCGCTGCGCAGCAGATTCCCGAGCTACCCGATCAAAAAAAAGCACGCTACGTCCGCGAGCTGGGCGTTAAAGAGAAGGACGCCGAGATCATAATCTCCGCCTACGAAAACGCGCGATTTTTTGAGGATCTAATCGCGGCGGGACACGAGCCGAAACTCTGCGTCAGCTGGCTTACCGTCGAGCTTGCGGGCAGGCTCAAAAACGGCGTTACGATCGAGGATTCGCCCGTAGGTAGCTCGAAGATGAACGAGCTTTTAAGCGCGATCGAAGGCGGCGCCGTATCGCAAAAGGCCGCCAAAGAGGTACTTGATTATTTAATGGAGCATGACGAGGCCGTAAGCTCAGTCATCGACAAGCTAGGCTTGAGGCAGGTAAGCGACGACGGCGTGATTTTGGAGATCATAGCGCGCGTGATGAGCCAAAACGAGGACAAGGTCGCAGACTATCGCGGCGGCAAGGACAAGCTATTCGGCTTCTTCGTAGGCCAAGTGATGAAAGAGGGCAAGGGCGCATTTAATCCTGCGAAGGTGAACGAGCTTCTGAAACAGAAGCTGGGCTGATTTCGCAGCTTTTGCGGCGGCGAACAGCGAATTAAATGCGGCGCGGCGTATGCGATAGATAAAGCCTCTGGGATAAAATTTTAAATCCGCCCGTAGCGTTTTGCTTCGAGCTAAAGCTTTCAGGCGCCAATGGAGGGCTTTTGCGTGTTATATTTCATTCGGCGCGATCTTGGTGGCTACCCGCTCTGCCTCGCGCACGTTTTGTTCTTTTGAGCTCGTTTTTTCTCGTGCGGGCTGTTTGCATCAAGTGTCGGTCTGCGACGGAGGGGTTTAAGAAGCGCGTCCGTTAGGAATTTTACTTACGGCTATCGTCAAAGTGCGGCAAAGCTTGCAGGGAATGCGTAAAATTACTCTGCCTGAGGTAGCAAAAACGGCAACTCGGGTGCGCGGATAGGATCGAATACGCAGGGTCGAATTTGAGTGGTGAGTCGATGTGTAGGTTAAATTTAATCAATCGCTGCGTCGGATGCGCGTGCCGCAAACCGCGCGCCAAACGATAGCGTGGCGAGCGACCGCAGATCATCTAGGCTCAAAGCACGTCTTGATAGATTTAATCGGGTTTAAAAGCGCAATTTGCACTTAAGCGTCTGAGTAAAATTTTTAAAATTTGATTTGCTTCGGCGATGCACGAGTGAAATTTAAAACGTATAATGAAGTTTCAAAATTCTCATTCGTTCACTGCCGCGCCTTTTGTGAAAGTGTTTTTTGACGGAAGAGCAAAACCTTAAAAGTATGAAATTTTAGTGAGGTAAATTTCAAAAAGCGAATTTTAAAGCGTGGCTTCGGCTAGCGTTTTCACAGGCTGATGTCGGCGCTTTTGGGCTAAATTTTAAAAGAGCGGGAATTTCAAGAGAATGAAATTTGAAAAACCGCAAATTTGCGAATAAATTTTTAAAAAGGAACATAATGAAAATCGCGGTTATCGGCGCGGGCAAATGGGGTAGCGCGCTTTTTGATGCGCTTAGCGCGAAAAACGAATGCGTCATCACTTCGCGCACGCCAAGGCAAATTCCGCATTTTGTAAGCGTGAGTGAGGCATTGGAGTGCGAAGCGCTCGTTTTCGCGCTCGCGGCGCAACAAACCGCGCAGTGGCTGGATCAAAATTTCACCTACAAAAATCAAAAAATTCTAGTCGCTTCCAAGGGCATTGACGCGGCTAGCGGTAGGTTTTTGAACGAAATTTTTGAAGCGTATGTCGCGCGCGGCAATCTTGCTTATCTATCAGGCCCGTCGTTTGCCACCGAAGTCATGCAGAAGCTGCCTTGCGCGCTCGTCGTAAGCTCGTGTAACGAAAATCTAGCCGAGCTTTTCGCAAGTGCCTTCCCTGCCTACATCAAGACCTACACGAGTGGTGATATCATCGGCGCAGAGGTGTGCGGCGCGTATAAAAACGTCATCGCCATCGCTAGCGGCGTTTGCGATGGGCTCGAGCTCGGCAATAACGCTAGAGCGAGCTTGATCGCACGCGGCATCGTAGAGATCGCGCGCTTTGGCAAGTTTTTCGGTGCTCGAGACGAGACCTTTTTGGGCTTAAGTGGCGTGGGCGATTTGTTTTTGACCGCCTCGAGCGCGCTATCGCGAAACTACCGCGTAGGACTAGGGCTTGCGCGCGGCAAAGGGCTCGAAGAAATTCTGCGCGAGTTGGGCGAGGTTGCCGAAGGCGTGGCTACGACCGAAGCGGTCGTAAATATCGCGGCAAAGCACAAGATCTACGCTCCGATCGCTACCGAGGTCGCGCAAATTTTGCATGGAAAGGACGTAAGGGCGAGCCTAAAGGATCTGCTGCGCAAAAAATGAGCCGTACGACGAAATTCTCTCGCTAAATTTTAGTGGCGGATTTTGCTTACATAGGTTTTGATTTAGCCGCTATGCTTGTGGAATTTAGTTGCTGGTTTGCGGATTTTGGTCGTTGTCCGTTTGGATCTGCTTACGCGGCTTTGATTTAAAATTTTGCTTTAAGCTTGAGTGCGAAATTTTAAAGCGAGGTTGTAAAATTTTAAAAAGAAGCTAAAATTTTAAAACATTTAATGTGGATCGCAGGCAGTTTGGAGGCGCTACTGCTTCGTTCTGCTTGCGGTCGCCGGTGGTTGACGGCTGAGAGTGGAGCATATTGCTTGTCTGCGACTGGGTAGGTCAAAATTTTTGATGTGTCAGATTTAAAAATTAAGGCGTAGTATTTTTTCTTTAGATGAGGCGGAAAGGCATAAATTTTTGAAAATATTCAAGACAGATGATGTGTAGTTTCGATAAATTTTTAGTGCTTGCAAAGGAGCGGACTATTCGTCCGCGACTGCGGCGAGTTAAAATTTTACAGAATGTCGGTGTATTATAAATTTTAATACAGGAGCCAAGGCGAAGGATCGCGAGATGGATTTAAGGGTTGCGACGTAAAAATTTAGCAAAGATAAGGTATATGGCCTATCAAGCTAAATTTTTACTAGCTCCGTTAAAGACGCTCGCGAGGCAAATCGCAAAGATAAAAGAGGAGAAGATGGAAAAATACGAAGGCTACAATCTCAGGCTACGCGACGCTCTTGTCGGCGTACAGTTTCTATTCGTCGCGTTCGGCGCACTCGTGCTGGTGCCGATCTTAACGGGGCTTGATACGTCCGTGGCGCTGTTTACGGCGGGCATCGGCACGCTGCTGTTTCAGCTCATCACGCGTAAACACGTCCCGCCGATCTTTCTCGCGTCCAGTTTCGCGTTCATCGCGCCGCTAAGCTTCGGCGTGAAAGAGTGGGGCATCGCCGCGACGATGAGCGGGGTGATCGCGGCGGGGCTTTTTTACGTGGTTCTAAGCCTGCTTATTAGGCTCAAAGGCGAGGGGTTTTTGCATAAAATTTTACCGCCCGTGGTTGTGGGTCCCGTCATCATGACGATCGGTCTCATCCTCTCGCCCGCGGCCGTAAATATGGTCATGGGCAAGGGCAAAGAGGCGCTTTACACGCAAGGGCAGTCGCTTACTATCGCGCTTATCTCGCTCTCGGCGGTTATCGTCGTTATGATGTTTGGTCGCGGCATGCTGCGCCTCGTGCCGATACTTTGCGGCATCGCGGCAGGATACTGCGCGTCGCTGTTCATCGGGATCGTGGATTTTACGCCGATTTTAAACGCGCCGTGGTTTGTGCTGCCGCATTTCACCGCGCCGGTTTTTAAGCTCGAAGCGGTAATCTACATGGTGCCTATCGCCATCGCACCCGCGATCGAGCACATCGGCGATATGCTTGCGATCAGCAACGTCACGAAGGAAAATTTCCTCAAAAACCCGGGGCTTAAAAGCACGCTACTTGGCGACGGACTAGCGACGTCGCTAGCGGGGTGCTTCGGCGGACCGCCAAACACCACCTACTCCGAAGTCACGGGCGCGGTCAGCATCACGAAGGCCTACAATCCAGCCATCATGACCTTTGCCGCGCTTACAGCGATACTGCTAGCTTTTGTGGGTAAGCTCGGCGCCGCGCTCTCCACGATCCCCGCTCCCGTCATCGGCGGCATTATGTTGCTGCTTTTCGGTATCATCGCGAGCGTGGGCATGGAGACGCTCATAAAAAACAGCGTAGATCTGGCCGAGCCGCGCAATATGATCATCGTCGCGCTCATCTTCGTCTGCGCGATCGGCGGTATGGTGCTGGACTTTGGCGCGATGAGCTTTAGCGGCGTTGGACTTGGCGCGATTATCGGCATCACGCTAAATTTGGTGCTGCCAAAGACCAAGCATTTTGACGGGTACTAAGTTAAATTTGCGCGGAGCTTGCGTCGTTCCGCGGGTGCGGGCAAATTTGAGCTGAGGCTTTGCCGTCAAATAAATTTACCCCGCGGCTTTCGCCGCCAAATTTACCGCAGCCTAAATTTTCAAATTTCCCCTGCAAACGCTTTTAAATTTCTAACGTTTTAAACTAGCAAGATATATAATTGCCTTATGAAAAAGACGAATAATTTAAGCAAATTTGATAAAAAGGCGCTAAGGCTGCTATTTGCGGTACTTTTCGTGCCGCTCTTCGTCTCGCTCGTTTTTATCTATGAGTTATCGGTGTATGATAGCTCGCGCGAGCTGCCCGCGGACGCACAAAAGATCGGCGGCAGCGATTATTACAACATCAGCGGCAAAATTTATCTACGCTCTTGGAACCTCGCTCCTTACGAGCTGGAGGGCGGCGCGGACGCGGCGAGCTTTCGCGCGCTTGATACCGGCAGATACTCCTACTCAAACGTCGGCATGGACGCTAGTAGCGTATTTTGCGGCGCTCGCAAGATGACGGGGCTGGATCCCGCTCGCACGCAAAAGATCGGCTCTCGCTACTACAGCGACGGGCGCGTGAGCTACTTCTGCTCGGACGTCACGCAGCGCACGGGCAGTGCGATAAGCTACATTTACAAGGTATTTTTCCACGCCTTTGGGCTCTCCAAATGGCCGCAGGAGTACAACTATCCATACGCTAGACTTGATACTAGCGCGCCCATCTCGCCGCTGACGGAGAGCCCTTACGTCGCCACGGACGGCGAGCGGGTATTTTACGAGGGTAAAATTTTAGCGGGTGCCGACGCAAAAAACCTAAAACAGATAAGGCTAAAAATCATACACGAAGACGGCCCCGAGCTGCCCGCGCACTTTCGCCTGATCGATAATTGGCTGAGCGACGGACGCAGCGTCTACGCAGGCGGCGAGAGGCTAAATTTCACGCCTAGCGAGCGGATGTATCTCGTGGAGCCAAACGCAGGCATAGAGTTTCTTTTTGATCCCGCTACGGGCGCGGTGCTGATGAACAGCGAGAGATTTGACCCCACAAACGAGCCCTATACGCCGCTAAATTTTCAGGGCAGGCATCAAGAATATATGCTGTTTGCGAGCAAAAACGGCATATTTTATCTAAGCAAAGATAAAATTTTAAATCGACCGCGCGGTAGCGGCGCCGAGGGCTGGCTCAAAGACGCGTTTTGGTACGTGTATTATAAATTTGGAGCAGACGGTAGCCGGCTAAGCGCGCTAAAAAGGGCGGGCGACAATCCGTTTAAAGGCGCTGTGCGGCAGATCTCGGAAAGGCTTTTTAAGGACGACGCGGGATTTTACTATCTAAATTTCTACTCGCATAGCGTTTACGTCACGGGTCGCAGCGGCAGGCATCTGGATAAGCGGACGAATTTCATCGAGCTGCGAAAGATCACGCTTGGCGTGCATGATGATGAGGTGATGGCGCAGATCGCGGACGAGGCGGCGCGAAACCCCGAGATGTCGCAGCTGATCTTTAGCGCGCAGGACGTGGAGTATGAAAACGGCGCGGCCTTTTATATGTATTGCCTCGCGGCGGTTTTGGTGCTTGGAGCTTGGATTTATAGCTATCTTAGAAAGCGCAGCTTGCGGCGCGGTTAAATTTAGCGGTGCTACGGAAGGTAAATTTAGAGTGAGACAAAAATACCGACGTCGTGTTGTCCAGCGTACCCTTGGCTACAGAAGGTAAATTTTAAGAGAGAGACGGCACGGCGGAGCAGTAAATTTAAGAGTGCTGCGGTTATCGGCACGGCGATGCGGCAAAATTTGGATACTGCGATTACGAGTACGACAAGTGTAAGTAAAGAGAGACGGCTCTACCATTATTTTTAAAGCGTTCCATTATGGGCAAGGCATCATGGCGGTGGGATATGATAAACGGGCCATAAAAGCTACAGGTATTGCATTGTATGTCGGCGCGCAATAATGAGGCGGCGGGAGATAACGGGACTCGGTATAAAGTGGCAAATAAGATGTACAAAGCAAGCTTTGTGGCTTTTGCTTTTTGAGACCTATTTAATTTCGCCGTGCGAGGGTTATTTGAGGCATGGTGAGCTCCACTAAATTTAAAGGCGAAACGGGAAAGACATCGTTTTTGCTTACGACGATGGGCACGTGCTGAAGTACCGCTTTGGCGGCACACTTTGTTTTAAATTTCATAGCGTCTGTTGGCTTAGGCTCGCACCGTATATAATTTTAGTGGCAAAATGAGCGTAAAATTCCATGCTGTATTTGCACGGAAGCACGCAAACTAAGGTATTGTGTTAGACCTAGCGAGCGTCGATGTCGTACCGCTTCGGCAAAATTTCATTTTCAGTATTTTTTGTATCTCATTTGTGCTTATATGCTCGAGTGTTGCTTCGGCAAAATTTTATTTGCTAAACGCGCACTGCCTACTTATCGCCACATTTGTTCGCACTGGGCAATTATTGCTTCGTCTATATCTCCTAAGGCGCGCAGCATTTGAATAGTAAAATCAATAAATGCGTTTCCGTTTGCGGTGATCATTTTACCGTCTACTACGGCTTCGCGACTTGTTTGTATAAAGGCATGCTTATTTTTGTATTTTGGCAAATTAACGATGTCTGCTAGACTATTTGCGGTGTGATGGCAGTCATTTAGCGCTCCTGCCGCCGCTAAGAAATACGCCCCGTCGCAAATACCGCCTACCACCTTGCCTTGTTGTTTAAATTCCTCTATTAAATTAGCAATTTTTGAGGCGTTTTCGCTAGGCAGTTCGCGCCATGAATTTCTAGCGCCGATTAACACGATTGCCGCGGCATCTGGCGAAATTTCATCTATTGTTAAATCAGGTTTTGCGCGTAAAGCTCCGAACGATACTTTCTCGTTTTTATCGGTTGAGGCATAAAGGATGCTATAGTCCGTGAAATGTCGTAGTGCGGGAGCCAGTAGCGAAGCCTCCCAGTCGGCAAAGCCGTCTAAAATAACGATTACTAAAGTTTTCATAAAGTCTCCTTGAATAACCTACACTACTCAGTTTAGAGCAGAATTCTATGATTTTACAAGTACGCGCGATAACATCGCTTTAAAAAGCCCGCTACCTCGGCGTGTCGCTAGATCGCTATATCTGCGTTTTGCCCTAGCTCTCGATATAGGTTTTTAGTTTGCGGCCGATCTTTGGGTGTTTTAGCTTTTTGATCGCCGAGCTTTCGATCTGGCGGACGCGCTCGCGAGTGATGTTGAGCTCCTTACCGATCTCTTCAAGCGTGCGGTCGCTCTCGTCGTCAAGCAGTCCGAATCGCATGCGGATTACCGTGCGCTCGCGGTCGTTGAGCTGTTCTAAGATGTCGTCGATCTGCTCTTTTAGGTCGGATTTTAAAATTTGCTCGATCGGCGAAACCGAGCTTTTGTCCTCGACGAAATCGCCGAATTTGCCGTCGTCCTCGTTTCCGATCGGCGCTTCCAGGCTGATCGGCTCCTTTGTGATTTTGATGACCTGCTTTACTTTATCGACGCTAAGGCCTACCTCTTGCGCGATGACGTTGATATCGGGCTCCTTGCCGCCTTCCTGCATATATTTGCGCGTGATTTTATTAATTCGATTTATCGTCTCGATCATATGGATCGGGATGCGGATCGTGCGGGCCTGATCGGCGATGGCGCGCGATATCGCCTGGCGGATCCACCACGTCGCATAGGTCGAAAATTTATAACCACGCTTGTATTCAAATTTATCCACAGCCTTCATAAGCCCGATATTACCCTCCTGGATGAGGTCTAAAAACGGCAGCCCGCGGTTGGTGTAGCGCTTGGCGATGGAGACGACCAGGCGCAGGTTGGACTTCGCCATGCGCGCCTTTGCGTTGTCGCTGATGCGCTTGCCGCGCTTGATCTGCTCTAAAATTTCTTTCAGCCGCTCGGGCTCGAGATTAAAGCTTTTTTTGCTCGCCTCTTTTGTCAAAAAGAGCTTTTTTATATCGACGTAGGTCGAGACCATCGTAGCTTCCGGCACGCGCGCAATGATGTCGTCTTTGCTAAGCCTCGTGATCTCTTTTAGAATTTTTTTGTGATTTTCGCGCAGTTCGGCGCTAAACATCGGCAGCTTGTATTCTAGGCGCTTGAGCTCCTTTTCAAAGCCCTCGTCGCTTTTTAGCGCGGTCTCCATCGATTTTACGATCTCGGTGATGAGCTTGCTGGTTGGACCCAGATCCATGAGCTTTTCTTTTAAAATTTTCTTTTTAAACGCCAAGTTTAGCTTCGATAAAATTCCCTTGCTCTGCTTAATCGCCTCGGCGTTTTTCTCGGCAAATTTCATCCAGTCCTTTTTGGCTTTTTCAAGAGCCTTGAAGCTTTCGATGACCTTTAGAGCGCGCTTATCGTTCTTTCTAGAGCGCTTTTGCTTCGCCTCGTCCGCGCTCTCCTCATCCTCCTCGTCGTCGTAATCCTCCTCCGATAGTTCCTCTTCGTCCTCCTCTTCACCCTCTTCGTCGCTGTCGTCAAAGCTCTTAAAAAGCTCTTTGACGCGGCGTTCGCGGTTGATTAGCGGCTCTTTATAATCTAAAATGAAATCTATCAGATATGGCACCGAGCAAAACGCGTCGATGATGATGTCCTCGCCGAGCTCGATTTTTTTGCTGATCTCGATCTCTTCTTCTTTCGTCAGCAGCGGGATCTGTCCCATTTCGCGAAGATACATCCGCACCGGGCTGTCCGAACGGCTCCACTCCAAAAGCTCGACGTCGCTGGATAGGTCAAACTCCTCGTCCCAGCCCTCGTCTAGTAGCTTTTTTTGCGTGGCTTCTTTGAGCTTCGCGTCCTCTAAATTTTTGATTTTAGAGATTTCTGCGGCGGAGATCAGCTCGACGTCGAATTTTTTCGTAAGCGCTTCGACCTTCTTAACGGCCGTCGCGGTGGGGGCTTTGTCGAAAAATTTTATCAGTCTTTCGTAGGTGATGTAGCTTTTTTGATTGTCGTCGAAGAACTGCTCGATGGGCGTTAAGGCGTCTTTTGGGCTCGCCATAAAATCTCCTTGTGTCGTTGTGTATTTGTTTTGGAAAATCGGATTATACCGAAACGCTCTTTATTTTTGCTTATATACGGCGCGAACCATCTAAATTTAATAATTTTTCAAATCCTAGAAATTAGGCTAAATTTTAAAATTTAGGTTATATTTTTAGCTAAATTTAAGATTACCCGTTAAAATTCCGCGTTCGCAAGACGAAAATTAGCGCGCCAAAATTCCGCATCCTTTATGTCGCCGATTTAAAATTTAACGCCTACGTACTTCCTATCTCTGCGCCTTTGCGTTTAAATTTAGCCCTAAATTTCAAACGAGGAATTCCGCCCTCGTATCGGAGCGATTGAGCGGATTTTAATAAATTTGTCGGTAAAATCGCGCATCTATTTTAAAATTTAAGGCGGAAATATGGCAAAAGTATGGAAATTCGGCGATGATATCGACACCGACATCATTATCGCGGCGCGCTACCTAAATACATCCGACGCGGCGGTGCTTGCGACGCACATTATGGAGGATGCGGATAGGGATTTTTCGTCCAAAATAGCTCGCGGCGACATCATCGTAGCGGGGAAAAATTTCGGTTGCGGCAGCTCGCGAGAGCACGCTCCGATGGCGCTTAAGGCCGCCGGAATTTCATGCGTGATCGCAAAAAACTTCGCTAGGATTTTTTATCGAAACAGCTTCAATACGGGTTTTTTGATCCTCGAATGCGACGAGACGGATAAAATCGCGCAGGGCGACGAGCTTAGCATCGATCTGAAGGGCGGCGTAATTAAAAATTTAACTCAAAAAACTCAGTATAAATTCGGCGCAATCCCCGAGTTTATGCAAAAGCTACTCGATGCGGGCGGAGCGATAAATTATGCAAAAACAAAGATAAATTTGTAAGGAATTTGGATGAAAAAATACGACGTATGCGTGATAAAAGGCGACGGAATCGGTCCTGAGATCATCGAAGAGGCGATAAAAGTGCTTGATGCCGTAAGCCATAAATTTAATTTTGAGCTAAATTTTGACTACCGCTTGATGGGCGGCGCGGCAATCGACATTATGGGCGTTCCGCTTCCAGATGAGACGCTAAATACCGCTAAATCGAGCGATGCGGTGCTTTTCGGTGCGATCGGCGGCGCTAAATGGGACGGCTTGCCGCGCGAACTGCGCCCCGAAAGCGGACTGCTAAAAATTCGCAAAGAGCTTGGAGCTTTTGCAAATCTGCGTCCTGCGATGATTTTTGATGAGCTGATAAACGCTTCGACGCTAAAGCCGGAGATCATCAAAGGCGTCGATATAATGGTGGTGCGCGAACTTACGGGCGGGATTTATTTCGGGCAGCCGCGCGTTAAAAACGAAAAGGATGCGCTAAATACGATGTGCTACAACGCCGCCGAGATCGAGCGCGTCGCAAAAGTTGCCTTTGAGGCTGCGCTTTTGCGAAATAAAAAGATAACGCTCGTGGATAAGGCCAACGTGCTTGAAACAAGCCAGCTGTGGCGCGAGGTCGTAAGCGAGCTAGCCAAAAATTATGCGGGGATAAATTTAGAATTTATGTACGTAGATAACGCCGCGATGCAGCTCGTGCGGGCGCCTGCGCAGTTCGACGTGATTTTGACGGAGAATTTGTTCGGCGATATTTTAAGCGATGAGGCGAGCATGATATGCGGCTCGATCGGATTGCTTCCGAGTGCGAGTATCGGCGGCAAGGTGGGAATTTACGAGCCGATTCACGGCAGCGCGCCCGATATCGCGGGGCAGGGTATCGCAAACCCTATTGCTACGATTTTAAGCTCTGCGATGATGCTAAAATACGCATTCGGCGAAAATGAGGCCGCAGCTGCGATCGAGTTTGCGGTGCGCGCCGTGCTTCGCGACGGATACCGCACCAAAGACATCGCGCAGTACGATGCTAAAGAAATTTGCTCGACCGCAGAGATCGGCTCGATCATCGCAGATTACGCAAGTAAGGCTTAGGAGCTAGCTTTGAATGGCGCGCTAGCATACGCTATGGAGCTTGAGAAAAAAGGCGATATATACGGTGCGATGCGGATTTGCCGCGGTATTTTACGCGATAATCCGCAAGATGGCGATGCGGCGGTGCTTTTTGCGCGGCTAAATTTAAATCATCGAGTAAGTTCTGGCGTCAATATGGCGATGCTGGAGCGCTTTTTTAGCGTCGATGCACGTAAACAAGCAGAATTTAAGAGGTGGCTAATTGATGTATGAAAATGAACTAGAAGATATCATCGAAGCAGTCAATGAGATGAAAGCACAAAAGCGCGCGCAAGATTTGGCGGCGCAGCAAGAGGGGGCTGCAAATGCAAACAGCGCTGAAGCAGAAGCGCAGACTTCGCAGTATGCTTTAAGCCCCGCTTCTTTTGCGCAAGATCTCATTGCACCTGATGCCTTAAATTCTACATCTGCGCCGGATATCGCTTCATCAAACGCGCAAAATTTTACTTCCTTGGATACTAAAAATTCCACTTCGCGTCTTGTTTCATCGGACGCTTTAAATTCGGCCTTCGATCATTCAAATTCCATGGCGAGTAATAGCTCTACGCCTAGCGGCACGGAATTTGTAGCGGACGCTACTTTAAAAAAATCTGCCGTAAAAGATGAAAATTTTACTTTTTCCAGCGAGGAGAATTTTAAAAATTCTGATCTTGCAGGCGGTCAAAATTCTGCGGCTTCCGCCTCCCCAAACGGAGAGAATTTTAAAAATTCTGCTTCTGCAAGCGGCAAAAATTCCGCAAATTCGACCTTTGCAAGCGATGAAATTTTAAAAAGCTCCGCCGCAAAATTTGACGAAAGCTTTCGTGATTTATCGGGCATCGCAGGCGAAATTTACGATAGTTTAGGCAGCAATATGAATGAGTTTATTTCGCCGCAAAGCAGGGACGCAAACATGGCGCAAAGCTCTGCCGAAAGTAAAGATTTTGAATTAGCACTAAATTCTACGGATGACGGCTCCCAAAGTAAGCAAGATTTGACGCCTCGTATTTTAGGCGCGCATTTTAAGGAGCTAAGCAATGACGATTTTGGGCCTGGCTCTGATTTCAAAGAAAACGAAGTTGACGATTATTTCAGCACAGCGCATTCTAAAAAGCAGGATTTTGCGTCGCTTCAAGCTCAAAATTCCGCCGCACTAAATATCCGCAATGCTGCCGCGCAGCAGCAAAATTTCGTTTCACAGCCACAGAATTTTACGATCCCTGAGGCGCGAGACCATGAGCTCGCCACGCCACAGCTTTGTAATTCTGCCGCGCAGGATATGCAAGCGGGAGGTTTTGCCTCTTATGGTGCTCAAAATTCCGCCCTGCACCAGCCCGAGGAAGCGCGACACCTTGGGGCCGCGAGACAAGCGGGTGACAAATCAAAATATCTCACAAATGCAGATTTTAAAATTTCAAGCGAAGCGGAGTTTTTGAGCGCGATAAAAGAGCGGATTTTAGTGCTTTTTGAGGGGCTGAACGCTTTTGAGAAGGGCGATTTGAACGCGCGTGTGGAGCTAAATTTAAAATTTATGGAATTTTTGCTTGCAAGTATCGAAAACCGACTTGAAAATCTATCAAAATGACGATTTCATCGCGCTTTTAGATTATCTTAAAAAATTTAGCTCGCGTATCTATCTAGTAGGCGGTTGCGTGCGCGATCATTTTTTGGGGCGGGCGAGTGCTGATGTGGATGTGGAGCTTTACGATGTGGATCCGCACCGCTTCGAGCAAATTATGCAAGACTTCGGCGCACAGGGCGTCGGCAAGAGTTACTTCGTCTATAAATACAAAAACTTCGACATCTCGCTTCCGCGCACCGAGAGTAAGACTGGCATCGGACACAAGGGCTTTAGTGTCGCTTTGGCTACGGACGAACATGAGGCTAGCAGGCGACGCGATTTTACGATCAATGCGATGATGATAGACGCTATAAGCGGCAAAGTGCTCGATTTTTACGACGGGCTTTCGGATCTGCATGCGAGGATTTTGCGAGTGGTCGATCCACGCACTTTCGTGGAGGATAGTTTGCGCGTATATCGCGCGGTGCAGTTTGCCGCAAGATTTGAGCTTCGCGCCGAGCCTCGCACCTTAGAGCTTATGCGTGGCATTGACGTTAGCGATCTTAGTTGCGAGCGCATTAAAGCAGAGCTGATTAAATTTTTTCGTGCACCTGCGCACCGATATGGGATGATGCTAATGCAAGAGCTGGGGCTTTATGAGCGGGTTTTTGGATTGCAGATTGATCCGCGCACGCACGAGCGGCTGATGCAATTCATAGAGCACGGCGAATCTTTCGTGAGAAATGAAATGTTTTTTTTATACGCGTTTTTGAATTTTTTAGGATTAGATAAAAATAAGATTTTAAAGAATTTAGGGCTAAATTCTCTTTATAAAAGGCTACTTAGCGAGCCGTTTTTTAAGCGGGTAAGCGACGAGCGACTATGTAAAATCGCTCTAAAAATGCCGCTTAAGCAGTGGCTCGGGCTATATTGTAAAGGTAGGGTGCAAGCGGCGAAGCGGCTTGGGATTTGGGATAAGAAATTTAAAAGCTTGGTTTGTGCCGCGGATGTCGCTCACAACCTGCGCGGCGCTGCGATCGGCAAGGAGATCGAGAGGCTGCAAGAAGCGGAGATTAGGGCGTTTGTGGCGGCTTTAAAAGCGTAAATTTAGAGAGATTTTTGTAAAATCGCCGTTTTATTTAGGAGCTAGTTTTATGAAAAAATTCTATCGTCGCGACGAAATTTACGCGTTTTGCAAGAATGCTGCGTCTTTGCAAAAGCGCGCTTTTTGCTTTGATCGCAGGCAAAATTTCGTGATTTTTGTTGCGCGAAATTTTATCTTTTATGGCGAGCGAAATTTAAATTTTTGCGGCGTAAGATTTCATAGTGCAAAGCTTAGCTCGGTAGGATTTCACGACGCGGAATTTGACCTATTAAAATTTCATCCGTCGTGCCGCCATACCGAAAAAGCCCACGAGGCGAAGTTTTGTGGATCGCGCGAATTTCGCAGATCGCATCACTGCGGCGGGAAACTATATGAACCGTGCAGCAGCGAGACGGAATTTCACGGCTCGCATTACAGCGAGATGAAATTTTGCAGATTAGGGCATCTTGGCACAAAATCTCACAGCCTGCGTCATATTAAACGCATTAAAGCAAAATTTAGCGAGCCGTATCGCGCGTCCTGTGCTATGGGGGCAGTTCTCGCACCGCACCATAGAAAGACGCAAGAGCCGTATTGCTGTGAGAAAAAATCTGACGTCCTGCAGCGTCGCAAAATCATGAACCTAAATTTTATTTCGCAGAATTTCAAATTACAGAATTTTGCCCATTTAAATTTGCAAGGCTTTACTGCGCGAAATCCCAAGCCGCGTAATTTAGCTTTTCGAAATTCTAAATCTCAAAATTATGATCGTTCAAAATCGGTGATTTTTGATGTTTAATATCGTGTTAGTATATCCGCAGATCCACACAAACACGGGCTCCATCGGGCGTATGTGCGTCAATGCGAGCTGCCGCTTGCATCTGATCAAGCCGCTGGGATTCCTAATCGACGATAAGCATCTGCGCCGTGCGGGGCTCGATTATTGGGCGAACTTGGATCTTAAAATTTGGGAAAATTGGGACGAGTTTATGGCGGCGAACGAGAAATTTAAGCAACGCTTCTTTTTTGCGACGACGAAGACGAACAAGCTCTATTATGAGGCAAAATTTCAGCCGGGCGATTTTTTGATTTTCGGCTCTGAAGGGCACGGGCTGCCGCTTGAGATCATGCGCACAAAGCGCGAAAACTGCATCACGATCCCGATGAGCGGGGCGGGGCGCAGTTTAAATTTAGCTACCAGCGTGGGCATCGTAACCTACGAAGCGATCCGCCAAAATATCGATAAATTCGACTTTAGGAGCGCGGTTTGCGAGTTTTAGCGCTACTTTTTGCGATGTTTTTCTGCGGTGCGGGTGCGGCGGAGCTGAAAATCGCATCGTTTAACGTGCAAAATTTATTCGACGGCGTAAACGACGGCACGGAGTATGCGGACTTTGAGATCGGGCGCGGAGGCTGGAGCGAGCAAAAATACGAGCGCAAGCTGCAAGCGGTAGCGGACGAGATAAGCGCGCTTAATGCCGATATTTTGGGGCTGCAAGAGATCGAAAACGAAGCCGTGCTAAAAGCGCTTGCGCAGAAAGCGGGCTATAAATTCTACGCTTTTTCGCGCGCACAGACTGCACCTGCGGGCGTGGCGGTGATGTCGCGCATACCGATAAAATTTCAAAAAACCTACCGCCCGATAGAGCTTAAAACTAGAGATATTTTGCGCGCTGATTTTGCGCTTGGCGGCGCTGATTTTAGCTTTTATGTCGTACATATGCTCTCTGCACGCAATCCGCTAAGCGAGCGCAAGCGCAATTTCGCCTTTTTGCGCGAGGTTTTGCAAGGGCACCAACGCGTTATCGTAGCGGGAGATTTTAATACGAATTTCGGGCGAAATTCTTTGCTAAACGAGCTTATCGAGCGCGACGGATTTAGCGATTTGTGGGCGCTACATCCCTGCTCGCAGCTAAAGCATTTTGGCTCTTGTGAATCTCATGAAAGCGGCGCAGTGCTCGATCATATCTTGCTTAGCGACGATTTTTTTAGTAGCGAGCCTGGATATAAAAAGGACAGTTTCGCTGTTGCTAAATCCTCTACCGCTTCCGATCATTTCCCGATTAGCTTCATTCTGACGGACGAGGGCGCTTTAAAATCTACGCCGAAAAAGCAAGAATTTTTAGCTAAAAATACCGCCAGCTCCGCAAAGGCCGTCACGATAGAGGAGCTTTACGGGCGCATTATAAGCGAGCCTGTGCTGATAAAAGGCGCAGTCGTGAGCTTTACAAACCGCCACGGCTTTGCGATCTCCCAAGATGGAAGCGGAGTTTTTGTCTACGGCGGCAGCGGGCTGCAGCTAGGCGATAAACTTGATCTGCTAGTAAAAAAGACGAAATTTTATAAGCAAAGCTTTGAGATAGACGATTTTGAGATCGTATCTAGAAGCGGCAACGTAGGCTCTATCGCACCATACGTTTTGCCTAGCGCATCGGTGCGGCAGCTGCGCGCAGGAGATGTGATAAGCGCGATAAAAGGCGACGTTGAAGACGGCATAATTGATCTAAAAGGCGCGGGCGAGTTTAGAATTTTTCGCAAAAGCGCTCCTGTGCAAAACGGCAAAAATTTAGAATTTAAAAATGCCTATTTTACGATTTATAAAGGGCAAAAGGAATTTATAGTAGAATGATACATGCCGTTATAACCGTACTTTTCGTGCTTTTTATGATATTTATGATCGTAGGATTTAACCGCGAAATGATGGAGAAAAACGAAAAACGAAATCAACGAAAAAAGGATAAAGATGGAACTACTCATTGAGATTGGGGTCGAGGAGCTGCCTGCGATCCCGTTTTTAAAAGAGCGTGCGAATATCGCGCCAAAATGGCGCGCAGTACTTGAGGCTAACCGCATAAATAGTGACTTTCGCTTCGAATTTAGCCCGCGTAGATTCGTGCTATTTCACGAGGATTTTCCGCAACGCGGCGATGATGCGCAGATCGTAAGCACGGGCGCACCAAAATCCGTCGCGCTCAAAGACGGCGCGTGGAGCCCTGCAGCGCTAAGTTTTGCTAAAAAATGCGGCATAAGCGAAAGCGAGCTGGAATTTCGGCAGATAGGCGGCAAAGAGGTGCTCTACCACGCTGCGGTGCAAAAAGGGCGTGATAGTCGTGAAATCCTAGGCGAAATGATAGAGGAGTTTTTACGATCGCTAAATTTTGGACGCGCGATGCGCTGGGGTAGCGGCAAGTTTGAATTTATCCGTCCGATAAGAAGCATAGCCTGCGTTTTGGGCGGTCAAAACGTAGATTTTGAAATTTATGGCGTGCGAAGCGCGGCTGCATTTTTTCCGCACCGAAAATTTGGCTATGAAGCGATTAAATTTAAAGACGCCGCAGATTATTTCGCACTGCTGGAGCGTAACGGCGTAATTTTAAGCGAGCAAAAAAGAAAGAATAAAATTCTAAGCGAGTTTGCAAAGCTCGAGAAAAAGCATGGCTTTAAGATCGAGGTCGATCCTGCATTGCTGGATGAAGTAACGGCGATCACCGAGTATCCGACGGCGCTGCTAGGCAGTTTTGAGCGAGATTTTTTAAGCGTACCAAAAGAGGTCATCATCACTTCGATGAAGGAGAATCAGCGCTATTTTCCCGTTTTCGAGGGTAAAAGCTTAAGCAATCACTTCATTGTCGTTAGTAATGCGATCACCGATGATGACGAGCTTGTAGTACGCGGTAATGAAAAAGTTTTACGCGCGCGCCTAAGCGATGCTATGTTTTTTTGGAAAAGTGATTTGCAAGCGGAATTTAGTCCTGAAAAACTTAAACAAATCTCCTATATGCAAGCCCTTGGCTCGGTTTATGATAAGCAAGTGCGCGAGCTAGCGGTAGCAAGGGCACTGAGCGCGGATTATGCTACGCAGATTGAGGCGGAGATCGGCAAAAAAGATTTTGCGCAGGATATAGAAAATGCCCTAATGTTTAGTAAAGCAGATCTTAGCAGCACGATGGTGGGCGAATTTAGCGAGCTTCAAGGCATTATGGGTAGTTACTATGCCGCACACGCTGGACTAGCAGAGCATATATGCCGCGCGATACGCGAGCAATATCTGCCTAGCGGCGAGGATAGCGAGCTGCCAAGCGGTGTATTTAGTAGCGTAATCGCTGTGGCGATGAAATTTGAAACGCTCCTGGGGCTTTTTAGTATCGATAAAGTTCCAAGCGGTAACAAAGATCCGTATGCGCTTCGCCGCGCAGCTACTGGGCTAATTAAAATTTTACTAAATCAAGGATTGAGCTTTGATGCGAATGCGCTGGCGCAAAAGCTGGCGCCAAATTATAAGAAATTTGACATTTCTAAGCTGCTGGATTTTATAAAAGATAGGTTATATGGAATTTTTGACGAGATAAATCCATCCGTGATCAAGGCGTCCATCGCAAGCGGCGAAAACGATCTATTACGACTAAGCAAGGCCATAAAGGCGCTGGGCGAGATCGTAGCAGCAGCGGATTTCGGGGAAAATTTCGCAACTTTTAAGCGCCTAGCCAATATCATCAAGGACGAAAAAATAGACGCGGTGGACGAAAATCTATTCGAACACGACGCTGAGCGTGCGCTAAATGCGGCGTTCAGGGCGATTAAGCTCAACGAAAACGACGTGAGTGGGTATTTGCGCTCGCTATTTGGGCTTAAAGGCGTGATTGATGATTTTTTCGATAACGTAATGATAAACGTCAAGGATGCCGCGATACGCGCAAATCGTATCGCAAATATCGGGCAAATTTATCGCGCGTTTTTGCAGTTTGCCGATATCAAAGAGATAGGATTTTAATCCCACTTAGAGCTCGTTTGCCCAAGGTTTACACGAACCTTGGGCAAAATTTTACCGCGCAAAGGAGCGCAAATGCTAATCATCAACGCAAAATTACCAACTAAAAATCTAAAAATCACAAAATCTCTCTCGCAGCTGATTCAGGGCTTTTTTTATCGCTATCTACCGGCTTCAGAGCACGTAGGATATAGGCACGAATCAAGCGGTAAAATTTTTAAACGCACGGTGTTTGATTTTATCTTGCGAGGAGAGGACTTGCGCGTGCGATTTGCTTCATGCGAGCCGGAGTTTGAACGTAAAATCGCGCTAGCAGTGCTAAAAGACGGGCTAAGCTTGGGTGAAATTCTATTTACGCAAACTACCGTCGAAGCGAAAAATCATAAAATTTGCGAGAACGAAGCTATTGTGCAAGGCTACGTGGCGTGCGCAGTAAGTGGGCTTTTGGGGCATAAGATTTATTTGCAGCCGCAAGATAGTAGGCATTTAGAGATGATGAAGACGAATATTTTACAGCGATTTGAAACGATTATGGGGCGAAAATATGATGGCGAAATGGAATTAAATTTATTGTGGCAAAAGCTGGGTGAGTCTGTGAAATTCTATTATGGCAACAACCGCGAGCCGGTATATGCGTGGCAGGCAAGATGGAAAATTGTAGCTAATGCTGAACTAATAAATTTGATCCTTGGCACGGGCGCTGGAAGTGGGTGTATGAACTATGGAGTAGGGGTTTTGGAGGTTGTAAAGCAAGACTGCATTAAAGCACAAATTTCAAATCCTAAAAAGGATGATTGCTTGCTTTAAAACCGATTGTATAATAAAAATTTAAAAAAGGCAAATTATTTCATTAAAACACAATAACTATTGATAATATAATTAAAATTAGTTATAATTCGCGTATATTTTAGAAAGGATAAATTTTGGGCGATATAGTTAAAATTTTTTCTAGTATCGGCGAAATTTACGACAAACAAAAAACTAAAATTAACAACAAGAGCTATGAATACGATGCTATTAAAATTTATCTTTGTGATATTAAAAGTAAAGAAATATTGGTAAATAACAAT
>NZ_CALIJA010000128.1 GCF_938017615.1 uncultured Campylobacter sp. | reverse complement strand
GCCTACGCCGCGGATAGCGTGGATGTAACTTGGCGCCTTGGATGTTTCGCCAAGCTTTAGGCGGATGCGACCGATGATGACGTCGATGCTTTTGCTTGAGGATTCCTCGCTTATAGAGCTGCAGTTATAGATGAGCTCCTCGCGGGTGATCGCGCCGCCTTCCTTTTTGATGAGATACGAAAGCACGTCGTATTCGGCGATGGTGAGCGACAGAGGCTGTCCTTTGAAGCTGATGACGTGGCGGAAATCGTCCACTTCGAGGTCTTTTTTGGGCTTGGCGGCGCGCTGAAGCGAGTTTATGTCGTAGCGCTCGATGTGGCGTTTGATGCGCGCTAAAAGCTCTTGCGGATTATAGGGCTTTGGCAGATAATCGTCCGCGCCGAAGTCAAAAGCGTTGATCTTATCGGTCAGATCGTGGCGGGCGCTTGAGATTATGATCGGTATATCGGTGTTTTTGCGGATCTCTTTGCAGACCTCAAGCCCGTCCATCCCAGGAAGCGTGAGGTCTAAAATCACGAGGTTGAAATTTTCTAAATTTAGCTTGGAAAGCCCCAAAAACGGATCGTCCGCGACGGTGATATCAATATCGTATTGTTGCAGATATTCGCTTAAAATTTCGGCGAGTTCTAAATCGTCCTCTATCATTAAAATTTTAGTCATAAAAAGCCTTTGAAATTTTGCGCGGATTATAACAAAATATAGTTTATATATTTTAAAGCGGCAAATTTGGGCGAAATTTTATAAAAATGAAGCGGGAGGGGAAGAAATTTTGAAATTTTTCGAAACCGGGCGAAATTTCAAAAATCAGCCCCAAAAATATGGCGGAATTTTGAAATTTAAAGAAGCAAAATCTGAAAAATTGACGAATTTGGGCTAAATTCGGCTAAATTTTGCCGATTTTTGCGTTTTTTTCTTAAAAAACTATTGTATTTTTTGCGAAACTATTGTAGAATACCGCCCAAACCACTTTATTTTAAAGGATTAGCATGAAAAAAGCTGATTTTATCCAAGTAGTTGCCGAGAAGGCAGGTCTTTCTAAAAAAGATACCGTTAAGGTAGTAGATTCTGCACTTGAGGCTATCAAAGAGCTTTTGGTAAAAGGTGATGACATAAGCTTCATCGGCTTCGGATCTTTCGGCATCGCAGAGCGCGCAGCTCGCGAGGGTAAAGTTCCTGGCACAAACAGAACTTACAAATCTCCTGCTACTAAAGTAGTAAAATTTAAAGTCGGCAAACAGCTAAAAGAGGCTGTTGCAGCTGCAAAAGGCAAGAAGAAAAAATAATTTTCTTGCTCCAAGCCCCGTCTTCGGGGCTTTTCTCTTTTAAATTTATACAATCATAACTTTTTAAATGCCCGAGTGGTGAAATTGGTAGACGCACCAGACTCAAAATCTGGCGAGGGCGACCTCGTGTCGGTTCGATTCCGACCTCGGGCACCATAAATCTTCTTTAAATTTTATCCGGAATTTCAACCGCCTTTCATGAATTTCAACTTGCTATAAAATTTTTTATACTATTATTACCGCGGTATTTCTTTAAAAGAGGCAATTATTTATGATACGTAAAATTCTTATCGCTAATCGCGGCGAGATCGCGGTTAGGATCATTAGAGCCTGCAGAGATTTGCATATTAAAAGCGTCGCGATCTACACCAAACCCGACATCGATTGCTTGCACGTAAAAATCGCCGATGAGGCCTACGAGGTCAGCGCCGACGCGCTAAAAGGCTATCTGGACGCCAAAAAGATCGTCGAAGTCGCTAAAGAGTGTGGCGCTGATGCGATACATCCTGGATACGGCTTTTTGAGCGAGAATTTTGACTTTGCAAGAGAGGTCGAGGACGCGGGCATTATCTTTATCGGTCCAAAGCCTGACGTTATCCGCAAAATGGGCAACAAAAACATCGCTCGCTATTTGATGCGCAAAAACGGCATTCCGATCGTGCCCGGCACCGAAAAGCTAAATCACGAGAGCATGGATACGATCAAAAAATATGCGCGCGAGATCGGCTATCCCGTGATTTTAAAAGCTAGCGGCGGCGGCGGCGGACGCGGTATCCGCGAGGTATGGGACGAAAAAGATATGGAGAGCGCCTATGACTCGTGCACGAGAGAGGCGAAGACCTTTTTTAACAACGATGAAATTTTTATGGAAAAACTCGTCGTCAAGCCGCGCCACATCGAGTTTCAGATCATCGGCGATAATTACGGTAACATCATTCACCTTTGCGAGCGCGATTGTTCTATCCAGCGCCGCCACCAAAAGATTATCGAGATTGCGCCGTGCCCCTCGATAAGCGAGCATCTGCGAAAGACGATGGGTACGACCGCGGTAGCTGCAGCAAAGGCGGTGAATTATACCAACGTCGGCACGGTGGAATTTTTGCTCGATGACTACAATAACTTCTATTTTATGGAGATGAATACCCGTATCCAGGTCGAGCACGGCATTACTGAGGAGGTCACGGGCGTCGATCTCGTCGTGCGCCAGATCCGCATCGCAAACGGCGAAATTTTAGAGCTTGAGCAAAGCGACATTAAGCCGCACGGCTACGCGATCGAGGCGCGTATTACCTCCGAAAACGTCTGGAAAAATTTCACCCCCGTTCCCGGCACCGTTAGCGATTATTATCCAGCACTTGGTCCTTCCGTGCGCGTCGATAGCCACATCTATAAGGGCTATAAAATTCCGCCGTTTTACGACTCGCTTCTAGCCAAGCTAATCATCAAAACTACCGACTACGACCTGGCCGTTAATAAGCTAGAGCGCGCGCTAAAGGAGTTTCGTATCGAGGGGGTGCGCACGATTATTCCGTTTTTGCTTAGCATAAGCAAATCGCGTGAATTCCGACTCGGCTTTTTCGACACGAGCTACGTAGAGAAAAATTTAGACAAAATTTTAGAAAACACCATCGACGATATGCAGCCGAATAAAAACGAAGCGATCGCTGCGATCATCGCTGCGATGCGCAAATCGGCGCGGATTTAGGAAAGAGCATGGATTTTTTAGATAGCCTAAAAGATATAAAAAAGGATATGCTTAAGGACAAGGCGGCAAGCTCCGCGTCCAAAAAGCCCAAAAAACCCAATCCAAATCGCGACGAGTTTAAAGATATTTTTAAAGATGACGATTTGAGCTTGCAAAGCGAGAGTAGTCTAGACGGCGACGCGGAGGAATTTGACGCAGCCAAAGAGAGCATCGCCGCACGCGAAAAGCGCCTCAAAGACGAGTTTTTAAAATACGTGGACGCGGTGAATATCAAAAAGCTGAATGACTGAAATTCCATTTTGTACGCTGGATTTTGCCTGCCCCTATCTATGCGGCAGAGCCGCACGCAGCGAGTATATCTACATAAAAGACTGCGACTTCGAGTATAATTCAAATTTAGTGCAGCACGGCTACCGCCGCTTTGGCAGGTATTTTCAAAAGCCCGTTTGCGCAGCCTGCGCGGAGTGTAAAAGCCTGCGCGTCGATGCTTCAAATTTTAAATTTAGCAGATCGCACCGCCGCGTCTATAAAAATAATCGCACGACCGCCTATGTAAGGCAATCTCGCCCGCTTTTAAACGATGCTCGTTTGGAGCTTTTCGCGCTCTATCACGACTACATGCATCTAAAAAAGGGCTGGCCTGTGCAAGAGATCGATTTTGAGCGATATGATGAAATTTACGTCCAGGGTCACGGCGACTTCGGCAAAGAAATCTCTTACTACGGCGAGGACGGGCGGCTTATCTGCGTCGATCTCATCGATATCGTGGATGACGGCATTAGCTCGGTGTATTGCTACTACGATCCGTATCTGCCGCATCTTAGCCTCGGTAAATTTTCGCTTTTAAAACAGATCGAGTTCGCCCAAGAACTGGGGCTGCGCTGGATCTATCTGGGCTACGCGGTGAAGCAGTGCCCGAGCCTGGCGTATAAATTTAGCTACGAGCCGTATGAAATTTTATCTAACTACTCTGACCTAAACGAAAAGGCGGCTTGGAAATAGGCAGCGGAAATTCCGCGCCAGTACTCGTTATTTTGTGCTTTTGAGCATTTGTTATAGTTGCCTAATTTTTTGCTTGAGAAGAATTAATTTTTCATCAAATTCTACGAAGCTTAAATCAAGTTTTATGTATATTTTTTGTTATGCAGTATTCTATTTTAAAAATTTGTGTATTAAATCGAAAAACTATTTAAATTCTATTAAATTTTTAAGGTATCTTTTATATGCGCGTATATATAATTCCAACTAATTTTTTCATTAAAGGAGTTTAGTTGAAATATATTTTTTGTATTATGATTG
>NZ_CALIJA010000127.1 GCF_938017615.1 uncultured Campylobacter sp. | reverse complement strand
TACGCAAATTTCAAGCGGCATCTATAGGGGCAAAAAGCTCGCTCTGCCCGCGCTTTCGAGCACGCGCAGCACGAAAAGCATCGTAAAGGGCTCGTTTTTCGATACGTGGCGAGCGGGGTTGCGCGGCGCGACGTTTATCGAGTGCTTCGGCGGTAGCGGCGCGATGGCGCTTGAAGCGCTAAGCAACGGCGCAAAAAACGTTTATGCGATCGAAAAGGACGTCGCCGCGCATAAGATAATGCGGAAAAATTTCGAGCTTTTCGGACTCGGCGCAAACGCGATTTTGGGTGATTGCTTCGAACGACTGCCCGAAATTTTGCACGAGCTGCAAGCGGGCACGAACGGATGCTCGTGCGGGAATTTGTTAAATTTAAGCGGCAAAAATTTCAAAAACCATGCCGATGACGACGCCTGCTGTAAAAATTCAAGCAGCGAAAAAGAGGGTTGTCGCAAAAACTTTAGTAGCGTAGAGCAGGGCGAGGACGGATACCGCGTCGCGCAAAGCGTAGAAGCGGAAGGTGGCACGCAAAGCGGCGTAAAAAATTTAGCTAAATGCGGCACGCGAAGTAGTGTGCTTGACAGCGCGCAAAATGGCGCGCAGAGCGGTACAAATGCTGATTGCGCAGGCATGGAGAGCTTTGGCGGTTGTGCTCAGATTGGCGATTATGCGGGTGCTTCTAGTATAAAATACTGCGTGAATTCGCTAGCTGCGGACGCTGTGAGCTTTAGCGAAAAGTTTGACGATAACTGCGCTTCGCAATACGATGCAAGCGGCACCGAGACCGCTAATTGCAACTTAAATTTAAGCTCAAAATGCGGCGAGAGCTCTAATTTTGACGCAAATCGCAGTACGGGCTTAGGCGCGAGTTGCGAAGAGAAAGAAATTTTAAATTTAGGCGAAAATTTTAGCACTAGTTGCGGAGAAAGTTTACATTCAAGCGCAAATTTCATCTATGATTCAAGAAAAAATTCTGCTGAGAATTCTGACGGCAAATTTAGCCCCAAGTGCAGAGAAAATTCACGCCCAAACGTAAATTTAACCCGTGGTTCAGGAAAAAATTTCGCCGCCAACTCCCGTGAAAATTTAGCATGCGGTTTAGGCGAATACTTTGCCGTAAATTCTAGCGAAAGCCATACCGCAAATTCCATATCTGATCCTGCGCGCAGAGTGTTTGTATATCTGGACCCGCCGTTTGCGATCAGGCAGGGCTTTGGCGGTATTTACGAGCGGGTGCTGGCGCTGATAGTGCGCCTGGGCTCCGCGCAGTGCGAGCTGCTAATCGCGATTGAACATATGAGCGAGCTTGAGCTGCCGCCTAAAATCGGCGATTTCGCGCTGCTTAAATCGCGAAAATTCGGCGCTACGACGATGAGTTATTACGCAAGATGAAAAATTTAAAGCAGATTTTGGATTACTACGCCGATTTGAAAAATTGCGACGCGGATCTTTTCGGCGCGCCCGATCCGCTGCAGGTCGCAAAGGGACATAGAAACGACGTCGTAGCGCTCATCTGCGCGCTGTTTGCTTACGGTAACGCGGCTCAAATTTTAAAATTCCTTCGCTCGCTTGATTTTTCGCTTTTAGATGGGAGCGATGAGCGCATGAGAGCGGAGCTTGCGGGCAAAAAATATAGATTTCAAAGCTCGCGCGACGTCGCTGAAATTTTTATAACTTTAAAGCGGCTTAAAAACAGCCTTAGCATCGAGGAGAGCGTGCTTCGCGGTATGCAAAAAAGCGGACGGATCGAGGATGGGATAAATTTTTTAATCGGCGAGATCTACAGATTAAATCCCTACCGCAGCCCGGGGTATGAGTTTTTTTTCGGGCGCGGCTTCGCGCAAAAGCCCACGTCGCCGTATAAGCGCTACAATCTTTTCCTGCGCTGGGCGGTGCGCGACAGCGACATCGATCTGGGGCTGTACAAAAAGATCGAAAAATCGCGCCTTCTCATCCCGCTCGATACCCATACGCATAAAGTTTCGCTTAAGCTTGGGCTGATCGATCGCAAGAGTTACGATTTTGAGGCGGTTTTGCAGCTTACGCAAAGCTTAGGACGCTTCGATCCGAGCGACCCTATCAAATACGACTTCGCGCTGTATCGCCTCGGACAGAGCGGCGAGATAGATAAAATTTTACCCGAACTAAGCGCGAGCCCCGACAAAACTACGGAATAATTGGCGAAATTTTATCTGATACGAGCGGGGCGATGAAATTTTATGAAGCTTTGGAGCGGGTGTACGGCGGAATTTTGCGCTGTGCTGCCGCATAAGTAGGGCTGACTTTATGGATTTTGCCATGCGTCTTGAGTACAGCGCGCCAAAATTTTATAGAATTTCGGCAAAAGATCGCTTCATAGAATTCTGCAAATTTCACGGAGAGCTGCGCGAAATTTATAGGGCTGTCTTGTAGAATTTGGGTAAAATTCCACAGCCTTGTGCTACTTAAATTTTATGAAATTTTGCAGCTCGTGCGCGACGCGATAAATTGCATGGCACTAAAACGGCAATCACGCGACAAATTTTATAAAATTTAAGCGGGAGTCATGCGGCAAAATCTGCTAAAATTCTGCGAAATTTTATAAAATTGCGCGGAATTTTGACGGGCGTTCATAGCGATTGCCTGTGTGATTTGAGAAAAGGATAAAAATGGAGCTTGAGCTTTGGCAGTTTGCGGTGCTTTTTGCGGCGGCATTTTTCGGCGGATTTATCGACTCGATCGCAGGCGGCGGCGGGTTGATTTCGCTGCCTGCGCTGCTTGCCGTGGGTGTTCCGCCGCATGTAGCGATCGCCACAAATAGATTTCAAGGCAGCTTCGGAAGCTTCACCGCCGCTTTAAATTTCATCCGCAAGGGCTACGTCGATGCGGCGGAGATCCTGCGCGGCGTGATTTTTACGTTCGTAGGCGGGCTCGTCGGCGCTTATGTCCTGCTTCTAATCGATGCGAAATTCCTAAACTACCTCATTCCGATCCTGCTGCTGGCGCTTTTCTTTTATATGATTTTTTCGCCGAACCTAGGCGAAGCGCCCGCCAAACCCAAGATGTCAAAAAAGAGCTTTTACGCGATTTTTGGGCTTGTTTTAGGGTTTTACGACGGATTTTTCGGCCCGGGTACGGGTTCGTTTTGGACGTTTGCGCTGGTTGGAATTTTAGGGCTTTATATGAAAAAGGCGGTCGCACACACGAAGGTTTTAAATTTCACCTCAAACATCGTCTCTTTGGGCGTTTTTATCATCGGCGGGCAGATTTTATGGCTCGTTGGAGCGGTGATGGCGGTCGGACAGATCGCGGGCAGCTTCGCAGGCTCAAGCCTCGTGATGAGATGCGACGTGAAATTTGTCCGCAAGATGCTTCTGCTCGTCGTTGCCGCCACGATTTTAAAGCTACTTTACGGACTGATTGCAAATTAATTACAGACCGGTTGAGGGCTGATCGCAAGTTAATTTCAAGCCAAAATCATAAAATTTTATACAGAATTTCGTATAAAATTTCGCATAAAATTTTATGAGCCCTCGCCGATTTGCCGCAATGACGCTGATCTTGCTGCCGCGACAGTGTCGATTTCACTGCTGCGGTGCCATCTTGCCGCAGTGTCGCACCAAATTTACTGCGACACTGCCAATTTACTACTGCAGCGTCGATTATATCGTAGCTTCGCGCTGATCTTGTCGCGACTATGCTAATTTCCCGCTGCTGCGATGTTGATTCTATTGGCGTTACGTCGGAGGTCTCGCTTGTCGTGAGGTCTTGATTTTGTTGTTTCGATATCGTCGATTTTGCTCCGCTACATCGACGACTTCGTTGCCGCGCTTGCTACTGCGAGGATTTTAATTGCGTTGCGCGGTGTCGCACTGATTTTTTATGACGGCGCTGTTCTTTCTGCTGCGATGGTAGCGATTTTGGCGCTGCTTTTACCGCCCCGCCGCCCGTATCACTACCATGGGCGGTTTGATTTTGCCGGTCGAGACATTGATAATCTTGCTACCGCAAGGAATTTAATTTACTGCCGTAACGACTTCAGTGAAATTTCGCCCATTCGCGCCAGTTAAATTCCACCGCACCACCCGTATATCTATTTCGTCGTATCGCCATGCATTCATACGGCCTGCCCGCCGCCGATAGAGTCGTCGTATTGCCGAGCGCGCGACGTTATCGTGCTCATATTGATGAAATTTAATCAGGCACCGTCGTGCACGCCTCTTTCCCGCTTACTCGCTTTTTAAAATACACGCTACCGTTAGCGAGCCGTTTTACTCGCCCTGCGCTCGTGCAGACAGTTTAACCATTTGCTGTGCAGATTCGCCGCCGTGCCCGTATATATTAAATTTGGCCGCACTTTCACACTCTGTTTTGTTGCGCCTGTTAGCTCTTTTAAATTTGCCGTTTCGCCGCCGCGGCTCGCTATTTCGCGCTAGCTTCTAGCCATATTGTCCGCTGTATTTGCACGATAAATTTAACCGCATTGCCGCGTCTGCCGTTTCATTCTGCTAATGTAGGCGAAATTTTGCCTATCCATGCCATTTAATTTGTCGCATTGCCGCGTATCTGTTTCGCCTCACCCGCCGAAATTTAGCCGCCCCGCGCGCTTATTAACTTTACCGCGCCGCCGCCTTTCCGCCAATTAATTTTAGCTGCACCGTCGTACCCTCTGCACCCGCAACCTCGCCCGCAAAATTCCGCCGCCTAAAGCAATGCTAAAATATTTTGCGATAAAATGGGCGAAATTTTTTACAAAGGATTTTACATGCAGATCATCTCGACTCCCGATGCGGCGCAGGCCATCGGGCCGTACTCTCAGGCGATCAAGGCGGGCGGGCTCATCTTTACCTCGGGGCAGATCGCGCTTAAGCCCGACGGCGAGTTCGTCGCGGGCGGCGTGGAGGCGCAGAGCAGGCAGGTTTTGCAAAACCTCGCCGCGATCCTGAAAGAAGCGGGCGCTACGCTGCAAGATGCCGTCAAAACGACGATTTTCCTAGCCGATATGGGCGATTTTGCCGCGGTGAACGAGATATACGCAGCGGCGTTCGGCGAGCACAAGCCGGCTCGTAGCACGGTGCAGGTCGCCAAACTCCCCAAGGGGGCGCTTGTGGAGATCGAAGTAATAGCGCTGGCTAAGTAACGTTAAATTTTGATCGCCGAGGCACTACGAGTGCGCGTTTGCGGTTAAATTTAGACGCGGGCTGCTCGAAATTTAAACGGCTCGCTTTGGTTTTGTAGCTGCGCGAGCTTTTAAATTTAGATTTTCAAAGCCGCGCCAAATGCTCGCGGGTTTATGCAAACAGCGCGTATGGTGCGCTAAGGCGTTAAAATTTCTCGCTCAAAATGGGATTAAAATGATAGAAGAGCTTATTCAAAAATCTAAAAATATCACGGCCGTGGGGCGCAGCGACATAGAGCCTGCGTGGATCGCGCAGGCGCAGCGGCGGCTCGGTTTCGCGCTGCCTGCGAGCTATAAGCAGATGCTGCTAAGATACGCTAGCGTGAGCGCGGCGGGGACGGAGCTAAAAACGATCGCGCCGCCCGAGTTTGCGGATAGTGCCGATGAGGGCATCTGCTACACGTATGAGGTAAATCTGAAAAACGGGCTATTCGCCGCGGACGAGCTCGTGTTTTTGCAGCTCGAGGACGAGGAGTATTATTTTAAAATTTCGCCCGCAAGCGACATAGCGGACGGCTCGCCGAATACGGCGCGCGGCAAGACGGCGGAGAGTACTAGCGGCGAAGCTGCGGGCGAGACAGTGCGCGATATAAATGCCAATGCGGCGGGCGCGACAATGAGCGAAGCGGCAGACGATGCGTCGTGCGAATACAAGGTCTATGTGCGCGACTACGCGCAGGGTGAGGATAGGCTTTTTGCGGACGATTTTTACGGGTTTTTGGAAAAATTTTAAAATGAAATTTAAGGCAAAATCAGTAGAGGCGAAATGGGAATGTTAGACATTTTTAAAAAGGATAAATTTGACGTCGACGTGCTCCCGGACGGCATTTTCATCGGCGGCGTAAACTGTGAGTTTGATCTGGCTAAGCTTAACGAAGCCTTGGGGCAGCCGCGCGTGATCGATGACGGAGATGGCAAAAGCCGCTATTTTTGGGATGAGGCTGGGATTTTCGCGTTCGTGCGCGCAGACGAGCTCGCAGAACCTAAGCTTTCCGAGATAAATTTGATGCTTGAGGTCGCAAAGGGCGTGCAGCACGAGGTTCCGCGCAAGCTCTACGGCGGCGCATTCACGCTTGAGGGCAGACCGCCGCTTGAGGCCGTGCCAGAGCAGGAGCTGCGCGGTGCATATATATTTTTGGAGCTTAGCCTGGGCAAATTTGAAGTCTCGCTAGCTCTCGCGCAGGCCGTGCAGGAGCGCATAGGCGCGATGGACTTCGCCGAACGCTTCGCTAAGCGCGACACCGACGAGATCGCAGACATCGTGCGAGCTGCGAAAATGCCGATAGGGCGTGTCTGCATCAATCAAAAAGAGAAAAAGCTAAAGCGAAAGCCGAGCGATAAATTTAAGCTTCCGCGCGCGGTCGGCGAGACGCTAGCGTTTAAAAATTTCAATTTCAAAATCGCCGTGATGAACGAGCTGATGTATGAAAAAGCCCTGCTACAGCCCAAATTTGACGTGTTTGAGTACTGCGAGGAGCGCGGCATCGATCCGTACGCGGACTTCGGCGCGCTGCCGCAAGCCAAAAAGTGGTTCAAGGACTATCCGGTCCCTGCGGATTTGGCGGAGCAGGTGAGCGAACTCTATCTTGACGGCGGAGATGAAATTTACCTGCAAATCGCGCCTGATTGGGACGGCGAGGACGAGCTTTTCGACATCAAAAATATCGATGCCGCGGAGCTTGCGCCCTTCATTAATCTTAAAAAGATCGAGACGACCGGCATCGGCATATCCAAAAAGGCGCGAAAAGCCTGCGCGGATGCGAGGATTGCGATAGTGGAGTGAGCGCAGGAATGGACTTTGAGCCATACGGGTGCGGTTTAAAAAGCTAAAATAGGTCTTTGAGCGGTGGCTTGCTTGCGCCGGGGGAAGTTATAGAAAGTTTAAAAAGCTAAAATAGGCTTTTGAGCTGCGGTGTGCACTCTTAAAGGTCGTAATTGTTGCCGCGCCGCGCAAAATTCCACGCAAAATTCTACTTATATCGAGCGCTATAAGGCTTTGAAAGGCGCTTGGCGAAGCATCTGACATGTCTAATTTGGTGCGCGTTACAAGCTTTGAGGAAGCTCGTTTGCAGCGTAAGAGCCATGCCGCTAAATGTGCGAGATGAGTGTGTTGCGCGAGTAAAAATAGTTCGCTTTTTGATTTTGGAAAAAATCGCTGCGTAGCAAGGGGGTTGAATTTACCGCTTTTAAATTTTAAAATTTACAAAGAGCGGCGCGCGCGGCTTTGAATGTGCGGCTAAATTTAGATTTCATAAAAGATTAAATTCTAAGCGCGGTTAAATTTGCGTCTTTAATTCCGTTTGTAGCTGTATCATGTCATAAAATAGGGCAAGAGAACAGATCGCGTTTGCGCGCGTGCGGCGCGGATTAAATTAAAATTTCGGTTTTGAAATTTAGCCTGAATTTAGGGCTCACATCAAAAAAGTATTTTTTGCGAGCCGATATTGAGTAGCCAAGAAGTGTCTTGAAACTTAGCATCGGCGGCTTGGAAAGTATTTTGAAATCCGCGCCAAGAGTGTGTTTTAAAACAACAAGGCGCGGCGTTGCTTTGCTGTTTTAAAACGCCGCTTCGAGGCTAAATTTCATAGCCGCATAAAGCCGTCGTCGTAGCTGCCTTCTAGCTTGCGGCGCATATCCTCGCGCCATTTTGGCGTAAGCGTCGTAAGTAGGTTAAATTTTGCTAACAGCCCTTCATCGATACGCTCGCCGTAAAATAGACGGTTAAGCTCCATTATGCTCATCGCAGCGGGGTCGCGCTCTACGACGTAGATCTCGTCGCCCGCGCGGCACGAGCCAGCCTCCAGCACGCGGTAGTACCAGCCGGTAAGCCCGCTGCGCGCGATCTCCGCCGTCATCTCCGCATTACCCCAGCGCATCGAGAGCTTGTAGCAAGGCTTGCGCGGCTGGCTTACTTGCAGCAACAGCGAGCCTATGCGGTGCACATCGCCGATGCAGACATTTTGCTCGTGTAGTCCGCTGATCGTGAGGTTTTCGCCCATTGCGCCGTAGGCTAGATTTTTAAGCCCCAAAAACCTCTCCCACGCGGCGTAATTTTGCAGCGAGTTGGCAAAAATCGCCTTTTCCTCTCCGCCGTGATGCAGCGTGTCGGCTACCGCGTCACCCTCGAACCCAAGCTCGTTCGCGCGCACTTCACCCGCTCTAGCTTGCTTAAAAATCGCCGTCTCCCAACGCCTTTTTAGAGGCTGCGTAGCGCGCTCGTCACCGTAAGCGCGCGGTTGCCCGGTCAGCAATGCCTTTAAAACGGGCATTTTTCGCTCCTTAAAATTATGCATCCGTTCTCCTTAGATCATAAAATTTTAGGCAAGAATTTTAGCTCGAAAAGAATTTTAAAATTCTAAATTTTGCGACGATTTTGCGCTAAATTCCAAGTGCGGGCTTGAAATTTAGCGCGCGGCGTCATTTGTAGTCGTTCGCGTCGTAGCTTTTGCCGTCGTTAAAGTCGCTCAAAAGCCGCACGACGACGGGGCTAAGCAGGATGATCGCGATTAAGTTGGGGATCACCATCAGTCCGTTAAACATATCGGCTAGCCCCCAGACGAGGTCGATCTTTTGCACGCTTCCTATAAATACGAATGCGACGACTAAAATTTGCAAGAGCTTGACGAATTTTGCGCCTAGGAGGTATCGCACGTTGATCTCGGCGAAGTAATACCAGCCCAAAATCGTGGTAAATGCGAAGAAAAACAGGCAGATCGCTACGAAGCCGTAGCCGCCACTGCGACCCAAAATTTGCGATCCGAAGGCCTCCTGCACCAGCGAGATACCCGAAAATACCGCCTTGCCGTTTTCGAAGGCGACTACGTCGGTGCTAAGCACGACGAAAACGGTGATGTTAAGCACGATGAATGTATCGACAAAAACGCCCATTATGCCGAGTACGGCTTGATCTACGGGGTGTTTGACGTTCGCTGCGGCGTGTGCGTGCGGCGTCGAGCCCATGCCCGCTTCGTTTGAAAAGAGCCCGCGCGCGATGCCGTATCTCATCGCAGTGGCGATCGTAGCGCCCGTAGCGCCGCCCCAGGCAGCCGATGGATCGAACGCGGCTTTGAATATCAGCGCGATGACGGATGGAACTTTATCGAAATTTGAGCCGATGATGACGAGACCCACCAGCACGTAGCAGATCGCCATTAGTGGCACGACCTTTTCGGCTACGCGCGCGATCGCTTTGACGCCGCCGAAAAAGATGACGCAGCAGATGAGTGCTAAGGCCGCGCCGCTCACCCACTTTGGAATCCCGAATGCGCCGCTAAAGCCGTCTGAGATGGAGTTTGCCTGCACCATATTACCCATGAAGCCCAGAGCAAAGATGATGGCTAGCGCAAAAAACGCCGCTAAAGGCTTGGCAAAGGGGCTTTTGAGTCCGCGGCTGATGTAAAACGCGGGCCCTCCGATCATATGTCCGCTGTCGTCCTTGGTGCGGTAAATTTGAGCCAGGCAGATCTCTGCAAAGTTCGTCGCCATGCCCAAAAATGCCGCGCACCACATCCAAAATATCGCGCCCGGCCCGCCCATCACTAATGCGGTGCTGGCGCCTACCAGGTTGCCCGTGCCGACTTGCGCCGCGATCGCCGTGGCGACGGCTTGGAACGAGCTCATGCCGCTTTTACCCGCAGCCTCGCCGTGCAGGGAGAAGTTGCCGAAAAGCTTGCGCGCGCCCATTTTAAATTTAAAAATTTGCACTAAATGCAAGCGCGCCGTAAAATACGCGCCGGTGCCGCAAAGTAGGGCGATTAGAAAGTACGGACCCCACAAAAAGGAGTTGATTGCGTCAATTGTGGCGGTGAGTTTGTCGAGAAAATTTTGCATGATCTTTTCCGTGAATTTAAGATGCGAAAATATATTTTAAAAACTCTTAAATTCCTATAAATCGAGGTAAATTTAAGCGAAATTTTAAAGCGTTTTTATAATTTTACTCAAGCATTAAGCAAAGCAGTATATGCCGTTTGCTCTGCATGCCAGCTTGCCAGATAAGCAGCTTAGAATTCGCGCCTTAGCTGTCGAAATTTGAAAAGCAATCAACTGAAATTTTTAAGCCTATTCATCACCGCCGATTTTGAAAACGAACATCTTGCAAGCGTTACAATAGGCGGGAATCAGGCTAAATAGGCGCCCTTTGAGGCTCCAGTGGCTTTTATACATTTTCAGCATTGCAGCCTCTTTGGCGAAGCAGATATGCGCACTATCCCAGCTCTGCACCTCTGCGCCGCCGCTAATGCCCATTTTAAAGGGCGCGTTTTGCATGTGTCGCATCGCGTCATGGCGCCTAGAGTCGAATTTCCTAACCGAAAACTCGCTCATAAAGTCGCTCAGCACGTAGCCGCTAAATTTTTGCGAAAGCGCGATAAAAAATTTTTTAAATTCCTCCTTTTCAAAATACATACTCACGCCCTCTAAGATGAATATATAGCCCGCGCTACCGTGCTTTGCGGCCAGCTCGTCCATCCACGAAAGGTCTAGCATCGAGTAGGGCAGGCTGAAATTGTTCTTTGCTTTGGGCAGCAGTGCGTCGCGCATGGCGATGACGTCGGGCAGGTCGAGATCGTAAAATAGGGCGCTCGGTAGGGCGTGCTGGAGCCTAAGCGGGCGGGTGTCGAGCCCTGCGCCAAGTTGTACGATGATAGGGCGGTCGAACTCCGCCGCGAGTCGCAGCGTCTCGTCGTCGAAAAATTTCGCGCGGATCACCGTGCCCGTCTTGCTAAGGCGCGCGTCGTTAAATTTCGCAAAATCATAATCGATCTGCTCTACGACGGCGCTTGAAAAGGGATCGTTTAGGATCGGATCCGCGTCTTTGAAATCCAGATGGCGCATATAGACGTTGATTAGCAGCGTCTCGGAGACGTTATCTTTAAAATTTAACTTTTGCATAAGGCTCCCTTTCTTGCGGTATCGTTGCGAGCAAAATACCGCTTATTTTTAATATGCATTATTATATCCTTGCTAAATAAAATTACAATGAAATGATATGAATTTTTATTTAGAGACAGAATTTTAAATTCGCGCCGCGGGTTTTGACTATAATATTGTCGCGTAAAGCTTCAATAAATTTTTGAAATTTTACGCGATGCAAAGCGCGGGCGAAATTTAGAATTTTAAAAGCTATAAAATTTATTAGCTTAGGCGACCTAGATGCGCAGCCATAGTGCGGATGGTAAATTTAATCCGCGCAGCTTTATCTTTGTCTAAATATTTCATTGTATAATTCTTAGCTTTTGGAGGTTATATGGAAAAATCGCGGCTGGGACTACTGCAAACCGAGGCTATCGCCACGCTTAGCGACGAGGAGCTTGCAATGTTCGAGCACCAAGTCATCAAAAAAGGCTATGTTTTTTATAGCGAGGCGCCTAAAGTTTTTATTTTTAAAAGTGGACAGGCGAAGCTTTCGTTTTTTGAAGACGGCGAGGAATTCATCATCAACTACCTAAATAAGGACAATATTACCATTCTTAATGAAATTTGCGCGCTTGAGTTTTTAGAGGACAGCGAAATTTACACGATCGATGCGAGCGGACTAGGGGAGATCTTGGCAAATCGCAGCTTTTGCGAGGCATATATAAAAATTTTAACAGAGATAATTCTGCTGCAGCGCAAAATCACACGCTCTATACTTTTTGAAAATGCAAAAGGGCGCATCGCGAGCTTTTTGATCGAGCTTGCAAACGAGCAGAATTTTCATCAAAATGGCTACAAATACGTCTTTTTGCCATTTTCGCTAAAGGTGCTTTCATCCTTCGTAGGGCTCAAGCGTCAAAGCGCGAGTACCGCGTTTAACGAGCTTGTAAAAGATAACGTAATTCAAAAAATCAGTCAGCACGAGTTTTTGATCCTGGACTACGACAGATTGCTTAGCTACTGTGTTTAGGCTCGGGCTAGAGTTTTTAAAGCATTTATGCGGCTTACGTTACGGCTTAAGCGCGAAATTTTGTCTAAAGTTACGGCGCAAAATTTTGCCTAGATTTACAGCGCAAAATTTTTATCAAGAGTTTTTCTTGATATATTCAGTATAAGGCATAATGTTCTTTTATTTTTTTCTTCATTTTTTATGCCTCAATAAAATAAATGTTATATCTCTTTCATT
>NZ_CALIJA010000126.1 GCF_938017615.1 uncultured Campylobacter sp. | reverse complement strand
CGGCGCCTTTAAATTTAGCCGTCTTTATAAGGCTCGCAAATTTAGCCATTTCTGCAAAGCCCCGCAAAGTTTAGCGCGACGCAAGCGCGGTTTTAAATTTAAACGCGCAAACTGTCCACTAGCGGAGCGTAAAAGTAAAATTTAGCGAGTGAAATTATGTAGGCGAAATTCTAGCGGCGGCTAGCGAGCGCGAATTATTAAATTTTAACCCCGTTTTGAATAAAATAGCGCAAAAAATTCTAAAGGCTTAAATTTGAAAAATCGCTATCCGACCCGCCAAATCTCCGTCGGCTCCGTCAAAATCGGCGGCGGCGCGCCCATCTCCGTGCAGTCGATGAGCTTTTCTAAAACGAAGGACGTGGAGGGCACGCTAGAGCAGATAAACCGCCTGTATTTCGCGGGCTGCGACATCGTGCGCTGCGCCGTGCTCGATAAGCAGGACGCAGACGCGCTCTCACGCATCAAAAAAAGCTCGCCGCTTCCCATCGTAGCGGATATCCATTTTAATTTTCGCTTGGCGCTGCAGGTTGCGGAGTTTGTCGACGGGGTCCGCATCAATCCGGGCAATATCGGCGGCAAGGAGCGTATCAAAGAGGTCGTGCGCGCGTGCAAAGCTCGCAGCCTGCCTATCCGCATCGGCGTAAATTTGGGCTCGCTTGAGGAGCAGTTTGAGCAGAAATACGGTCGCAGCGTGGAGGCGATGGTGCAAAGCGCGCTGTATAACGCCGCGCTGCTGCAGGATGAGGACTTTAGCGACATCGCGATCTCGCTTAAGACTTCGGACGCACCAAGCACGGTGGCTGCGTATCGCGCGCTGCGCCCGCTATGCGAGTATCCTTTTCATCTGGGCGTGACCGAGGCGGGGACGAAATTTCACGCGAGCATCAAGAGCGCGATCGCGCTGGGTGCGCTTTTGATGGAGGGTATCGGCGATACGATGCGCGTGAGCATCACGGGCGAGCTTGAGGAGGAGATCCGCGTCGCGCGCGCGATCCTGCAGGACGCGGGCGTGCAAAAAAGCGGCGTCAATATCATCTCGTGCCCTACCTGCGGGCGTTTGCAAAGCGACCTGCTAAGCGCGATCAAAATCGTCGAAGAAAAAACCGCGCACATCAAAACGCCGCTAAATATCAGTGTCATGGGCTGCGTCGTAAATGCGATCGGCGAGGCGAAGGGCGCGGACGTGGCGATCGCGTTCGGCAACGGGCGCGGCATCGTGATGCGCCACGGCGAAGTGGTCGCCAAACTCGATGAGAGCAAGCTCGTGGAGCGGTTTTTGCAAGAGGTCGAGGACGAGGTGCGGGTTCGCGAAGGAGCGTGAGAGCTGCGGGGCGCCTAGCAGCTTAAATGTCGCTATGATTCGTGGCTCTTGGGCGGCTCGGCTCTGAATTTTGGCGCGCTTGGGTTAGTTGTAGTTTGCTCGGCATTTTAAGGTGCTCTCGGGCTCATCGGTGCGGCTCGTTTTAGCGTGAGATTTTGAAATTTGCGCTTTGAGGCGGCGCCTTGAAATTTTAAAATTTCATCCTTAGGCGGCGCTTTTAAATTTGAGCCTTTGGAAATGCAGCTTAAAATTTTGGTTTGCAATTTTAGGCTTGAAATTTTAACGCTGAAATTTCGCGTGAAATTTTTGAGTTTAAAATTTTGGTTTTGAAATTCGGGCTAGAATCCTAGCTCCGGAATTTTGCTTTGAAATTTCATTTCAAAATTTTAATTTCGAGAGTTGGAGCGAAATTTTATAGAGTAGAATTTACCGCGCGAAATTTTAAGTGGTAGAATTTTATGCTGTCTATGAAATTTAGGCGCAGGCTCTATGCGCTCGCCAATTTTACTCGCAGGATTTGCCTCGGTAGAATTCCGTGCCGCAAAGCGGAATCTTGACGGATGAAATTCCGATACGCCACGAAATTTCATCCGGCTGGATTTCGTCCTGCACCTAAATTTAAGGCGAGCGAAATTTTAAGAGTCAAAATTTCAAAGGGGGAAATTTAAAATTGACGGAATTTTAAAGGCGAAAATTCTGAGGATGAAATTTTAGATAGCAAAATTTAAAGCGGCTCAAATTATAAAATTTTGCCCGATAGAATTTTGCTAAGAGGCGAGATTTCAATTCTATAAAATTTAAAATTATCGCGCCGCAGAGATTTGTGGAAGCGAGCTTGAAATTTTATAGAATTTAAATGCGAAACGAGGGGAAGCGATGGCAACGAAGCAGAATGTGCCTGCAAATTTATACGATCTGGATATGGAGCGCGCGATTTTAAGCTCGCTTTTGCAAAACGAGGACGCATACGGCGAGCTGAGCGAGATAATCTCGGTCGGCGATTTTTTCTACAAGCCGCACGCCGACATCTACGAGGCGATCGTCAAGTGCTCCTCGCACAACGAGCCGATCGCGCCGAGCTTCGTTAAAAAATGGCTAGCCGAGCGCTACGACGATGGCGCATTTACCGAGGTCGTAGCCACTAGCGGCGTAGTCGATGCCCCAAAATACGCGCTTGAGCTGCGCGAAAAATCGATCAAGCGCTCGCTAATCAAGGTCGCGCACGAGATCCCTTCGATGGTAAACGAAGCCGTGCGCAGCAAAGACACCGCCGATAAAATCAGCTCCAAAATTTACGAGCTCATCGACGAGGAGCGCCACGGCGGCATCAAAAAATCGCACGAGATCATCGCCGACGTAGTAGAGGAGCTGAAACGCCAAAAGGCGCTCGCAGGCTCGGAGCTCGTGGGGTTGGATACCGGCTTTCGCTTCCTAAACGACTGCACGAAGGGGCTAAAGCCGGGCGAGCTCATCATAATCGCCGCCCGCCCCGGCATGGGCAAGACTGCTTTTGCGCTAAATTTGATGATGAAAACGCTGCAAAGCGGCAAAGGCGTCGTATTTTTCTCGCTCGAGATGCCCTCTGTGCAGCTGATGTATCGCATACTAAGCGCGCTTAGCTCGATCCCGCTAAGCGACATAATGAGCGCCAAGCTCAGCGACGACGACTGGACGCGTTTCAACGACGCTTGCGACGCGGTGCTGAATATGCCGCTTTTCGTCTATGACAGCGGCTACGTGAACATCCACCAAGTCCGCACCCAGCTGCGTAAACTCAAATCCGCGGACGCCAATATTGAGCTTTGTGTGATCGATTACATCGGACTTATGACGAGCACGAGCAACTACTCCGAGCGCCATCTGCAAATCGCCGAAATTTCGCGCGGGCTCAAGCTTTTGGCGCGCGAGCTAAACATCCCGATCATCGCGCTGTCGCAGCTAAATCGCTCGCTCGAGGCGCGCTCGAACAAACGCCCGATGCTAAGCGATCTGCGCGAAAGCGGCGCGATCGAACAGGACGCCGACATCATACTTTTCGTCTATCGCGACGAGGTTTATAAAGAGCAGATGGAGCGCGAGCGCATTTCGCGGTTGGAGGCCGAGGGCAAGGACGCGGGCGAGCCCGTATTTAGGCGCAACGACTATCAGGAAAAAGCCGAAATCATCGTCGGCAAAAACCGCTCGGGCGAGGCGGGCAGGACGATCGAGGTGGGCTTTCAGGGCAGATTTACCCGCTTCGTCGATACGAGCTTCGGCGGCGAACCCAGCGAGAGCGCGATCTTTAACGAAAACGACAATCTCGACTACGTCTCTCAGCTACAAGATCAGGGTTTTGAGGAGCCTACTGCGCCGCGCCTAGATATGCCGAATCCCGATGCAGCGCAAAATTTGCAGCAAAATTTAACGCAGAATTTTAATGAAGCGCAAAATTTTAATGAAGCGCAAAATAGCGGCGTAAGTTTAAACGAAAGCTCTGCTAGCGCTCGAAATTCCAGCGTAAATATCGATTTTGATGAGATGCCTAGTTTCGGCCAAAGCGATGCGCATGACGGCGAGGAGATAGACGGCGAGTCTAAGCTTAGCGCAGAGCAGGGCTTAGCAGAGGCGCGGTACGCGGCACAGGACACACCTCAAAAGCAAGAATTTCAGGAGCAAAATTTAGATGATACGAGAGCGGGCAGTGTCGCGCCCGAAACAGAAGCGCATAAAGAGTTAGCAGGTACTCCGCAGGGCGTAAAAGACACATCGCGGGGCACGAAAGGCGCGCGGCAAGGTGCAAAAGGCGCATCGCAAGGCGCAGAGAATGTAGCGGGCGCGTCGCAAGGAGCGGAGAGTACGCAGCGAGAGGATGCCTCGTATTTTGAGAGTGATGATAGTGCCGATGGCGGCAGGTCGTTTTTTGAAGCGCAAGAGCGGCGGCAGGACGAGGCAAAATTTAAACCCGCGCCGCCTTTAAATATCGAAGAGATGGGCATTCCAAAGATCAATGAGGCAAACAGGCTCGATGACGACGACGCGCCGCTGGATCTGTGAAATAGCGCTTAGGCTAGCGCTGATCGTTAGCGTTTTTTGCTTCGCGCTTTACGCGCAGGATTTCAGTGACGCGGGCTTTTGCGCGCTGGCGGCGTTTTGGGCTTACGCGCTATTTCGGGTGCTATTTAGCTTTTTTTACGAGGCGAAGCAGCGCGCCAACGCGGCGCTATTTCGCAGCGGCGGGACTTTGATTAAAATTTTTAGAGGCAGGCTCATAAGCGGGATTTTGGCCTTCGCGGGCGCGATCCTCTTAAGCATCACTTTGGCGCTAGGCTTAGCGGATCTGCGCGGCGCGGAGCTATTCGTGACGCTCGCGGCGCTGCCTGCAGCTCTTGCTCTGATGCGCCTGGCGGTGCTGAAGCTCAGCCTAAAAGAGATTAAAAATCCTAGAATTTTATCGCTCAAACTTAGCATTTTGCTGCTCGCCGCGCTTGCCGTAGCGGTAAATTTCGCCATAAATTTGGCCTATTTGCGGCTTGCGGACGCTGCGGATCCAATCGAGCACTCTCAAAATTCCGCGATAAATTTTACTTCGTCCGCCCGCACCGCTGCATTCGCTGAAAATTTCGCGACAAACGACGCTTCCGCGCCCGTCGGAAATTTAGCAACAAATAACGCCGCTAAATTCGCTAAAAATTCCGCGACGAACAACGCCGCCATAGTTGTGCGAAATTCCGGGACGATCAATGCCGTGAAGCCCGCACCGAACGCCGCCAAAAATCTCACCGCTTCGCCCGAAAATTTTAAAGCGAGCTCCGTCAGGGCGGTGCAGGTCTCGGCTGAAAATTCTAAGGCAGATCCCGTCGCTGCGCCGCAAATCAACGCTAAAAATTCTACAGCAAGCTCAGCCGCAGCGCAAAATTTAAATTTAGCTCCAACTCCCGCCGCACCGAACGCGTCCGCCGACAATTTAGCTGAAAAGTCCGCGACCGGCCCCGCATCGGTAGCTGAAATTTTTGAAATTTTAAAATCTACCGCGCCGCAAGCGCACTTCAGATCCGCTCTACTAAATGAAATTTACGCTTTGAAATTTTACAAAAACGCGCTGTTTGAGCTAGCGCTGTCGCAGAGCCCTAGCGCGCTAAAAATCGCTCTTTTGTTTCTGATCTGCGCGGGAGATTTTCTCTTTTACTGCGCGATTTTGCATATTTGTGCCTTCGTGCTTTTTATGCCGCGAGCAGCAGCCACGCCCAAAATAGGGCGCTTTAGCGGCACGATCTTCGCGCTTGCCTACGTCACGCTGTGTTTGATCTGCGCCGCGCAGACGCGCACGGCAGGCAGCGGAGCGGAGGGCGTACATCCTAAAAGCGCGGTCGAGACGAGCGTGCAGATCGTGCTGCAAAGCGGCGAGCGGCTGATCTTAAGCGCGCGCAAGGCGGACACGCTAAGAGGCGAGCTAAACGCCACGCGCTTCGCCGCGGAGGCAAACGCCGCATCCGCGCTGAATAGCTACATCGATGCCGTTTACGACGAGGGCGCGAGGCTTAGTGCGCAGAAAATGGCGGATTTTAATTACTCGTTTCTGAGCGATTATCTGGTGCTGTGGCACGGCGTGTGGGACGATGACGCGGGGGCGTATCTGAATGAGAAATTTACGCTCTTCGTAAGCGAAAGCTTCCCGAAAGATTTTGGCGAAAACATCGCTAAAATCGCTGCGGCAAACGTCAAGAATTATGAGAGCTCGCTAAATTTTACGCTCAAAAAATACGGCGCGAAAGTTGATCTCAACGTCACGCAGAGCTTCAGCCTAAAAAGCAAGGCGTATCGCGCGAGCGGGACGGGGCTAGGGGCGCTGGGCGGCGTGCTGGGCGCAAAGCTGATAAGTAAGAGCCTCGCTAAAACTGCGGCCAAGACGGGCGCGAAGACCATTACCAAGGCGGGCGCCAGCGCAACAAGCGGTAGTGCGGGGCTCGTATGCGGCCCGGGCGCGGTGGTGTGCGTGCCTGCGTTTGCCGTGGCTACGTGGTTTGGGCTGGATTTTGCGTTTGCCAAGGGCGACGAGGCGCTGAACCGAGAGGAGTTTGAAGCCGCGATCGTGCGCGATATGATGGCGGCGAAAGAGGAGCTAAAGCGCGCGCTGGCGGAGGATTTCAACGCGACGATAGATGAAATTTCGAGTGAAATTTTAAATTTAGACGGGAAGTAAGGCGGCGGATTATACCTGCGCAACTTAGACCACTTGCGAGTGAAATTTTACGGCGGATTATAGAGCTTTCGTGCGTAGCGGGCTGTGAAATTTTAAAATTTCATTTAAGTGTGGGCGGCGGGTGGGATTACGGCGCACTTATTGCACCGCCGTGCCTCTTAAATTTTAAGAAGCAGCTAAAAATTTTTAAATATAATCGTCGCTTAAAACAAGGAGTACTAATGAAAAAATTCTATCTTAAAATTTCGATACTTGCGTTTATAGCGGTATTTGCAGCGATTCCTGTTGCGGCACAACCGCCTTTGGTAAGCTTAATAGAATTAGAGAATTTTAAAAATGAAGAGCAAAGGACGCTTTTGAAATCCTGTGACTATGGCGAAGGCAAATATAGCTCGTGCAATAAACTCGTTGAAATTTTATCTAAAGAGTGCGACGACGATAGGCGTTATTTAAGTTGCGAATTAAATGCGCTTCTTTTATTGACATTAAATAGAGACGAAGAAGCTATAAATTATCTTGTTAAAAGTTGCGATGCAAATTTAATGACGAGTTGCTTATGCCTTAATTGGGAAGATCTGTATTTCACCGGAAATACAGATAGAGTTTTAAAGAGCTTTAAAAAAATATGTAGTATGGATTCGGAATCTGCACATGAGTATTGCGGATTTTACGATGAACTTAAAATTTGTATGGAAGATAAAGAGTGCAATCCAAGAGGAAAAATGAAAGAAATTTATAATAAACTATATGGGGAGTTGAAATGACAAGGCTATGCTTTATATTTTATTCTATGATATT
>NZ_CALIJA010000125.1 GCF_938017615.1 uncultured Campylobacter sp. | reverse complement strand
TGCCTATCGTGGGCACCGTCTTTTGTATTGCTGTCGTGCACCGTCTGTCATATGGCGTCTGTTGTGCTACCTGCCTTGCACCGTCTATCTACGCTACTCGTCGCGCGGTATCAGTTTTTTCGATGGGCTTTGTCTGCGATATTGCCGCGACGGGTTTGTGAGCTTTTGTAGCGCGCGCAATTTCGCCGAGATTTTACGACGTGCGAAATTCAGTAAGACGCAATAGCCAGTGCATGCGATTAGCTAAATTTAGCGGCGAGCTTTATTTGGAATTCTATTTCGCTATGAAATTTTAAAGCTTAGCTCTGAATTTAGGGCTTGCAGAATCTCAACTTTAAAATTTCATGGGCAGCGCTACGAGCAAGGCAAAATTTAGATTTTAAAATTTTACGGCGCGGAATTTAGCGCGGAAGCAAAGCGCGAAGCTGTTTGAGGAGACAAATTGGAATATGAAATCACGGGCGAGGTTCAAAATCTCCGCGTCCACGCTGCAAGAGGAAATAGCAAAATTTGGGTATTTTTCGAGATAGACGGCGTGAAGCTGCGCGGCGAGTTTAACGATATCCCCGTAGAGGAGGGCGAGCCTGCGCGCGCATATTTCATCCGCGGAGGATATGCGGGCAGCTACGTGATCACTCGAGTTCAGGTGGCGCGCAAACCAAGCCCTTTGCGCCGCAAGCTGGGGATCGTGACCGCCGTGTGCACGCTTGGCTTCGGCGCGGCGCTGTGGATCGTAGGCTTTGGGATTTTAAACGTCGGCGGGAGGGGCTCTCTAATTAATTTTGTCTGTGTTGCCGCCGCAGGATTTGGGGTGCTAAAAGAGGGCACGAGCAATCTGGGAGCGTGGCTAAATCAGCGCACGTCCGAATAGATCGCTGCCGCGGCGTAAATTTCATAAATTTAATCCGCCGAATAAAATTTACTCGCGCCGCCGTATCTTTGCGGCGTAAATTTTGCTAAAATTCGCTCCGAGCGCGAAATCCGCTACGTAAATTTAGAAAAAGGTGAAATTTTGAATCTAAACGAAGCAATAGAGGCAACCGCGAAAAAACAAAGCAAATGCAAAAGACTATATATTAAAAGCATAATTCTTGGACTTTTCTTTACCTTCGGCGTGCTTTTGATAGGAGGTGAGATCGTTATGTATATATTCGACAGCAGCGGAGCTGGAGATTTATTTGCAGCCGTCTATTTGCCGTTTATCATTCTTGCTATTAACATATCCGCATACTATGCGCTGGATGCGGAAAAAGATTATACGAGTTTTTTTAAAAATACGTTCATTCGCATTGCAATAAAAGACGTAAATACAATCTTTAAATACGATCCCCAAGCAGGCATAAGCAAACAAGAATTTAGAAAAATCAATATTTATCCACGCGACAGATTTCGTGCCGAAGACCTAATTAGCGGAACGTATAACGGCGTCAAATTTAATCTTAGCGAAGCTATAAGCATACCCAGGGATGCCAAACTAAAACTAGGCGACTCGCCCGGACTTAACCTAATCTCTCTAATATTTTTTGCTTGGTCAACGATGAAAGATATGCAAGCCTTTAGCGGCTCGGTTTTGGTCTGCGAGTTTTACAAGAAATTTAGCGGGCAAACTATAGTCGCGAGTCGCACGTTAAATACTAAATTTATAGGCGAAAAAGAACAGATGGACGATACTCTTTTTAACGATGAATTTAGGGTTTTTACGGATGACAAAGTAGGGGCGAGGTATCTTTTGACGCCCGCATTTATGGAGCGTTTGAGAGAGTTAAAGATAAAATTTGCTGGAGAGATGGGGGTGAGCGCGGCGTTTATGGACGATAAATTTTATCTATTTTTAAACGGAGCGAAAAACAAGTTTGAGACGACGCTCTTTTCGCCGCCGCCGAGCTTAGAGGACGCCGCGCAGATAAAAAAGGAAATTTCAGAGCTTTTATCTATCATAGACGAGTTAAATTTAAACCCGGATTTAAGCGGGGCGGCGATTTTGGCTGATTAACGCGCGCCGCTATTTGGCGGATAAAATCCGCTTGCTCTGCGGTAGCGCCTCGATCTCCTCTTACAGCACGCCCAGCATTTCGTCGTTATCGTAAATTTTAGGTCGTAGCAGATCTTTTTCATTTAGACTTTCTAAAATTTTATCACGACGAAATTTCACCGCGATATAAATTTAAAAATTCCGCCTCCTTAAAATTTTACGTATCGCGAAATTTACTGCGAATTCCACCCCTTTAAATTTTGCGGCGTCAACCCTCGATAAAATTCTGTAGAATTTCACCGCAAGTAAAATTTAGCCCGCCAGCGCCTTTAGCTGATTGACGTTTAGCCCGTCAGCCAAAATATAGCTCGCATCGATGAAGCGGTAGTTTCGCTTCGGCAGCCGCGCGATAAACTCGCCGTATTCCAGCTCGGTGATGGCGCGGTAGTTACCTGCGTCATTTTTGTCGCCCTCGATGCCTATGAGCGCGATCGGCCAGCGCGCTACGTCGCTATTTTTCAGCATCTCCGCGTTTTGCCACTCCACAAACGGCTTGTAGGGCAGGATAGTGGGCAGGTCCTGCGTGAGCGCGTATGAGCCCATTATCGTACCGTCATCCCCATTTCGGTAAAACCTCTGGTGCGCGCTGTAAGCGTCGAGGTATTGCACTTCGGTTAGCCGCTTACTAAACTCGGCGGCGGGGTTATACGAGGCTAAAATTTCATCCATCATCGCGCGGTTTATCGCAAAAGGCCTCTGCACCCCGTAGCAAAAATTTACCTCCGTATCGCCGCTTAAGTGTTGATCTATCGAATGTAGCCCCGCCGATATATCGCGCTCGTAGTCGAATTGCTCTATCCTGTCGTGGGTGTAAATTTCGCCGTTTTCATCCGCGATCTCGCCCCCCAGCTGCTTAGATAGTGCCTGCAGATACGAGATCGCCAAAACCCAATCAAAGATCGTCGCGGGCGTATTTACGCGCACGGCGTAGCTTTGCTGATCCTCATCGTAGCTAACCTCCATCCCGCGCCCGCTCTTGCCCCGCACGCCCAAAATCAAACACTCATACTCGCTCAAAGGTGATTTTAAAAACGCCCTCTCGTCAAAGTCCTCGGCGCTCTCGTCTATGCCAAATACCGATAGATCGGGCAGTAGCTCCAATGCCTTGCCTACGCTCATGGCGTCTGAATAGCCCATAAATAGCAGGCGCTTTTTGTTTTTGATGCGAAATTCTACGCTCACCCTTTTCTCCTTTGTTAAATTGGCAAAATGATAGCGAAATTTTACCCGCCGCAGCGAGCTAAATTTGCAGCGCAAGGAGTTTCGAAAAGTAAGCTTAAAGCTTTTTGAGAGTAAAATTTAAGTGGGCATACAGGCGGTAAATTTAATCAAAGGAGCGAAAATGACGAAAGATCAGTGCTGCGTTTTAAAGCATTTGACGGCGGGCGAAACGGAGGGTTTTGAAAAGATAGGCGAGCTTGGTGACGGCGAGTTTTTGGACGCGCTTATCGCAAAAGGGCTCGTGCGGGTGCTTGACTGGGCGGGCGAGGATAGCACGGGCGATGTGGGTAAATTTATCCGCTCTAGGCTTGATGCGCTGCAAAGCGGCGTGGCTCTAGAGTGCGATAAAATTTACGCCAAGCTTGAAAAAGAGGCGAAAAAAGAGGATTTTAAGCGCGGCGACGCGAGTCTATTTTTGATGAACGAGTTTCAAAAGGCACTGAAAAAGAGCGATTTTAGGCTCTTTGCCTTGGACCTTCATAACGACGCTTTTTATCTATTTATCGCGCATAAGGACGCCGAGCGGGATTTTAAGAAAATGGCAAAGCGCAAAGAGCTGTTTTGGGATATCGTGCCGTGGGGTAAGCGCCGCAAAAGGCAGATCCTTTATGTCATAAACTGCGAGTGCGGCGAGATGTCGGCGTGGCAGCTGGACGCGGACGAGCCGTCGCCTAGAGATGAAGTCTGCGAGGTCTGCGGGCGGGTGCTTTTTGACGCAGACGGCAACGCGATGCAGCCTTTGGAGAAGGAATTTATATAATATTGCTTATCGCGGCTTTGCGTGCGAAGTTTCGGCTGGATGAAAAGTTAAATTTTATTGCACAGCTCGGCAGGATTTGGCGCATGGATTTGGTTTATCGCTCGGCGGCGAAACGCAGTTTAAATTTAAGGCTCGCACGGGCGGCGGAATATGTTTTGATGCGGCTCGCTCTGGTAATCAAATACGTTTCGGCGCGGCTTGTTTGGTTTTCTATTCACGCGAGCGATGAAATTTTGCAGCTTGCGTTTGTATCTCGCAAGACCGCAGCGCAGGACGCACTATTTAGCGCTTGCGTTCTTGGCTTGATTTTTTATCCAGCAAGTTCGCAGTCGCGGGCGCATCTCCCTATGCTGCGCTAAATTTTGATTTTAATGGTTATGGATGCCAAACTTGCTCTACTAAAAATCAAAATTTAGCTCTGTTGCGATCACTAAATTTATAAGCCTGTAAATTTAGAATTTTAATCGTAAATTTTGACCTAAAATTTTACAAATCTCTAAATTTTAAAATTTTAAATGCAATGCGAGCTTGCCGGCTCGTTTACCATAAGGCTCGTAAATTCCGCCGCTGCAGGAGTGGCAAGCTCGTTTGATTTAAAGATAAGACAAAATTTAGCTAGAGCGCCCGTGCAGAACACCAATGCTAGCGCGCCAGCAAACGCGCTGTGTTTGAAACCCGAAACCGACGAGGTGCGATGAGGCTAGCCGCGAGCTTTGGCGATGCACGCCTCGATCGCCGCCATCACCGCTGCGCGAAACCCAGCCGCCTCCAGTGCCGCCAGCCCCTCTATCGTCGTACCCGCAGGCGAGCAGACGGCGTCTTTGAGCTCCGATGGGCGCCTGCCGCTTTGTAGCAGGCGCGCCGTGCCCTCTACCGCCGCCGCTACCGCGTCGTAGCATAGCGCCCGCGGCAGTCCGCCCCGCACGCCCGCATCCGCCGCAGCCTCGATAAAGGCGCACACATACGCAGGCAGACTCCCTGCGATCCCCGTAAATGCGGCAAAACCTGCCTCGTCTATTTCGTAGAATTTGCCGATTTTGGCAGCTAGCGCTCGTACGATCTCCCGACTAGCCTCATCAAAATACTCGCCGTAGCACAGCGCCGTAGCCGACGCGCCGATACTCGCAGCGACGTTTGGCATAGCTCTAGCCACGAAAACGTCCGTACCTACGATATTTTGGGCGCACTCCAGCTTGAAATTCGGCGCCAAAAGAAGCAGGATTTTGCCCGCGAGCTCGGGCGCGATCAGGTGCAAAATCCCCTCGTAACTGGCGGGCTTGGTCGCGAGCACGATAATATCCGCCGCGTGCGCCAGCTGCGTCTCGCCCTCTAAAATTTGCACGCCGTAGCGCTTGCGTAAGGTTTCGTTTTTGCTTCTGGCGTAGGCTAGGACTTCTAGTTTTGTCTCGGAGCGGGGCTGCACACAGGCGAAATCACGTTCGCGGCTCGCAAAATTCTGCTCTAAATTTGCGAAATTCCGCTCGCAAGCGGTAAAATTTTGAGCATCGGAAATAAAATTCCGCTCGCCGCGCGCGAACTTTTCTTTATCCTCTGTAAAATTTTCTCTGCTCGCCGCGCAATCTCGCCCGCTAGCTCTGCAAAGTGCTGCGATCATAGCCTCGCCCATATTTCCGCCGCCGATAAATCCCACTTTCATTTTCGCCCCTTTTAAAGCTAAATTATGCCTCAATGATAGCTCAAAATTTCTTTATCCGCCCTTGCGGTGCGCGGTTTATCTACGTAAAAGCAAATTTTAGCTACAATCTCGCCTAAATTTTTTAAAAAAGGATGCGTTATGGCAATAAACGTTTTTTACGACAAAGATTGCGATTTGGGTTTGATTAAGGCCAAAAAGGTCGCTATGATCGGCTTCGGCTCGCAAGGACACGCTCACGCCGAAAATTTGCGCGATAGCGGCGTAGAGGTTATCGTGGGTCTAAAAAAGGGTGGCGCGAGCTGGAGCAAGGCCGAGGCGAAGGGCTTTAAAGTAATGAGCGTCGGCGAGGCTACGAAGGCCGCAGACGTCGTAATGATCCTAACGCCCGATGAGTTTCAAAGCGACATTTTCAAAGCGGAGATCGAGCCGAATTTGAGCGAGGGCAATGCGATCGCGTTTGCGCACGGCTTTAATATCCACTTCGGACAGATCGTCCCTCCAAAGGGCATCGATTGCATTATGATCGCTCCGAAAGCCCCGGGCCACACCGTCCGCAATGAGTTTGTAAGCGGCGGCGGAGTGCCGATGCTGATCGCCGTTTCGCAAAACGAAAGCGGCAGAGCCAAAGAGCTTGCTCTAAGCTACGCAAGTGCGATCGGCGGCGGCCGCACCGGCATCATCGAAACGACTTTTAAAGCAGAGACCGAGACCGATCTTTTCGGCGAGCAGGCTGTGCTTTGCGGCGGACTTTGCGCGCTCATCAACGCAGGCTTTGAGACCCTCGTCGAGGCGGGATATGAGCCCGAGATGGCGTATTTTGAGTGTCAGCACGAGATGAAGCTGATCGTGGATCTCATCTATCAAGGCGGCATGGCAGATATGCGCTATTCGATCTCAAACACCGCAGAATACGGCGATTACGTAAGCGGAAACCGCGTCGTAAACGAAAGCAGCAAAGCGGCGATGAAAGAGGTGCTAAAGGAGATCCAAAACGGCAAATTTGCAAAAGACTTCATCCTCGAGCGCAAAGCTGGCTACGTGCGAATGAACGCCGAGCGCAATATCACGGCAAATAGCTTGCTTACCAAAACCGGCGAGAAGCTTCGCGCGATGATGCCGTGGATCGCCAAAGGCAAGCTCATAAACAAAGATAAAAACTGATTTCGGCTGAGCTTTGGCTAATACAAATCCACGCGAGCGCCGCAAAAAGCGCCCGATCAATTACATAGCGATCGCCTTTGTCGTAATCTTATGCTTTTTAAGCGGCGCGGTTACCTACGCGGTTTTGGATCTCGTATTTTCGGGCAATAAGGCTGCGTTGCAGCAAAGCTCGCGCAAGCAAGCTTCCGAAGCCTCTTCGCAGTCACAGGGTAAGCGACCGCGTTTAAGCGCTGCACAGAAGGAAGCTCTGATTCAAAAGGAGCTCGATAAGATCGCCGAGCAAAACGTAACCGCGCCGAAGATGAGCATCGAGCCCGCACGGCGGAATTCCGCAGGAGAAAATTCCGCAAACGGCGATTCGCAAAATTCCGTAAATTCTATGGCTTCCGCAAATTCCGTTGCTGCAAATTCGGCGGATGAAGGACCTGACGTAAATTTTATCGCGGTAAATTCTGCGCCCGAAAATTCCATAAATTCTATCGCGCAAAGCCACGCTTCCGGCAGTGCGGACGATCTTTCTAAATCGCCGCGCAAGGCTTTGCCTGCAGGCTCTCGCGCAAAGCTAGCGATCATCATCGACGACGTAGGTACCGACGAGCAGGCGCAAAAGATCGCTGCGCTGCCCGTGCGCGTGACGCCGTCCATCTTCCCGCCCGAGTATCAGCGCAAGGACACGCGCTCACTCGCTCGCGGCTTTGCGCATTACGCGATCCACCTGCCGATGGAAGCAAGCTCTGCTAAAAATAATTCCGCGACGCTGCGAGCTTCGGATAATTACGAGAAGCTAAACGGCGTCATAGCGAAGCTGCGCGCGGACTTTCCAAATGCTAAATTTATAAACAACCATACCGGTTCTAAATTTACCGCCGACGAGCGCGCGATGCAAAATCTGCTGCGCGCGATGAACGAGCATGGATTTTTATTTATCGACTCGCGCACGAGCCCCGCTACCAAGGCTAAGGCGGCGATGAAGGGGCTCGGCATGCGATACGTGCATCGCGATGTGTTTTTAGATAATCAAAACAGCGTCGCTGCGGTGCGTAAAAAGCTGCGTGAAGCCGTGACGCTTGCTAAAAAGCAGGGTTACGCCATCGCCATCGGCCATCCCAAAAGCTCCACTTTGCGCGCGCTTGCAAACAGCGCCGACATCCTAGGCGAGGTCGATTTAGTGTATTTGGACGAAATTTATGAGTACTACGAGTGAGCTTAGTTTTAAAATTCCAAGCTTAAGAATACTCGGTGCGAGCGAGCCCGCGCGGCTGTATTTTAGGGGCGAGCCGGCGATGTTACAAAAGCGCCGCATTTCGATCGTGGGCTCGCGCAAGATGAGCGTTTATAGCAAAAATTTGATCCTGCGCCTCGCGCGCGCTTTGAGCGATGCGGACTTTTGCGTCGTAAGCGGCGCGGCGATCGGCTGCGACATAGCCGCGCACGAAGGGGCGTTTCCAAACACGATCGCGGTTTTTGGAAACGGCCTTGATCAAATTTATCCCGCGCAAAACGCCGCCATGATCGGCAAAATTTACGAGCATAGCCTCGCGCTTAGCGAGTATGAGGACGGCGTGAGCGCGCGCGGATTTCAGTTTTTGCAGCGCAACCGTATCGTCGTGGCGCTGTCCGAAGCGCTCATCGTCGCTCAAGCCGAGCCCCGTAGCGGCTCGCTGCAAAGCGCGCGCCTGGCTCGCGAGATGGGCGTACCCGTCTACGTGCTGCCGCACCGCATAGACGAGAGCGCGGGCACGAACGATCTGCTCGCAAAATCTCAGGCGCGGCTGATCGCGGATTTTGGCGAGTTTGTCGAGTCTTTGGCTCCGCAGACGCCGCAAAGCACTGAGCGCGCG
>NZ_CALIJA010000124.1 GCF_938017615.1 uncultured Campylobacter sp. | reverse complement strand
GACAATATGATGCTAAATTTACGCAAATAAAAAAACAGGCAAAATTTCAAAACCCTTTAGAATTTTAATATTCTTTTTTATATAATTGCTAAAATTTTTTAAAGGATCAACATGACCCCAGTCGTATTAGATAGCGTTAAACACGCGGATTTACAGTATCACGCGGATGCATTCCCTACCGCACCTTTCGTACCGGTGATCGCGTCGGAGATCCCGTTTTGCGCGGACAACCTCGTTATCGTATTTACCATTGAAAAAGAACCCAAAATGGTGGCGCTGCTAGGGCGCACCAAAAACATTCTAATCGATAAGGATTATAAAGGAACGGTGCCCTCCTCGGTGCAGAATTATCCGTTTTTCCTAGCCCAGATCGGCGAGCAGACGGCGATCTGCTTCGACAAAGACGCACAGCAGATCAAAGGCGACGGTGAGGCGCTTTTTAAAGACGGCAAGCCGACGCCGTTTTTACAAAATTTAAAAGAGGTGATGAAAAATTACGCCGATTTGGATATGCGCACGCGCGTTGCCGCGGCGGAATTTCAAAAGGCGGGGATTTTAGAAGCCAAGGAGCTCGGTATCAACTCTAGCGGCAAGGAATCGTCCCTGCTAAACGGATTTTCGGTCGTAAATCGCGAAAAGCTTTTGAAGCTAAGCGATAAAAAACTTGCGGATTTTGCGCGCCGCGGATATCTGGAGCTAGCGTATTTCCATCTAAAAAGCCTTGCAAATTTTCAGCGCCTAGGCGATAAGATCATGCAGCTTGACCCGCCGACCGCGCAGAAAGAAGCGAAAAAATAGACCATTTTCGCCTCCTAAGTAGCTCATAATTTTTAGGATTTAATATCGCGGATTTATAAAACTTGCAAAACTTACGATTGTTTCGGGGTTTGAAGTTGCCATAACCGCATGCGAGCTTGAAGCCCTAGGAGGCTTTATTCGCGGCTAAACTAAATACACCGCAAATTTAGTCCTAAAATTTTAGCATAGGGTTTTATAACAAAAATTTTGCAACAACGCAGTACGCAAGATTCCACGCTTAAAATTTCAAGCGAGAAATTTTACTATAAAATTCTATTAAATTTAAA
>NZ_CALIJA010000123.1 GCF_938017615.1 uncultured Campylobacter sp. | reverse complement strand
CGATCAAGTTTATTCACATTCGTGAACATATGGATCTTTTAGGGTAAATTCGCCATGATCTCCCAACCAAAACGTCGCATACTCAAAATTATCAATAGCAAATGTCGCATGGTGCTCGCTGTATACCCTGCGCGATCTGCATTTTTTGCCTTTGTAATCATAGTGATCTGATAGCTTTTTATAAAACTCGATGCTTTCGTTATCAAAGTCGTAGCCTAGCGCGATATCTTGATTTCGCCCGTCGTAAAAATGGATATAGTCGAAATCGAGATTATAGTAAACCTTGCAATGGCTATTGTCGCCGTTTATTATGGCATCGCTGCAATATTTTTCTAGTTTTAATTTCTCTTTTTCAAACTCATGCCGTAGCTTGGCTTGCTCTGGCGGGTCTAAATTTTGTGTTTTCTCAGTAAAAAATTCCTCTTCATACCTAAGCGCCTTTTGCAATAAAATAGCCGCATATTCGGCTCTTTTAGAATAAAAATATAGAAAATAGGAGGTGTATAACATAAAGATAAAACCCGCAAAAATCATAAAATTTCTAAGTAGTTTTTTCAAATCGTCGCCTTTTTCGATTATACAAGGTAGCAAGGCCCACCGCCGCCAAAATCTATTTTCTAGCATTAATTCATCGCCCCGTTGCACAAAATTTTGCTGGCAAGGCTTATGTCAATAAAATTTTACAAATCGCGCTTAGCCGAAGCTTACGGGATCCATATCGATCTCAATGGGCAGATGTTCAAGCGCGCGCGCGGCGTTGATTAGCGGCACGTGCGAGCTAGCGCGCAGCAGAATTTCAAAGCGAAATTTCGACGCGATATAGGCGATACCCGCCTTACCGTAACCGATGATCTCAAAGCTCTCGCTCGCCTTCTCTTTCAAATGCTGCGCGGAATTTTCGGCAGTATTTTCGGCCGCCAAATTTATAAAATTTTGCGCACTGCTCTTTCTTTCAGGCTTTAAATTTACGCTACCCGCGTCCCCGTCGCAAGCTGAAATTTGCGCGGCATTTTTTAAATTTGAAGCGTTTTGGCGGTTTAAATTTGCATTGCTCTCACACAAATCCGAGCTTTGAAATTTAGAATTTGATATTTCGCTGCTGCTGCCCCCTGCGGTATTTTCTAAATTTAAAGCATTTAAACTTGCTCGCTTCGAGCCTGTATCCAGCCCGTCACGCAAAGCAAACGCGCTACCTCCCGCCTGTTTGCGACGTAAAAGCTCAAGCGCGGCGTTCATTATCTCGCTCGCCGCCTTTTCGTTTTTATGCGAGATTAGCACGCGTAAAAGCCGCATATACGGCGGATAGAGCCCCTCTCGAAACTCCGCTTCGTCACGCAAAAAATCGTCGTAGTTTTCGATATAATCGCTAAAAAAGCCGCTCTGGCGCGTCTGTATGACGACCCTGCCCTGCCCCGAGCGACCCGCGCGGCCAGCCACCTGCATCGCAAGCGCTAACGTCTTTTCGCGCGCCCTAAAATCGGGATAGCTCAGATGCTCGTCAATCCCCATTATCACCGCAAGATCGACGCCATGGTAATCGTGCCCCTTACTAAGCATCTGCGTGCCTACCAAAATGTCGATTTTATGGGCGTTGAAGTTATTTAGCAGCGCCTCAAGCTTGCGCTGCGTGGTGATCTCGTCGCGATCAAATTTTGCGATGCGGGCGCTCGGGAAACGCGCCGCAAGCTGTGCCGCAAGCTCGCCCGTGCCGATCTTGCGCACCTGCATCACTTCGCCGCCGCAGTTTTCGCAAGACGCCCTGTAAAACATGCTAAAGCCGCAGTAATGGCACTTTAGCGCCGCATCGTCCGCGTGGTAGCTCATCCCGACGGCGCAAAACGGACAGCGCACGATCTGCCCGCAGTTTTCGCAAACCATATATTTGTAGTTCGCGCGCGTCGGCAAAAACACGACTGCTTGCTTGCCGGCTTTGAGGCTACGCTCGATCTCGGTTAAAATTTTGGGGCTCAGCCCCGTCTCGCTCTCGTCGAAAATGAAGCGCTTGTCGCTGCTAAAATAGGTGCCGCGCAGGCGGAAGTGTGGCTGCTTCGCGTAGGTGCTAAGCGCGGGCGTCGCGGAGCCCAAAACCACGCGGATACCAAGCTTCTTGCCGACGAAAATCGCGGCGTCGCGGGCATTTAGGCGCGGCGCGGCGGCGGATTTATAGCTGTCGTCGTGCTCCTCGTCCACGACGATGAGACCCAGATCGCTAAAGGGCAAAAATAGTGCCGAGCGGGCGCCTGCGATAAGCCGGATCTCGCCTGCATTAAATTTTTCTAAAATCTCGCGTTTTTTTTTGGGCGAAATTTTGGAGTGCCAGACGCCGAGCCGCTCGCCGAAATAGCTTTGTAGCCGCTTCGTCATCTGCGGCGTGAGCGAGATTTCGGGCATCAAAAACAGCGCCTGCTTGCCCGCAGCGAGCGCCTGCGCGATCAGCGCGATATAAATTTCGCTCTTGCCGCTGCCCGTATCGCCGAAAATCAGCGACGTCTCATTGGCTTCGGCAAATTTACGCGCTTGCTCCTGCGCGGGGGTGAGGTTTGGAATTTTACCTATCTGAAGCGGAGATAACGGCTGCGAAATGGAGCTTTGCGCGGTAGTGTCGAAATTTTGAATTAGGACGGAATTTTGCGCTGAAACAGAATTCTCTCTATCGGCAAAATCTCGCTCTTGGATAGAATTTTGCGCGATGGTGGAATTTTGTTTGTACACCGAACTCGGCGCAGCAGCAAAATTTATGGCGGTCTTCATGGCGGCGGAATTTTGCGCCGATGTAGAGTTTTGAATTGAAGCAGAATTTTGCCCGTCGTCAAACGCTTGGATAGAATTGGTGGTAGAATTTGGCGCCAAATTTCGCGAGATAATATTTTGCGCCTGCTTTAAATTTTGCCTTTGCATGGAATTTGGCGCGATGGCAGAATTTATGACGGTAACAGAATTTTTTGAGATAGTAGAATTTCTCGTCAATGTAAAATTCTGGATTGAGGCGGAATTTTGTATGGCACTAAAGTCA
>NZ_CALIJA010000122.1 GCF_938017615.1 uncultured Campylobacter sp. | reverse complement strand
ATATTTCTATATATATTTAAATACTACATTTTATTGTATAATGCAGAATTGGCACGCTTTAATGAGCGCTTTACATAAATTCCGCTAAAATCGCAAAATTTAAAATTTTAAAAAAGGGCTGAAAATGGCAGATTTTTACGACGCGAAAGCCGTAGAGGAGAGCTTTTATAAAATTTGGGAGCAGCGCGGTTATTTCGAGATCGACGGCAATAAAGATATCCAGCAAAAAGGTAAAAACTTTTGCATTATGATGCCCCCTCCAAACGTCACTGGAGTGCTTCATATCGGGCATTCTCTCACTTTTACGCTACAAGACATAATGACGCGATACAAGCGAATGGACGGTTACAAAACGCTGTGGCAGCCGGGGTTAGATCACGCAGGTATCGCGACGCAAAATGTCGTCGAGCGCGAGCTTTTGGCGCAAGGGATCAAAAAAGAAGAGATAGGGCGCGAGGAGTTTTTAAAGCACGTTTGGCACTGGAAGGAGCAAAGCGGCGGGCAGATCGTAAAGCAGATGAAGCGCCTTGGCGTCACGCCTGCGTGGAGCAGGCAGCGATTTACGATGGATGAAGGGCTTAAAAACGCCGTGCGCAAAGCCTTCGTAAGCTTATACGACGCGGGGCTCATCGTGCGCGGAAACTACATGGTAAATTGGTGCACGCACGACGGCGCACTAAGCGACGTGGAAGTCGAGCACAAGGAAAACAAGGGCAAGCTTTATCATTTGCGCTACTACTTTGCGGACGCGCAAGATAAATTTATTGTTGTTGCGACGACGCGCCCCGAGACCTACTTCGGCGACACCGCCGTAATGGTAAATCCCGCGGACGAACGCTATAAAAATTTGATCGGCAAAAAAGTCGTGCTGCCGCTAATCGGTCGCGAGATAGAGATCATCGCCGACGAATACGTCGATATGAGCTTCGGAACGGGCGCCGTGAAGGTCACGCCCGCGCACGATACCAACGACTACGAGGTTGGCAAGCGCCACGAGCTGGGCTTTATCACCGTTTTTGACGAAAAAGGAATTTTAAACGAGCAGTGCGGTAAATTTCAAGGCTTAGAGCGACTTGCCGCGCGCGATCAGATCGTAGCAGAGCTTGATAGGCTGGGCTTTATCGAAAAAATCGAGGATTACGAAAATCAAGTCGGCTATTGCTACCGCTGCAAAAACGTCGTCGAGCCGTACATCTCGCAGCAGTGGTTCGTGCGCGCAGATATCGCAAAAGAAGCAATTACCAAAGTAAATTCCGGCGAGGCGGAATTTTTCCCGAAGCACTGGATTAATAGCTTCAACGCCTGGATGCGTGAGCTGAAGGACTGGTGCATCAGTCGCCAGCTGTGGTGGGGGCATAGAATTCCCGTGTTTTACTGCGACTGCGGTCATCAGTGGGCGGATGAGCGAGAAGCCCCCGATGCCTGCCCGAAATGCGGCGGTAAAAATTTTACTCAAGATCCCGACGTGCTCGATACATGGTTTTCAAGCGGTCTTTGGCCGATCAGCACGCTTGGCTGGGGCAACGGCGAGGTATTAAAAAACGAGAAGTGGTTTGAGGAGGATTTGAGCGAATTTTATCCGAATACCATGCTGATTACCGGCTTTGACATTTTGTTTTTCTGGGTCGCGCGCATGATGTTTCAGTGCCAAAACGCCATGGGCGAGCTGCCGTTTCGCGACATCTACCTGCACGCCTTAGTTAAGGACAAAGACGGCAAAAAGATGAGCAAATCGAGCAAAAACGTAGTCGATCCGCTGCTAAAAATAGACGAATTTAGCGCCGATATTTTGCGCTTTACGCTTACAATTTTGTGCGTGCAGGGGCGCGATTTGCGCCTTAGCGACGATAAGCTTTTGATATATAGAAATTTTACGAATAAGCTCTATAACGCGAGCAAATTTTTGCTTTTAAACGCTTCTAAATTCGATGATTTGGACGTGGCGCGGATCAAAACGAGCCTCGGCAGATATATGCTTTCGCGCTTTAACTGCTGCGTAAATTCCGTGCGCGAGAGCCTAGATACTTACCGCTTCAACGACGCTGCGACCGAGCTTTATAAGTTTTTTTGGGACGAGTTTTGCGATTGGGGCATCGAGCTTAGCAAGGCGGACAAGGCTGCGATCGGCGAGCTAGGTATGATTTTTAAAGAAGCGATGAAGCTGCTAAGCCCGTTTATGCCGTTTCTAAGCGAGTATCTGTATCAGGAGCTAAGTGGCACGAAGCTGCAAGATTCGTGCTCCATCATGGTGATGAGATACCCACATCCTGGCGAGCGCGACGAGCGGATCGAGGAGCTATTTTCGCTTCTTATCGAAGCGATCGTTAGCATTCGCCGCGCAAAGGCGACGATCGAGCTCGGCAATGCGCGCGTAGCCAAAGCCTACGTCAAATCCGCAGTCGATCTAAGCGCTGCTGCGGACTACATCAAAACGCTTGCCAAGGTCGATGAAGTGGAATTTACGCAGCAAAACATCGCAAATTCCGCCCGCGACGTGAGCGAGAATTTAGAAAGCTTCGTGCCGCTTGAGGGGGTCGATCTTAGCGGCGTGATTTCGCGTCTTAACGCGCAAAAAGCAAAGCTGCAAAAAGAGATCGAAAAGCTCTCAGGCATGCTAAATAACGAGAAATTCGTTGCCTCCGCCCCGCAAGCCGTGGTTGAAGCCAACCGCGAAGGGTTGCAAAGCGCGCAGGAAAAATTCGCCAAAGTATGCGACGAACTAAAGGCGTTTGGCGAGTAGTCCGCTCGTTTGAGTCTAAATTTAAATCAAGGAGAAAAATATGTCAAAAGGTAGTATCGGTGGATTTACATTAGGCACGGTCATAGCCGTCGCACTATCGTGGGGAGCCAATAAAAGCATAATGTGGGCGATAATCCACGGATTTTTAAGTTGGTTATATGTGATTTATTATTTCCTACTGAGGTAAAATTTCATCGGCGGCGCGCCGTTTTACGCGCTAAATTTTAAAATTTGAAGGGTAAAAAATGAGCGAAAAAATAAAAATAGCAGTTTTAGGATATGGAAATTTAGGTCGCGGCGTGGAGCTTGCCGTGCGAAATAGCAAAGATTTAGAGCTTTCGGCGGTTTTTAGCCGCAGAAATCCAAGCGAGGTAAAAACATGCGGCGCTCCGGTATTTAGCGCGGATGAAATTTTATCGCACAAGGGCGAATTTGACGTTTTGGTGCTTTGCGGCGGTAGCGCGACGGATCTGCCGACGCAGACGCCCGAGTTTGCGCAGAGCTTTAACGTCGTAGATAGCTTCGATACGCACGCAAAAATACCTGAGCACTTCGCCGCGGTAGACGCCGCCGCCAAAGCGGGCGGAAAAGTTGGTATCATCGCCGTAGGCTGGGATCCGGGACTGTTTTCGCTAAGCCGCCTATTTGGCGAGAGCGTGCTAGAAAACGGCAGCAGCTACACATTTTGGGGTAAAGGCGTAAGCCAAGGTCACTCAGACGCCATCCGCAGGATCGAGGGCGTCATAGACGCGCGCCAATACACCGTGCCGATAGATAGTGCGCTAGAGCGAGTTCGCGCGGGCGAAAACCCGAGACTTGGCACGCGCGAAAAACACCTGCGCGAGTGCTACGTCGTGGCCGAGGATGGCGCCGATAAGGCGCGCATCGAGCGCGAGATAAAAACGATGCCGAATTACTTCGCCGACTACGATACGAGCGTGCATTTCGTGGGTCTTGCGACGCTTAAAAAAGAGCACGGCGGCATCCCTCACGGAGGATTCGTTTTGCGAAGCGGAGCGACGGGCGAGAGCGGCGAAAATAAACATCTGATCGAGTTTTCGCTAAAGCTTGACTCAAATCCAGAATTTACCGCAAGCGTGCTCGTGGCCTACGCCCGCGCGGCGTATCGTCTGGCACAAAGGGGCGAGTGCGGCGCATTTAGCGTATTTGACATCGCTCCGGCGCTTCTTTCGCCAAAGAGCGCCGATGAACTAAGGCGCGAAATTTTATAAATTTCGGGGGCGTTTCAGCGGAATTATGAACGAGGAAATTTGAGTGATAAAGATAGAAAATTTAAAGAAATTTTATGGTAAAACCTGTGTGATCGACGATGTGAGCCTGGAGGTGAAACAGGGCGAAATTTTTGCCATCGTCGGTCGCAGCGGCGCGGGTAAAAGCACACTGCTGCGCTGCGTAAACGGCCTTGAGGACTATCAAGAAGGAAGCCTCAAAGTAGAGGGCAGGGAGGTAAGAGAGCTAAGCGCCGCGCAGATCCGCGAGCTGCGTAAAAATATCGGTATGATTTTTCAGCACTTCGCGCTTATGAGCCGCCGCAGCGTCGCGCAAAACGTCGCCACGCCGCTTGCGTTTTGGGGCCATCCTGAAGATCACACGAAGCGCCGCGTTGCCGAGCTTTTGGAGCTCGTGGGGCTTGCAGATAAAGCAAATGCCTATCCTAGCGAGCTTAGCGGCGGACAGAAGCAGCGCGTGGCGATTGCGCGCGCGCTTGCATTAAGCCCTAAAATTTTGCTTTCCGACGAGGCGACCTCGGCGCTTGATCCCAACACCACCGCGCAAATTTTATCGCTTCTGCGCCGTATCAATCGCGAGCTGGGCATTACGATCGTGCTCGTCACGCACGAGATGGAGGTCGTAAAGGGTATCGCGCAGCGCGCGATCCTGCTTAAGGGCGGGCGCGTGAGCAACTCGGGCGATATCGTCTCGCTGTTTTTGCACCCGGATGAGAATATGAAGGAGTTTTTGGGCGAGGAGGAGGTGCTGCCCGCAAGCGGCGTTAATATCAGGCTCTTTTTTCCGCCCGCGGTCGCGTTTGACAGCGTGATCACGCATATGGCGCGCGCTTTGGAGATAAATTTTAACATCGTCTGGGGCAAGCTCGAGCGGCTTGATAAAAACGTCGTCGGAAGCCTCGTGATCAACGTAGAGCCCGCACACGTCGCGCGCGTGGAGGAATTTATCAAAAACGCGGGCGTGATCTACGAGATCGTAAGCGAGGATGAGATCAAAAGCTGCGCCGCAAACTAGGTGCGATTTCGCGCCCTGTGCGCTTGCGCCGCACTAAATTTAAGGGCTTATGCGGCATGGCGAATTTAAAAGCTCACGTGAGGTCGCGGACTCAAAGGTTGGCTTGGCGTTTTTGATTTGACGTGCGCGTCGTGGCATTATAAATTTAATTAGTTTCGCCGGCGGTTTAAATTTCTATTTTGCCTCGATAAAATAAGCTCGGCAATGCGCTGTTGGCGTGCGCCCTCGCTAGCTTTGATTCGCGTTTAGAATTCGACTAGCCGTAGCGAGCGATTTAAATTTCAGAGATCGCGACCGACCGAGCGCATTTAAGCCGCTCCGCGTTTGAAATTACAGGCGTTTAAATTTAAATTTGAATTTTTTTCGGAATTTCACACATACTTCACTTTTACGGAAGTATAATTCCGCTAATTTCTTTTAAGGAGTACGTAATGAAAAAACTTACTTTGTTTGCGCTTAGTGCGCTATTTGCTGGCACTTTTGCCGTAGCTGCCGACATGGGCATGAAAGATGAGATGAAGGACGCCAATACATCAATGCATAATGGTGCGAAAGAGATGAAGGGCGACATGAAAGATATGCACAAGGATGCTATGAAAGAGGGTAAACATATGAAGGATGAGATGAAAGGCGAAATGAAAAAAGAGATGAAAAAAGAGATGTAGTGAGTAAAATTTTACTCGTAGAGGACGATGAGACCCTTTGCGATCTCATCGGCGAATATCTAAAAGACGCGGGCTTTGACGTGTGCGTTTGTTGCGACGCTCAAAGCGCCGCGGATCTTGCTTACGAGCAAAAATTTGATCTTTTTATCTTTGACGTAAAAATCCCCAAAGGCGACGGATTTTCACTTTTAAAAGAGCTGCGCAAGAGCGGAGATCGCACCCCCGCGATATTTGCCACCTCGCTAAATACACTTGATGATCTTGAGGTCGGTTTTAAAAGCGGCTGCGACGACTATCTCAAAAAACCGTATGAACTAAAAGAGCTGCTGCTGCGCGTTAATTCGCTCATAAAGCGAAACTTCAGCCACAATTTCGATGATTTCGTGACCATAGACGACGAGTTTAAATTTTATTTTGCAAGCAAAGAGCTACGCAGATCGGGCGTGCCCGTCGCGCTTTCAAACAAAGAGCGCGAGCTGCTGGCGCTTTTTTTGCAAAATAAAAACAGGCTTTTGAGCAAGGATGAAATTTTCTCCGCGATCTATGTTTTTAACGAAACGCCAAGCGAAGAAGCGCTGCGAACTTATATCAAAAATTTGCGCCGCGTCCTAGGCGAAGAGCACATCATAAACCGCCGCAACGCAGGGTATCTGTATGTCTGAAAAGACCGCTTTAACGCTTAAAATTCTATCTTTATATCTCATTTCAAGCGCGTTGTTTTTAGGATATTTTTTCAAGATAAATTACAGGATGAACGAAGCCGCGCTGCTTTCGCACAGGATAAAAGAGCTAAAAGAGATCAAAATGATGATCTATATGAAAGCAAGCATGGACGGGTTGGGCTCACTGGCGGACTTTGAGCGCGAAAAGGGCGTGAGTGCGTGTATATTTAAGCCAAACTCTGATGAAATTTACGGCTGCAGTGGTGAGCTTGGCGCACTTGATAAAGCGAAGCTAAAGGCGGAATTTATAAGTGGCGGTAGGCTAGGAATTTATGAAAATCTGCAAAATATGGAGGAGCGAAACGCCTTTTCCAAGGCTAAAATCATTCTGCTTGGAAGTAGCGTGCAGGGCGAAATTTTAACGCTTCGTATCAAAACAGCAGCGATGATGATAGCGCTTTTGGGTGTGATATTAGCCGTGGCGTTTTATCTGGTGCGGCTAGGCACAAAGCCGCTTTACGATAAGATCGACACACTAAATCGCTTCATCAAGGATAGTACCCACGAGATTAATACTCCGCTTAGCATTATCTCCATGAGCGTCGAGACGATGCGGCACGCAGAGCTTGGAGAATACAACGCCAAGCGCGTTGCTAATATCGACCTTGCCGCTAAGACGCTTTCGCGCATCTACGAGGATCTCGTGTTTTTAACCTTCGGTATGAATAAGGAGGGCGAGATTAGCTCGATCGATCTAAAGAGCCTCGTCGCTTCGCGCTGCGAATACTTCGCGCCGTTTATTCAAAAACGCAGACTAAGCCTTAAAACCGATCTTGCGGATGCGAGCATGAGCGCGAACGTCTATGAAATTTCGCGCTTGATCGACAATCTGCTAAGCAACGCCGTAAAATATGCAAACGCAGGCGGCTACGTGGATGTGCGGCTAAGGCACGGCGAGCTAGCGATCTCAAATAGCGGCGAAGGGATCGATAGTAAAAAGGGCGGCGAAATTTTTAGGCGTTTTGCGCGCTTTAACTCAAGCGAGGGCGGCTTTGGAATCGGGCTTAGCATCGTAAGCGAGGTCTGCAAAAAATACTCCTTTTCTATCTCCTACGACAGCGTGCCAGGCAAGATAACGACCTTCCGCCTTACGTGGCGCGAATAAAATTTTAAAATTTAGTGAAATTTAAAATTTAGAAATAGCCGCCTGCGGTTTAAATTTAATCGTCGTTTGGTCGCTTAAATTCCGCGCAAAAAGGCTCTAATTGCAGGGCGTTTAAATTTAATCGTCGCTTGTTTTTGTTCTAAAACGGAGCGCGGAATTTTATCGCTCGCTCGCTTTGCGCTCGTAAAATGACCCTGAAAGTTATTGGTGCGGAATGTTATTCGTCCGCGATTTTATAAAATTTAGCTTTTATTTCTCGATAGATATATCCAGTGGACTATATTACTGAATAAAATCGGAACAGACATACCAAAAAACATTGAGCCGCCTCCAAAAAACGATAGCCAACCAAACAGGCTCTCTCTGCTCGCAAAAGTTGGAAACGTCCGCCCGTTGCCTACTTTGTGTGGGATGCCGTTTATGGCAAAATCGGCGTAGAAATAATTATTTAGAAGCCAATAGATAAAAGGTATGCCGATAAGCATAATTAGCTGCGTCTTGACGGCGGGAAGCTCTTTTTCATATAAGAATACGGCGATTGGATAATACACGCAGCTTAGCGCGAAAGCCGTTAAAATAGGTATCCACAATGCCGCGACGTAAAATTCCGCAAGCTGCGTGTGCGGGCTTATTTTGCCGATTGCGGCGATGTTTGGAAAAAACCGCTTCATAAATCCAACGAAGTCCGCGCATGCCGCGCTTACGTCTAAAATGTTTTCGGGTAGCGCAAATACACTAAGCGCCGTGATCGCAAACAGCGCAAAAACCGCCGCGTAAAGTCGCCCGAAAAATTTAATAAATTTCGTATCGGGATACGGTGCCTCTTGCTCTTGCGCGCCTTGAGAATTTAGCAAATCGCTCATCGTTCACTCCTTTAATAAAATTTGCGTGTCAAAACCCGGCTTGCGCTAAATTTTAAAATTTTATGCCTTATTATCCGGTAAATTTCACAATAAGGACCTGTTTTGGAATTTTGCGGTTAAATTTGAAATAAAATTTATTAAATTTAACCGAGCAATGCTTTTTTAAAAACAAAGCGTCGCCGCCCCTAACGCGCAGTGAGGCAGATACAGGTTGGGGCGGTGGGGTCTGCTTGAGGTCGCGAGGCGAGGCCCAGGCAAAGCAAAAAAGGGCGCTTCGCAAGTATAGCCCCTTCCGCTCCGCCTCTTCCGAGCAAGAATTTAAGCTTTATCGGAAGCGACAAATAAAATTTAAACCCGCGCGTAGCGTAGCAATTTCTCGTATCGTCTTAGCCAGAAAGCCTCTAAAATAAAAGGCTCTTTCATTTAGCGTAGACTTGCAGCCAAGACCCAAAATTAATTGCCTAACAAAAAAGGCAGGTTGGCGTTGCTTGCTCGCAAAATAACCGCGGAATCCCGCTAGATCAAATTTAAAATTCCGAGTATTTCTGATAGTCGATCTGCGCGGAGTTTTTGTTGATCGTATCGACCGTAGCTTCAGCGATCGCAAGTTCCTCGTTGGTGGGGATTACGAGCGTTTTGATTTTGCTATCTACTGCGCTTAAATTTCTAATCGAGCCGGTATTTTTGGCGTTTTTTGTCGCATCGATTTCGATGCCGATATGAGCGAGCTTCTCGCAGACATTTTGCCTAAAATGCGGCGCATTCTCGCCGATACCGCCGGTAAAGATCAAAGCGTCCACTCGCCCGAGCACGGCATAATACGCCCCGATCATCTTAACGACGCTGTACACGAGCATCTCAAACGCAAGTTTCGCGCGCGGCTCGCCATCCTCCATCTTTTCATATACTTTTCGCAGATCGCTTGCGCCGCAGATGCCGAGCAGTCCGCTTTTTTTGTTCATTATAACGTCCATATCCTGCGCGTTGTAGCCCGCGACGCGCTCGATGTATGGGATGATCGCAGGATCAATCGAGCCGCATCTGGTGCCCATGATGATACCTTCAAGCGGCGTTAGCCCCATTGAGGTGTCGATGCACTTGCCGTTTTCTATGGCGCTCACGCTAGAGCCGTTGCCAAGATGTAGCGTAATGGCGTTGAAGTTTTCGTATTTTTTACGCAAAAATTTCGCTCCCATCGTCGAGACGAACCAATGCGACGTGCCGTGCGCGCCGTAGCGGCGGACCTTGTATTTTTCGTAGAATTCATACGGCAGCGCGTACATATACGCATACGGCGGGATGCTTTGATGAAATATCGTATCGAAAACCGCCACGTTTGGAATTTTCGGAGCGATCTTTAGGCAGGATTTGATGCCCGCTAAATTTGCGGGATTGTGTAGCGGCGCAAGCGGCGCAAGCTCGGCGATTTTAGCCATTACGTCCTCATCTATGAGCGCGGGAGCGTCGAAATAATCCGCACCTTGGACTATTCTATGCCCGATACCGCCTACTTGAGTTAGATCGTTGATTACTCCGCTTTGTTTTAAAAGATCGATCGCGATCGCAATCGCGGTCTCGTGATTTGGAATTTGCTCGTTTTCAACTTTTATGCTTCGTCCATTGGCGCAATTGATACTTCCGCTTGCGTGCGTCGAGCCGATCTCCTCGATGAGCCCACTTGCGATGCAGGCGTGATTTAGCATATCGTGGAATTTAAATTTAACCGAGCTCGAGCCGGAATTTATGACTAGGATATCCATTAATTCTCTCCTGCTTGAATGGCGCTGATAAGTATCGTGTTTACGATATCGGCGACCTTACAGCCGCGACTTAGATCGTTTACCGGCTTTTTTAAGCCCTGTAAAATCGGCCCGATCGCCACAGCGCCTGCGGTGCGCTGAACGGCCTTATAACAGATATTTCCGCAGTTAAGATCAGGGAAGATAAATACGTTCGCATGCCCTGCGACCGCGGAGCCGGGCATCTTTTTCGATGCGACCGCTGCATCGACCGCCGCATCGAATTGCAGCGGCCCGTCGATTGTGAGATCAGGCGCCTTTTCGCGCGCTTTTTGCGTTGCAGTTTTGATAAATTCCACGCTATCACCGCTGCCGCTATCGCCGCTGGAGTAGCTTAGCATCGCCACGCGCGGCTCAAGCCCGAACGCCTTTGCGGTCGCGGCGCTTGAGATCGCGATACCCGCCAGATACTCTGCGCTCGGGCTCGGCGCCACGGCGCAGTCGGCAAAAAGCAGAGCCTGCGTATCCAGGCACATTATAAACGCGCCGCTAACGGTAGCGATGCCCGGCTTTGTCTTGATGATCTGAAGCGCGGGGCGGATCGTCTCCGCAGTAGTCGTACTCGCGCCACTTACCATCGCATCGGCTAGCCCTTCATACACGAGCATCGTGCCGAAGTAGGTGCGATCGCGAACTAAATCGCGCGCCTGAGCCTCGCTCATACCCTTTGCCTTGCGAAGCTCATATAGATCGCGCGCAAATTTTTCTAAATTTAAATCCGTCTGCGGATCTAAAATTTTAACTCCGCTTAGATCGAGACCTAGCTCGCGCGCGCTTTTTTGCACTTCGTTCTCGCGCCCTAGAAGGATCAAATTTGCCGCACCACTTTGTTTTATAATCGCAGCCGCGCGCAGAATTCTCTCATCGTCGCTTTCTGGAAGCACGACGGTTTTAACGTTCGCGCGAGCCTTGGCGTAGAGCTTGCTTTCAAATTTCAACGGGGTTAGAATTTCACAGCGCGTGGAGTTTGCGGCGTCCGTGAAGTAGCTTTTGTCGGCAACGACTTTATCAAGCTCTATCGCGCCGCTTTGGCAAGCGGAATTTTCGTCGTGAAATTTTGCATCGCTTTCGCAGGCGGAATTTTTACCGCAAAGCTCCGATTCTTTAGAATTTGCGCCATCTTGTGCAGGTCTTAGCGCGGAAAATGAAATTTTATCCTCATATATGCTGGCAAAGCTTACCGCTTTTGCTGCGGTGATCAAGCGCATGCCGATGCGCGCGGCAATTTCGTTAGGATAAAATCCGCAAACTGGGATATTTAGATCCTTTGCGATTTGTAAATTTAGCTCGCGCAGATCGGCTCCCGCTGCGCCGCGAACCAGCACAAAATTGCACTGCTCTAAAATCTGTGTAAATCGCTCTATCGCCGCCTTTCGCACGCGCTCATCCTGCCCGTTTGCAAGCGCTTTTTCAAGCTCACCCCTGCTAAAAAGGGCATTGTCGCCAGCGATGCAAAGTTGCAAAACGTTGTGAAAGCTCATGGATAAAATTTTATCTAGTTTTTTTAGCTCGGATTGGTAGGCGGCGGGTTCGTCGCATAGGAGCAAAATTCCGTTCATCGGTTGATCCTTTGAAATAAGATAGGCAATTGTAGCAAAATTTTGCTTGCGTGTTAATCAAAGATTTATCGTGAGGGTTTAGAATTTGGTAACTTCCAACAAAGGAGCGCACATGAAAAATTTAGTGATTTTGGCTCTTTTAGTGAGCCTCGCCTTGGCGAAAATCAACATAAACGAAGCTAGTCGCTACGAGCTGATGACGATCGGTGGGCTTGATGCGGGTAGGGCGGATATGCTTATGCAATACCGCCAAAAGCGCGAAATTTCAAGTGCAGATGAGCTAAAGGGCATCAACGGCTTTGCAAGTTACGATACTGCTAAACTGCAGAAGAGCTTTGAAATATCGCCTAGAGCTAACGTGCAGCAGCCGGTGCAGCCTGATCGCGATATAGTCGTGGTCGAAAAGACCCGCACCCGCACGGTTTACGGAGGCTCCACTTATAGACGCGTGGAAAATTACGGAAACGGCATCACTATTACCGAAACCGGTACTTTTCCGCCTCCACCTCCACGAGGATATGATAGACGCGGCGGCATGCCGCCTCCTCCGCCACCCCCACCTCCTGGTGGTATGATGCCGCCACCTCCTCCGCCTCCTGGCGGCATGCCACCACCTCCTGGCGGCATGCCACCACCTCCGGGAGGTATAAAACCACCTCCTCCGCCACCGCCACCTCCGCGTGATGATTATTCTCGCAGGAGAAGTTCTGGCAGTATGAGCGATAGCGAGATTGGCGGAAGCTCGCGCCGTAACATGCCGGTGCCTATGCATATGGGAACGATCCGCTCAAAAAGATCCAGTAGCGTCACAAGCTTCGGCGACTGCGATCCGCAAAGCGGCAACTGCGCTAGTGTGGGCGTAGGCGTGCAGGTAGATAGAGGGTTTTAAAATTTAATTTTACGCGGGCGGAATTTTAGAATTTTATAATCGAGATTCCGCCCGCCCTAAATTTACGGCTAAATTTTAAAATTTCGTAGTTATGGAATTTCAAATTTACGCTGGCATCGCTCTGCGCTACGATAAAATTTCAAAAAATTTTGTAAATTTAATTAGCAGCTTACGTGGTAAAATTTCAAGCTAAAATTTTACGTTAAAACTGCCGTGCCGCGTTTGGTCGAAACAAATCTGCACTTTAAAATTTTAAATCCGAACATCCCGTCCGTTTTAAATTTATGGCTAAATTTTAAATTTGCCTTTTCTACTCTCGCTAAATTCCGAAATTTTGCCCCGTCTGCGCCGTTATTAAATTTAAAATTTTACTCAATCTACCGCCTAAAATTCGTAAAATTTATATACAAAATAATATAATCACAAAATTATTCCAACGAAACAGGATGGGCGTATGAAAGAAATTAGCGGATCGCAGATGATCGTGGAGGCGTTGCGGCAGGAGGGGATCGAGGTGGTTTTTGGCTACCCGGGCGGCGCAGCGCTAAACATTTATGATGAAATTTACAAACAAAAATACTTCAGACACATTTTGGTGCGCCATGAGCAGGCTGCGGCGATGGCTGCGGACGGATACGCGCGCGCTAGCGGCAAGGTGGGCGTGGCAGTCGTCACGAGCGGTCCTGGATTTACGAACGCGCTTACGGGGCTTGCTACGGCGTATAGCGATAGCATCCCGATCGTGCTTATCAGTGGTCAGGTGGCGACCTCGCTCATCGGCACCGACGCCTTTCAAGAGATCGATGCGATCGGGATTTCACGCCCTTGCGTCAAGCACAACTATCTGGTTAAAACAATCGAAGAGCTGCCTAGAATTTTAAAAGAGGCCTTTTATATCGCTCGTAGCGGCAGACCGGGGCCCGTGCATGTCGATGTACCGAAGGACGTAACGGCGAAGCTGGGTGTTTTTGAATATCCTAACGAAATCAAGATGCAGACTTACAAGCCGAATTATAGGGGTAACGCCAAACAGATCAAAAAAGCCGTCGAGTTAATCGCAAGCTGCAAAAAGCCTATCCTCTACATCGGAGGCGGCGTTATTAGCGCGGGTGCTAGCGAGCTGGTGCGCGAGCTTAGCGAGTTTGCGCAGATCCCGGTCGTTGAAACCCTTATGGCGCTAGGGGCCGTGCGAAGCGATGATAAGCTAAATCTAGGCATGGTCGGAATGCACGGCAGCTACGCCGCAAATATGGCGCTTAGCGAGTCGGATCTGATAATCTGCTTGGGCGCGAGATTTGACGATCGCGTCACCGGCAAGCTTAGCGAATTCGGCAAAAACGCAAAGATCATCCACGTCGATATCGATCCTAGCTCGATCTCAAAGATCATAAACGCGGATTATCCGATCGTTGGCGATGTAAAATCGGTGCTAGAGGAGATGCTGCCGCGCATTAAAAATGAGGTCAGCCCTCAAAATTTCGAGCAGTGGCGCGAACTCATCCGCAAATACGATGAAATTCACCCGCTTAAATTTAACGACAGCGATGAAATTTTAAAGCCGCAGTGGGTTATACAAAGTACCGCGAAAATCGCGGGCGAGGATGCTATCATCGCTACGGACGTGGGGCAGCATCAGATGTGGGTCGCGCAGTTTTATCCGTTTTGCAAGCCGCGCACTCTGCTAAGTAGCGGAGGGCAGGGCACGATGGGCTACGGCCTGCCCGCAGCATTGGGCGCGAAGGCCTATGCGGGAGATAGACCGGTTATAAATTTCAGCGGCGACGGCTCGATTTTGATGAATATCCAAGAGCTGATGACTGCGAGCGCGAGCGGCCTAAACGTCATAAATATTGTATTAAACAACAATTTCTTAGGCATGGTGCGGCAGTGGCAGAGCTTATTTTACGGGCAGCGTTTCTCATCGACCGATCTTAGCTCGCAGCCTGATTTCGTAAAAATTGCGGGGGGCTTCGGCGGCGTGGGCTTTAGCGTCAGCACAAAAGCGGAATTTGAAGATGCGCTGAAGCAGGCTCTTGCGAGTAAAAAGGTAAGCGTCATCGAGGCTAAGATCGATCGCTTCGAAAACGTCTGGCCGATGGTGCCCGCAGGCGGCGCGCTTTATAATATGATTTTTGAGCAGGAGTCTTAGGATGAATAGCATAAGAAGAGTAATCTCGGTCGTCGTTACCGACGAGCACGGCGTTTTGTCGCGGATCTCGGGGCTTTTTGCGGGGCGCGGCTATAATATCGACAGCCTTACCGTTGCACCGATCCCAAATACCGGTCTATCGCGCCTTAGCATCGTCACTTCGGGCGACGAGCGCGTCATAGAGCAGATCACTAAGCAGCTTCATAAGCTGATCCCCGTCTACAAGGTCATCGATGATGCAAAATTCGTCGAAAAGGAGATGGTTTTGGTAAAGATCGCGCTGGGCGAAAATTTAGCGGGGCTCGATGCAGTTTTAAAAGCCTACAATGGCAGCATCGCAAACAGCGACGACAGCAAGATCGTCATCATGGCGTGCGACGACGCAGACCGCATCGACGGATTTTTAAAGACGATAAAAAAATACAATCCGATCGACGTCGTCCGCGGCGGCAGCGTCGCGCTGGATATGTAAGCGGCGATAAAATTTAATCAAAGGAGCGCAAATGAAATTATCCAAAATTGCCGAAATTTTAAATATAGAGCTTGGCGGAGCGGACGCGGAGATCACCGCGATAAATTCGCTTCAAAACGCAAGGCAAAGCGAGCTAAGCTACTGCGATAGCGACAAAAACGAGAAATTTTTATCCGCCACCAAAGCAGCCGCCGTGTTGGTAAAAAGCGGCACCGTAGTCCCAAGCGGTGTGCGAGCGCTGGAGTGCGAAAATCCGCACCTAGCCTTTGCAATCTTAAGCGCGCATTTTGCTAAGCCCCTCATTCGCAGCGGCGTGCCCGCAAAGATCGCCGCCAGCGCGCAGATCGCGCAGGGCGTGCATATCGGCGTAAATTCCACAATCGGCGAAAACTGCGTCATTTTAAGCGGCGCGTATATCGGCGATGACGTGCATATCGGAAGCGGTTGCGTGATCCACGCAAACGCCGTCATCTACAATGACACGATCATCGGCGAGCGCTGCATAATCCACGCAAACGCCGTCATCGGAAGCGACGGCTTCGGCTACGCGCACACCAAAACGGGTGAGCACGTTAAAATTTATCACAACGGCAACGTCGTGCTGCAAGACGAGGTCGAGATCGGCGCGTGCACGACGATCGACCGCGCGGTATTCGGTTCGACGATCGTTAAGCGCGGCAGCAAGATCGACAATCTCGTTCAGATCGGGCACAACTGCGAGCTTGGGCAAAACTGTCTCATCGTCTCTCAAGTTGGGCTTGCGGGCTCGACGACGCTCGGACGCAACGTCGTGATGGGCGGACAGAGCGGCAGTGGCGGGCACGTAAGCGTGGGCGATTTCGCTCAGATCGCGGCGCGCGGCGGTATAAGCAAGGATCTAGCGGGCGGTAAAAATTACGCCGGGCACCCTATAATGGAGCTTAACGAGTGGTTCAAGCTGCAGGCTAAGATCGTTAGATTTTTTAGAGATAAAAAGCACTAGCCGTTTTGCCTTGGCTGATTAGATCGATCGGCTTGATTTGATCGTTTTGATCTTTCGCTCTGATCGACTCCTCTAGGCCAGCTTGATTTAATCGGTTCGCGTCGTTTCAGTGAAGTTTGAGATCGCCAGGCAGTTGGTGATTGTGGAGTGGTTTGCCTTGCCGTTTGTGCTTTGGTGTATTTTGTAATCGCTGTGGCGGTAAATTTTTGCCCTTTTATCGGCGAAATTCTGCCCGCGCCATTTTTCATCGTGTGCTTGCTTTGTGGGCGCGGTAGAATTTAATCTACTCGTTTTGAAATACGTTTGCTCGCAGTCATTTCGACCAAGCTTTACGAGCGCTTTAAATCAGTGAAAATTTAATTAAAGGAAAAACAATGATAGAGATGTTTTTATGCTCCTATTTTGCGGGCGCGGCGACG
>NZ_CALIJA010000121.1 GCF_938017615.1 uncultured Campylobacter sp. | reverse complement strand
CCGAAACGCCGCGCCACGGAATTTCGCGTCCGTAAAATTTTAAGGCGAAATTCCACAGCAAAATGAAATTTTACCGTGCAAATTCCGCTTGCGCCAGTAAATTTAAACCTATCCGATATCAAATTTTAAATTTCGTTCGAGAAAATTCGCTATCTGTTTTAAGGCAAAATTCTACCGCTAAATTCTAGCCGTAAGCGCATAAATTTCTGCCGCAAACACGCAAAACCCGCGCCTAAGCGTACGTCTCCAAAATATCGTAGTTGGTGTTGCGCTTGGCGGGTATTTCGCCTATGTCGCGGATCAGCGCTATCATCTCGTCCTTGCTCATCCGAAAGCTCGCGCCTGCCGCCTTTACGACGTTTTCCTCCATCATCGTGCTTCCAAGATCGTTCGCGCCGAATTTCAGCGCCAGCTGCCCGATGTAGCTGCCCTGCGTGACCCAGCTGCTTTGGATGTTTTTGAAATTATCCAAAAATAGCCGCGAAACGGCGAGCAGGCGCAGGTAGCGGTTCGGGCTTTGTTTTTTGATCTCGGGATGCTCGCGCAAAAGGCGGGTGTTTTGCCCCTGGAAGCTCCATAAAATGAACGCTCGAAAGCCGCCCGTGCGGTCTTGCAGCTCGCGGATTTTATCCCAGTGCTCTACGATCTCGCGCGTGCTTTCCAGCGTGCCGAACATCATCGTGGCGGTCGTTTTCATGCCGATGCTGTGCGCCTCCTCGTGTACTCTAAGCCACGTGGCGCTATCGCTTTTGCGCGGCGCTACTAGCTCTCGCACGCGGTCGCTTAAAATTTCGGCTCCGGCTCCGGGCATCGAGTAGAGCCCCTTGGCTTGCAGCCTGCGAAGCACTTCGAGCGTGCTGATGCCGCTAAGGCGCGCGATATAATCGATCTCGATCGCCGAGAAGCCGTGGATCGTGATGCTCGGATAATTTTTGCGAATGAACTCCACCAGATCCTCGTACCATTCGATTTTCAGCTTCGGATGGACGCCGCCTTGAAATAAAATTTGCGTGCCGCCCACGGCGATGAGCTCCTCGATCTTTTCACTAATCTGCTCAAAGCTCAGCACATAGGCGTCCGCGTCGCTTGCGTGGCGATAAAATGCGCAAAATTTGCAATCTATCATGCAGGCGTTGGTGTAGTTTATGTTTCGATCGATGATGAAGGTCGTGACGCGGTCCGGGTGCAGCTCGCGCTTGCGCGCAAACGCCGCGCGCCCAAGCTCGTTTAGATCGGCATGCTCGATCAGCTCTAGCGCCTCATCGGCGCTCATTCTAGCCATTGGCTCCCTTTAAATTTACATCGCTCGCGGCGGCGTTAGATTTTTTATCGTCGGCACTCGTGCCGTCCGCGTCGCCTAAATTTGCACCGCCGTCATTTAAATTTACGCTGTCTGCGCCGCTAGAATTTCGACTGTTATCTTTTTTAATCACGATTTGGCCGTTTTTTACGCCTAAAATTTCGACGCGGTCACCTTCGTCAAACTCTGAAATTTCATCGCTTTTCCAAAACGTGCCTTTGAAATAGACCATGCCGTTTTTGACGGTGCCGGTGCCGCTTTCGTCTAAAAAGTTATCCTCATGTTTCTCTTCGGGTTTGAAAAAGCGCGATTTTAGCGGCTTTTTAAATGCGATCAGAAGCACGAAAGAAAGCACGAACGAAAGCAGAATTTGCACGTCCCAATCAAGATGAAAGCCGAAGCTCAAAAGCCCCGTGATGAAAAATCCGGCGCTGAAAAATATAAAGGTAAAATCCATCACCAAAAGCTCGACGATCGCCAAAATCACGCCGATTATGATAAAAATCAGCGCGTTCATTTGAGCTCCTTCGCGCCGTTTTTGCCGAGGAATTCTTTAAGCACGCTAAGAGAGCCGAGAAGCTCGCTTGTTTCGTAAGGGATCAAAATTTTATCCTTGCTCGAGTTTTTGGACAGCTCGCTGAAGGCGTTTACGCGACCCTGCGCGAGCAGGTATTCCGCCGCAAAGCTGGAAGCACTCATCGCTAAATTTATACTGTCCATCGCGTCCTTTTGACCTTGCGCGAGCGCGATCTGCTCATATTTTTTCGCATCCGCCATACGCTCGATCGCCTCGGCTTCGAGCACCTTCTCCTGCTTTAGCGCTTCGGCGTTTCGGATGAGAGCCGCTTTTTCAGCCTCGGCTTTAAGCTCGATCGCGCGCTTTTCGCGCTCGGCCTTCATCTGCATATTCATCGCCTCTTCGATGCCGTGCGGTACCGAAATTTCGGAAATCTCCACGCGCATGATCTTTACGCCCCAGTTATCCGCGGCGTCGCCCAGAGCGATTTGCAGCTTGGAATTTAGCTGATCGCGCGAACTAAGCGTGCTGTCTAAGCTCATCTCGCCGATCGCGCTACGTAGCGTCGTCATCGCTAAATTTGAAATTGCGCGACGATAATCCTCGACGTTGTAAAGCGCCATCTTGCCGTCGATGACTTTTAAAAACACGATACCATCTACGCTTATGTTGACGTTATCTTTAGTGATGACTTGCTGCTTGCTGATGTCCACCAGCTGCTCGCGCACGCTCATCTTCGCGCGTACCGCGTCAAAAAACGGCACGATGATGTGAAAGCCGCCGTCGAGCACCTTGTGAAAGCGACCCAGCCGCTCGATGATTAAAATTTCCGATTGTGAGACGATCTTGACCCCCATCTTTAGAATTGCCGCGATGAGGACGCAAAATACTATTACCGTAGTTACGAACCCTTCCATTTTCACTCCTGAATTAAAATTTCGCAATTATAGCATTTTTAGCTTATTTTGGCTTTTAAGGCGCGCCGTGATACAATTTCGCTAGATTTTTTATATTAAATTACGGGATAAAATTTTATGATCAGATACATCGTGCTGCTTCGACATTCACGCAACTACCGCCTGCTCTTTTCGGCGGGTTTTATATGTATGTTCGGCTTGTGGTTTTCAGTGGTGGGGGTCGCTACGCTACTGATTGAACTTGGCGCGCCGGTGTGGGCGATTACGGCGGTGGGCGTCGTTTCGTTCGTGCCGAATGTTTTTTTAGCGCCCATTAACGGCATCATCGTGGATAAATTTCAACCAAAGCCGCTGATGACGGCGATGTTTATAACCGAGATGATCAGTATTTTCATGCTGATTTTTATCGATAGTTTGAATTATCTGTGGCTACTGCTTCTGATCGTGGTCGTGCGAAGCGTCGCAGGCACGCTGTTTTTTCAGACCGAATCTTCCACGCTGCCGAAATTTCTAAGCCGCCCTTATCTCAAGCTTGCTAACGAGATGACGGGCATTATCTGGACGATCACATATACCTTCGGAATGGCGAGTGCAGGCATTTTTATCCACTATTTCGGCGTGCGAGCGGCATTTATTTTGGACTTTTGTTTATACATTTTTGCATTTTTCATCCTGCTGCGGCTAAATTTTAAAGACCTTGCAAAAAACGCGCCAGGGCCCGTGTTTAAGATGCTCAAAGAGGGGTTTTCTTACCTGCGCTCGCATCCTTTGGTCGTGCATCTCATCGTCCTTCACGCCTTCGTCGCCGTCACCACCTACGACAATCTCATCGCGCTTCTTGCGAAGTATAAATACAAAGAAATTTTAAGCGCCTCGCTAGTCATCGGGCTTATGAATATGTCGCGCTCGGCGGCTGCGTTTTTCGGACAGATATGGTTAAGCAAGATCGTTAATAAACATACGTTTTTTTGGCTATTGCTGGGGCAGTTTGCGGGCATTGCGCTGTGGGCTGTGCTGGAGTTTAACTACTGGCTTTCGTTTGCGGGCATGATCGCAGCGGGATTTTTCATCACGACGGTGTGGTCATATTCTTTTACGCAGCTGCAAAGCCACGTCGACAGGGAGTTTTTCGGGCGCGTCATCGCCTACAACGACATGGCGTATTTCATCGTCGCGACGCTCGTGTCGGCTGCGATCGGATTTTTTTTCGAGCTTGGATTTTCGCTTTCGCAAATCACCTTCGGCATGGGCTTTATGTTTGCAATCGCGGCATTTTATTATAAATTTTTGATCTACGAAAAAATTTAAAATTTTAAAGCTATCTTTTCGGCGCGATCTCGGGGCGGAAGATAGCAAATATAAATAAAAAGCTCATCGCTGCGAAAAACACCCAAATAAAGCCGTTTGCGCCCAAAAATTTCATCATCGCGCCGATTATCAAAGGCGAGCAGAGCGACGCGCTCGAATAGATAAAGAGCATTGCCGCTGAAATTTGCACGCGAGATGCGCCCTCGCCGGTGATGGAGTCGTTTGCGCGCGCTATGGCAAGCGAATACAAAGGGAAAGCGCCAAATCCCAACATCAACGCAAGCGCGCACGTTAGGATGAAGCTTTTAGCAAAAAATAGCGCCACGCAGGAAATAAGACCTACGGCGCAAACTATCATTATGGCGCGTTTGCGACCAAACTTATCTGAAATAGTGCCACAGACGAGCTGCGCTAAGAAGCCTCCTGCCATCGCCGATCCCATAAATGCCCCCACCGAGCCGACTCCAAGCCCCGCGCTTAACACGAAAACGCTCGCCATCGAAAAAAAGCCGTTAATCAAAATGCCCGCGCAAACCACCGTCGCAAACGCAAGCGGCGGCACGATCGAGATTTGCGGCATCGAGACGCGCATGCGAGCGGGAACTCTAGGAGGGTTGAAGCGGATTAAATTTACCGGTAGCAGCGCCAGGATGATGAAAAATGCGCTTAGCACGAAGACCTTCATCGTTCCGAAATTTAGCGCCAAGATTATAACTCCTATCGCAAACGCGCCGTAAAAAACCGCTTCGTAGATCGCCAGCACGCGGGAGCGGATGGAGTTTGTGATCTTTGAGTTTATCCAGCTTTCGATTATCATCAAAAGCGCGTAGTAGCAAAAGCCCAAAATGAAGCGCAAAATTGCCCAATATACGAGGTTTGAGCCAAGATCGTGCAGCATCGCCGCGATGCCGAAAAGTGCCGTAAAGACCGCATACGCTCGCACGTATGAGAGTGCGCCGATTATCGAAGGCACAAAAAAGCCGCTAAAGATCGCACCTAAAAAGAAAAACGCCGAAATCGCTCCGATCTCAAGCTCGCTGTGGCCGGATTCTTTTAGCATGATGCCCGCGCTTGCGATGACTAGCGCGTCGCCGATAAACATAAAGAAAATCCCCAGAAATAGGGGGCTTAGCGAGCGTGCCGCGCGCATAGATTCAAACAATGACTTTCCCTTGGAATTAAATTTGGCGTATTGTAGCCTTTTATTGATTAAAGCTCGGTTTTTATGGCAAAATATCTGAAAAATTTTAAGGATCATGTATGAGATTAAAAATTCTAATCGCATTTTTACTAACGGCGATATTTGGTGGGTGTGCGGCGTTTCAAGGTAAGGCGTATAGATCGGAAACCCCCGAAGTAAAGAAAGCGTATAGCACAATCGAACTACCACAAAGCATTATGATAGATGGAGAAACTTTTACTCAAAAGTATAAAAATCTCGTGGCGGCATATTATTATTTAAGCGATGAGGAGGAATATAAATGGAGTAAGCTCGTGTCCATATCGTACTACGGCGATGTAAAAAGTATCGATGGGTATATATACGGGATATATGAAACGATAGCGAAGTCCAATGAAGTGAGAAAAAAAGATGAGTGGCGCTCCCTTGATATCATAAAAACTAGCCCTACGCAAGCCGTAATAGCGATCCTTAATCCGCCTGCCCCCGGAGATCCTAATTTCAATAAATATGAAGTCGATCTAATGGTTGCAGATATGCAAAGTTGTGGACTTATACTTGTGCAATACGCGAAAAATTTCGATTCGGATAGAGATTTTAAAAAGATGCGAAAATTTATAAAGGAAAATCAAGCCAAAATTTTATCGCAGATGCCTAAGATCAAGTGCAGGTAGTGCGCCGAAAAGCCCAGCGTACGATAAAATTTTACCGCAGCGGTTTTAAAACAGCGCGAGCGTTTAAATTTAGAGGCGGGCTCGCAACGAAGCGCTGAAATTTTAAGATAAAATTTTAATCCAAACGTTAAAGCTCTGGCAGTCGTGCCTCGTCGCATCAAAGAGACGAGTTTTATCAAAAAGCCCTGCAGCCAAAACCGCAATCCGCGTGGCAAAATTTCAATCTTTGCGGATAAATTTATGCGGTTTGCTTCAAAGATAAAATTTTAAAATTTCGTAGGGCAAAACCGGGGAGCAAAAGGCGCAGAATTTTAAAACTCTAACCGTTTTGCATTATCCCCTTTAGGCTGCGATACTCCTCGCATTCGCCCGTCAGCTTCACGTCGGTGCCGATGGCGAGAATGCGGCCGTTTTTCATCACGGCGATATTATCGGCGCGCTCGATCGTGGAGAGGCGGTGAGCGATTACAAAGACGATTTTGCTTTGTTTGATCTTTTCGATGACGTTTGAGATCTCCTTTTCGCTTGCGTTATCCAGCGCCGAAGTCGCCTCGTCGAATATTAAAATTTGCGGGTCCTTATACAGCGCGCGCGCGATGGCGATACGCTGGCGCTGTCCGCCGCTAAGATTTGCGCCGAACTCGCTAAGCACGGTGTAAATTCCATCCTTCATCGAGCTTACGAACTCATAGGCGTTGGCGAGCTTGAGTGCCTCTATGACGCGCTGCTCGTTAAATTCCGCTCCGTAGCTTACGTTTTGTGCGATCGTGTCGTTGAAAATATAGACGCGCTGGCTTACGAGACCGATATTTTCGCGCAGGCTAGGGATGCTAAACTCGCCGATCTCGTCGTTGCCGTTGAATAAAATTTTACCGCTGCTTGCGTCGTAAAAGCGCATCAGAAGGTTCACGACCGAGCTTTTGCCGCCGCCGCTGTTTCCCACGAGCGCTAAAATTTCGCCCTTTTTGACGCTAAAGCTTATGTCTTTCAGCGCCGCCTTGTCGCCGTAGTTTAGCGACACGTCGCAAAAGCTCACCGAGCCTATCTCGCCCATCTGCTTGCCGCCTCCGACGATCGTAGGCTCCAAGTCTATGAGCTCAAACGTCCGCTCGCTCGCCGCGATGGCGTCTTGCATATTGTTGTAGAGCGATGAGACCTTTTTTATCGGCGTGTAAACCATAAAAAGCGCCGTAAGGAAGCTGAAAAAGCTGCCGATGCTCATCTGGCCCGCGATGACCTCCTGTCCTCCGACGATGATCACCACGGCGATGCCCACGGCGCCTAGCATCTCCATGATCGGGCTTACCAGGCACGTCGTTACGACCGCCTTTAAATTTAGACCGAAAAATTTCTTGTTTTCGGCGTTAAATTTCTCCACTTCAAAGCTCTCGGCGTTGCTTGCCTTGACGATTTCGATGTTGGAGTAAATTTGGCTGAGCGCCGAGGAGATATCGGATGTTTTCTCTTGAGACTCGCGCGAAATTTTCTTCATCCGCTTTGCAAGGCGCGAGAGTGGATATATCGCGCACGGAAAGACCACGAGCGCGAAAAAAGAGAGCTTTGGGCTCTGATAGATCACGACGCCCAAAAGCCCCAAAATCGTAATGATCTGCGTGAAAAAATCGGGGATCATATTCGAAACCACGACGCGGATACGCTCGATGTCGTTGATCGTGCGGCTGATGAGCTCGCCCGTGCGGAATCGGTTGAAAAAATCCACGTCCAGCCGCACGAGGCTTGCGACGAGCCTATCGCGGAAGCGGCGCACCGTGTCTTGACCGATGAAGGCGGTGAAGTAGTTTTGCATAAACGCACCGCCGCTTTTCATCGCAAAAACCACGATGATCGCGATCGGAAGCGTGTAGAGATACGGCTCGTTTTTTTCGACGAAAATTTTATTTAAAACGGGCTCGACCAGCTTCGCGCTCGCAGCAGTCGCCACGCTCGTCATCACCATACCCAAAATCGCCAATGCAAACTGCGGCTTATAATCCCTAAAATAGGGCTTAAAGCGCGATAGTAAAGTTTTAAAGCCGTTCAAATGCTATCCTTTTTTATAAAATTTTTAAAATTTAAAATCCAAAAATTCATGAAATTTCAAAATTCATGAAATTTCAAAATTCTTGAAATTTTAGAATTTCCAACCCCAAAATTCTTGAAATTTTAAAATTTCGGCCGCGAGGCAGCACGAAATTTATGGGGCGGCGCGGGACTAATTTGCGCTTCGCAAGCTCGCTAAATCAACTCGCTCGCATGCGGCGACCGTGCGGACGACGCCGAGATTTAGCTTTTTTTGTTTGCCGCTTTTAAAGCGTTAAACGCTTAAAGCGAGCGAGTTTTTTATTCATCGCGATCTTTCGCTTTCGCACGCCATAAGCGTTAAATGCTTTGAGGCGCTACAAAAACGCTACAAAGTGCCGTATCGTAATTATATCGCGACTTCGCATCGCCGCGCCGCATTGCGCTTTTACTCACCGCGCTACCTAATAAAATCGCAGCCTGCCTTGTGGTTTTGCCGCTGCGTCAGCCGTATCACCAAATGAAATCGTGACTTTCATCGCTGCGCACACTATGTACGATATCGCCGAATAAAAATCGCGCCGAAATTTGCACGTCGCGGAGCGCATTCCATTATACCAGCCGTGTTAAAATTTACGCACAGGTGCGCTGCAGTGCTGCTTCCACTGCGCTACGGCACAACCCTGCATCGCCAATTGCCGATAAAAATCGCACTGAAATTTACGCACAGTCAGACACGTAGTGCTACCGCTGTACCGCGCTATATCACGCCGCCGCATCGTCCATTGCCGATAAAACGCGGTAAATACGCGCAGACACCGTAGCGTTACTCCATTTTGCCACGGCTATATCGCACCGCTGTATCGCGATACCACAAATAAAATTGTTCCAAAATTGCGCGCGGATTAGCGTTCGGATTTACGCTTCGCTTCATAAAAATCATAAAATTTAGCGTAAAATTTTATGCTAAATTTTATGGTCTACTCCGCTGCGACCTCCCAAACGGTGCCGCTAGGCGTATCCATCACTTCGATCTTCATATCAGCAAGGCACGCCCTGATGGCATCTGCGCTCGCAAAGTCCTTTTCCGCTTTCGCCTGCGCGCGCTGTTTTATCAGCTCCTCGATCTGCGCTCTTTGCTGCTCGCTCACGCCGAAGCGAAAGTATTCGGTCTCATCCTCATATAAAATTCCAAGGGTCTGCTTCGCAAACTCCAAATTTGCGGCGATCTGAGCCTTTAGCGCCTTGTCTTTTGGTGCGCGATCGATAGCTTCGTTCGCGCTTGCTACGAAGCTATCAAGCACCGCAAGCGCGCCTGAAGTATTGAGATCATCGCTTAAAAACTCCATCATCTCCGATCTAAATTTAGCCTCCGCAGCAGGCAGTTCAGACGCAGAATTTTTAGGCTTGGAATTCGGCGCCGTGTTTGGGCTTAAACTTTGAGATCCGTTCGAAGCTAAATTTTGCCCCGCAGCTCCGCAAGCCCGCGCAGAGCTTGCGGATGAAATTTGCGCGGTATGTTCAGATACGCATGTCGCGGAATTTTGCCCCGCAGCGGGAGTTAAAACGTCACGGACACGCTTTTTAAGGCGGTAAATTTTATCGAGCCTCTTTTTACTCGCAAGCAGATCGGTCACCGAATAATTAAAATTTGCCCTGTAATGCGAGCTTAAGAGATAAAATCTCAGCGCCTCGCCGGGTGCGATTTTTAGGGCGTCTCCTACAAAAAAGGAGTTGCCGAGGCTCTTGCTCATCTTTTCGTTATTTACCTGCACGAAGCCATTGTGAAGCCAGTATTTGCTTAGCGCTCTATGGCGGGCGCAGCGGCACTGCGCGGCTTCGTTTTCGTGATGAGGGAAGAGCAGATCGGCGCCGCCTGCGTGAATGTCGATGCAAAATTTCGGATCGCCGCTATCAAGGTGCGCTAAAATCATCGCTACGCACTCGCTGTGCCAGCCCGGGCGCCCTTTGCCAAACGGGCTATCAAACCAATTCTCGTCAAATTTCCACAGCACGAAGTCCTTCTCGTCGTGCTTGGCATCGTTTGAGGCGACGCGGGCAATGTTTTTGCAGGCACCCTCTTTTTTGCCGCTAAGGCTTAGATAATCCCCGTCCTTGCGCGTGTCGAAGTAGATACCATCCCCTGCGATCTCGTAGGCAAAGCCTTTTTGAAGAAGCGAGGATATGAGCTCGCAGATCGCGGCGATATTTTCGGTCGCTTTGGGCGAAATGCTCGCGTCCGCGACGTTTAGCGCGCTCATATCCTGCAAATATCTGCTGGTATAAAATTCCGTGATCTCCCCCAGACTCTTGCCTGTTTCCGCCATCTTTTTTAAAATTTTATCGTCTATATCGGTGAAATTTCGCGCAAATTTAACCTTATAGCCCTCGGCTTGCAGTACGCGGCGCAGCAGATCGAAGCTCACGGCGCTTTTTGCGTGCCCCAGATGCGCGTCGTCATAGACGGTCGGGCCGCAGGCGTAAATGCGCGCTAACCCCTCGCTAATGGGCTTAAAAGGGAGCTTCTTTTTGCTCAAACTATCATAAATTACCATAATACAAGCCTTTTAAAATGTATAAAATCGCCGCTTCGCCCGCACAAAGCGCCGCGATCGCAATAATTTTTTTTGCGCGGATTATAGCCAAAAAGTTATTAAATCCAAAAAAATAGAGGTTGAAGCCGAACAGAAACGCTCCCGTTATCGTGCTTGCAAACGCAAGCCCCACCGCACCGAAGGGTTTAAAAAACAGCGCGCACAAAGCGACGTTTATAAAGACGCACCAGATCGAAATTTTCGCGCTTAGCTTCTGCTTCATATTCGCATACAGCCAGTGCGAAAAAATCCTAGACAGCCCGAACGGCACGAGCCCCACCATATATGCGCCGAGAACTGCGGCGCATTCGATAGAATTTTGGCGGGTAAATTCTCCGCGCTCAAACAGCAGCTGCGTGATCTCGTTTCGCAGCATCACGCCGCCTATCGCAGAGAGCCCGAGTAGCGCCAAAAGGAAGTAAAATCCGCGCTCGACAAGCGCCAGAGCTTGCGCGTCGTCGCGAGCTTTTACAAATTTGCTCATGCGCGGAAAGATCGCCGTGCTAAGCGCGATCGCAAAAAGCGCGAGCGGCAGCTGAAATATGCGGTTGGCGTAGTATAGATAGCTGATACTGCCGCTAGCAAGGAAGCTCGCAAAGAAGGTATCTATAAACGAGCTTAGCTGAAGTGCCGACGCACCGAGCACGCCTGCGAAAAAATTTTTATAAAAGCCCTGCGTCTGCGGTTTATCGCCTCGCGCAAGCCGCGCAAAGCCGCCGGCTAAGACGCGCAGCATGCCGGTGAGCTTCAGCGCATAAACATGCACCGCAAGCTGCAAAAGTCCGCCTGCTACGACGCCGAAGCTAAGATAGAGCACCGCCGTGGCGCCGTCTTTGCCGCGAGCTAGCAGAAGCGCCGCGATCATCGCTAAATTTAAAAGCGCGGTCGAAAACGCCGTCGTAGCGAAGTGGTCGCGATACTGAAGCAGCGAGGCAAAGAGCGTAACGACGAAGATAAACGTAAGGTAGAAAAAATTTATCCGCACGTATGGCACCGCAAGACCGATCTGCTCGGCGCTAAATCCGTATGCCAAAACTTTAGTAAAAACGGGCGCGGCAAGCAGCACGAGCGCCGTTAAAAGCGCGATGAAAATGCTAAATTTAATAAGCACCGCTGCGGCAAAAATTCCTTTTTTGCGCGCGGCGGTAAAACTAGGCAAAAACGCCTGCGTAAAGGCTCCCTCGCCGAATAGTCTGCGGAAAAGATTGGGCAGTTTAAACGCTACGAAAAATAGATCGCTATAAATCCCCGCGCCCAAAACCGATGCGGTAAGCAGGTCGCGCACGAAACCCAAAACTCGCGAAACCAGCGTGCCTGCGCTATTTGTAAAAAAGCCTCTGAGCATAAATCTCCATTAAATTTTATAAAATGCCAAGGTTGATTATATTATAATTTCCCCTATTTTTTGATTTTGGAGAGAAATTTTTGCGGAATTTAGCCTTTTCGCTCGAAAGCTCGGGCGGGAAAAACACCTTATCGCTACGCGGGCAGTGGAACTACAAAAGCTCGCGCTCGCAGTTACTTGCACTAAAAAAAGCGGTAAAAAATTTAAACGAGCTGGAGCTAAGCTTAAGCGAAATTTCAAATTTAGACTACTTCATGGCGTTGATGATCAAAAACGCCCTTGCCGGCAAGCGGGTTAGCCTTGTGGAGGATAGCAGTAAAGCCGCCAAAATTCTAAGCTTTATGGATGATAAAACGATCGATTTTAGCTACGTACCCGAATCTCGCAGGCTAAATTTTTTAGCGCAGATCGGACTTTATTGCCATCTTGGAATTCTAGGCTTGCTAAGCCTTGCAAGCTTTTTAGGCGAGTTTTTTTCTAAACTCGCGGCTTTTGTAATTCATCCGATGAAATTCCGTTTCAAAGAAATCGTAAATTTCATCAAAGATAGCGGTATAGACGCGCTTTTCATCGTCTCATTGACGGCATTTTTGATCGGCATCGTGCTTGCTTACATCGGCTCGGATATGCTTTCTAAATTTGGTGCCAGCATCTATATCATTGATATAATGGGTGCTTTGACGCTTCGCGAGGTAGCACCTCTAATCGCCGCTATCGTTATCGCGGGTCGTTCGGCTTCGAGCTTTACGGCGCAGATTGGCGTGATGAAGATCACAGAAGAGATTGATGCGATGAGGACGATGGGCTTTGATCCGTTTTATTTTCTTGCGATGCCGCGCATTATCGCGATGGTACTAATCATGCCGCTAGTTATTTTTATCGCAGACGGCGTGAGTATCCTTGCGCAGATGATTGTGTGTGACGCGTATTTAGACATAGCCTTTAGCGATTATTTGGATAGATTTAAGGCTTCTGTAGAGCTTAGGCATTTTTTAGTAGGTATGATTAAAGCGCCGTTTTTCGGGGCATTCATTGCTATCATCGGCTGCATGCGGGGTTTCGAAGTAAAAGGAAATACCCAAAGCATCGGCGAATACACCACGATCAGCGTCGTAAATGCGATATTTTGGGTCATCGCGATCGACGCGGTATTTGCGGTTTTGTTTTCGGAAATCGGGCTATGAGCGAGCAAATGCAATCCAGCGAAAGCGCTAAAATTATCGTCGCGCGCGACGTTACTACCGCGTACGGATCGCGCGTTATGCACGATTGCGTGAGTTTTAGCGTCAAAAAGGGCGAAATTTACGGCTTTTTAGGCGGCAGCGGCAGCGGTAAAACGACGTTAATGAAAACCCTCATATTTTTAAAACGCCCGCAAAGCGGCGAGATTAAAATTTTCGGGCGCGATATTTGGCGCGCGAGCGAGGCGGAGCAAAACGAGATCCGCCTAAAATGCGGCGTGATGTTTCAGTTCGGCGCGCTTTACAGCTCAATGAGCGTGCTCGAAAACGTAGGTGTGCTACTGCGCGAATACTCTAAATTTAGTGAGCGCGAGATAGATGAGCTATCGATGTTTTGGATCCAAAAGGTGGGGCTTAAGAAGGAGGCCGCCGCGCTTAGACCAAACGAGCTTAGCGGCGGTATGAAAAAGCGCGTGGCGCTGGCTCGCGCGCTAGCACTTAGCCCTGAAATTTTATTTTTGGACGAGCCAAACTCAGGGCTTGATCCGCTCAGCGCCAGAGCCCTTGATAGGCTTGTTTGCGAGCTTAGAGACAGCCTTGGCGTCACGGTCGTGATGGTCACGCACGACGTGGATAGTATCTTTGACATTTTGGATAGGTTTTTGATCGTGGATAATCAAAAAATCGCCTTTGAAGGAAGCATCGAGGAGATTTCAGGCTTAAAGAATAACCCGCTTGAAGAGCTATTTAAGATGCGGCAAAGGGATTGAGCTTTGAAATTTACCGAGCTAAAATACAGCTCGCGGCGAGTAAAATTTAGATAGGTAGGAGCTGAAATTTTAAAATAGCAGCGGAAGAATTTTAAATTTTAAACCTAGCGAGGAATTCCTGGCTTCGCAGGGCTTAAATTTTAAAATTTAGACTTTAGCGGCTCAATCGAAATTTTAAAATTTAGGCGGGTCGTATTTAAGGGCGCATTTATTGGATAGTGCATTAAATTTTAAAAATTTAAACGAGCAAATGGCGCTAAATTAAATCGGGGCGGTAGAATTTTACGCTAAAATACGGCGCGGCGATATTTTGAAATTTCAAAATGCACGCTAAGCTTTAAAATTTAAACTCAGATGATTCTGCAAATTTTGCGACTATTTGAGAAAAGGCTAAGTTTTAAAATTTAAGCTTAAACGGCTATTTTTAAGGCATATCGCAGGGCTTAAATTTTACACTCTGAAATTAGGAGAAAAGATTGGAAAATAGAACTTCATACACGATAGTAGGCGCATTTGTTATGATCTGCGTCGCGGCTCTTACGGCATTTATGTGGTGGATGCTTACTAAGACCGACCGCAGCGAGAGCTACCGCTCCTACTATATCCACACAAAAGAGCTTCCCGTAGGCATTAAGGAGAATTCCGAAGTTAAATTTATCGGCGTAAATGCGGGCATCATCAAAAGTATCGACTTTGCCGATATCGAAAATGCGATTATTGAGATTGAAATTTCGGTAAAAAGCAAGCTACCGATCTCGCAAGATAGCGTCGCCAAGGTAGAATCTCAAGGCATCAGCGGAATCGCGTTTATAAATATCACGAAAGGAAGCGGCAAGCTTTTCCCGCCGAATGATAAAAAGCCGATAATTGCGCTGGATAAAACGCTTCTTGATAAAATCGGCTCTAAAGCTGAAGTCATCACCGATAGCGTGAGCGAGATGATCTTTAAGATTAATGGGCTGTTGTCTAAACAAAATACTGATAAAGTGGATAGAATTCTATCTTCGATGGATAAATTTAGCGCTGAGCTAAGCGATGAAAAAAAATTCCAAAGCCTAGACGCACTGCTTGCTAATGTAAATACTCTCATAGCAAATTTAAACGAGCGCGAGAAGGAGCTAGACGCGCTGCTAGATAATCTAAACGCCTTTGCCGTGAGTGCTGCCAATCTATCGAATTCACTGGATAAAACCGCAGGTATCATCACTAAGCGTATCGATCGCGGCGAGTACAATCTAAAAGCGATCTTGGATCCTACGCTTGAGGAGGCAAAAAACACTCTTGGCGAGCTGAAAAAATCGCTTAGAGAATTCCAAGGCGCGATGTTTAGGCTAGAGGACAATCCTTATGATTTCTTTTTTAAAGACACTTCTAAAAGCGCGGATCGCGACGATAAAAAGGAATAAAGATGAAAAATTTTATAAAGTTTACGCTTGCTGCGACGCTGGCGGCGATATTTTTAGGCGGCTGCTTAGCTAAGCAGGCTAAGCCATACACCTACTACGAGCTGCGTTATGATCAAAAGCGTTGCGTAAATCCTAGCGGTACGCGCAAAAATATCTTTATCGACACCATCACGGCGACCGATCTCGTCGATAGGCGGGATATTTTAATAGTAGATTTTAGAAACCGAACGCGGTTCGCAAGCGACGCCAAATTTATCACGATGCCTAGCGAGATGGTATATAAGGCGCTGCTTGATGCGGCATTTTCCACCTGCTCGCTAAATCCGATATTTGTGCCAAAAGAGCGGGATTTGCGCCTAAAAACCAGTATCGTAGCGCTTCAGGTCAATAACGATCAAGCAACTGTCACGATGGGGTATGAAATTTTGAATTCTTTAGAAAGCATAAAATCAGGCATCGTCACTAAGCGCGTTTTTGTGCCTGATCCTAGCTCGCAAAGCATTTATAATGCTCTAAATTTAGCGCTTAATGAGAGCATAAACGAAATTTTAAAGGCTCTTAGATGATAGCGGCAATCGAAGGAATTATCACGCGCAAGGAGCCCACTGCTTGCGTCATTAAATGCGCTAGCGGCGTAAGCTACGCCCTTTCATTGTCATTAAATACCTCCGCGAAGCTCACGCAGGGCAGGCTGACCGAGCTTGCGTGCGTACAAATTCTGCGCGAGGATGCCGATTCGCTGTATGGGTTTTTAGACGAGAGTGAAAAAAGGATGTTTGAAACTCTAATCAAGCTTAGCGGTGTAGGTGCAAGCACGGCGATGGCGGTTTGTTCGACGCTCGCTCCGCAGGATTTCGCGCGTTGCGTAGCTACGGGGGATGCTGCGACGCTAACTTCAGTTCCGGGCATCGGCCCAAAGACCGCTAGACGGATCATTGCCGAACTAGGCGATGCGAAGCTAATGGAATTCGGTCCTAGCGAGACTTATAAAAATGAAGCGGCGTCCGCGCTACAAAGCCTTGGATTTAAGCGCGATAAGATCAATCAAATTTTAGCGGGCTGCAGCAGCACGAATACGTCAGATCTTGTCAAAGAGGCGTTAAAAAAATTAGCGTAGAAAATAAAATTTGAAGGAAAGCAATGAAATTTGGCATAGTTTTTGGAGCTCAAAGCTACGAGCACGAAGTAAGTATCATCTCGGCAATTGCCGTCAAAAATGCCCTAAAAGGCTGGGACTTGGAGTTTGTATTTTGCGATAAAAATCGTAAATTTTACCGCATTGAGGATAAAAATATGCGCGCGGCGTATTTTAAGCAGGGCGGCTATGCTAAAGCAAAAGAGCTTAGCATCGGTGCGGGCGGATTTTTTGAGAGCGGAATGTTTAGCAAAAGCATGCTAGAAGTCGGCACATATATCAATCTAATCCACGGCTGCGACGGCGAGGATGGCAAAATGGCAGCGCTATTTGAGTTTTTTGGCATCCCTTATATCGGACCTCGCATAGAAGCTAGCGTGCTAAGCTATAATAAAATTTTAACCAAGCACCTAGCTGCAATCGCAAATGTAAAAACCCTGCCGTATGAGATCGTAAATCGTACTAGTCTGCCTAATTTTAATTTTCCGATCATCGTTAAACCCGCTCATTTGGGCTCTAGCATCGGAATTTCGATAGCCAAGAACGAAAGCGAGTTTAGCTACGCGCTAGATCAGGCTTTTGAGCTGGACGACAGCGCGATCGTAGAGCCATACTGGGAAAACGTAAAGGAATTCAATCTCGCAGGCGCTAAAATAGACGGCAAAATCGTATTTTCGAATATCGAAGAGCCGAAAAAAGAGGGCTATTTAAATTTCGATCGTAAGTATTTGGATTTTTCGCGTAGTGGCGCGATCGAGCCCGCTCGTCCTGGCGCTTTGCTAGAGGGTAAGATGAAAGACGCCTTTACGCGGCTTTATAACGCAGGATCATTCGATGGCGCGCTCATTCGCTGCGATTTTTTTGAAAAAGAGGGCGAAATTTATCTAAATGAAATAAATCCGAACCCAGGCAGCCTCGCAAACTACCTATTTGATGATTTCTCCGAGGTTTTAGCAGCTCTTGCTTCGTCGCTGCCGCCGATGAGGCAGATCCCTGTAAGCTACGAGCTGATCACCAAAATCACCGCTAATAAATAGCCAATCGTTTAAAATTTTACGCTAAATTTTGCGTAAAATTTTACTCCAAAAGGTCGAGTTATGATAAATCAAGACGAAATTTACACCGCTACCGAGATCGTGCGCAACTTCAGCACCGTTTTAAACAAGATCAAAAACCAAGAGATTAAAAAAGCCCTGATCGTCAAAAATAACAAATTCGAAGCCGTGATGATCAGTATGAGCGAGTTTGAGCGGCTCGAAAAAGCAGTCGAGCTACTCAAGGCCGTTTACGCCAAAAGGAGCGGCGGTGGCGAGTAAGGAGCTCGTCTGCGGCGGCGAAAGCTACAAGATCAGCTACGAAATTTCAAACCTGCAGCGCACCGAATATATTTTGGTGTTGCACGGCTGGGGTGCAAACAAAGCGCTTATGTCTAGAGTTTTTGCGGATAAATTCCGCCGTTACGCGTTAGTGTGCATCGATCTGCCGGGATTCGGCGCCAGCTCGCAGCCCGCGCGCGCCCTTGGCAGCGAGGATTACGCGGAGATTATGCGCGCCTTTATCGCAGCTTTTGGCAAGCAGCCCGCAGCGATTATGGGGCACAGCTTCGGCGGCAAGATCGCTGCATTGCTAGCTCCACGCAATCTCATACTGCTAAGCAGCGCCGGTATCATCGAACCCAAGCCCTTTGCCGTGCGCGCCAAAATCGCGATTTTTAAAATTTTAAAAAGATTTGGCCTGGCGGGGCTTTGGCGTGCGTTTGCGAGCAAGGATGCCGCAGGTATGAGCAAGACGATGTATGAGACGCTAAAAAACGTCGTAAATGAGGACTTTCGCGATATTTTTTCCGCGCTAAGCCCGCAAAATGCGCTCATCTTTTGGGGCAAGGACGATCGCGCCACTAGCCTAAAAAGCGGCGAGCTGATCCACTCGCTCATTAAAAACAGCAAATTTTATCCGCTGGCGGGGGATCACTTTTTCTTTTTGCAGAGCGCGGATTTTATCGGCGAGCAGATCGAAAAGGAGCTTGGCGGCAGCTAAATTTAACGATTTGGCGCCGCGCGTTTTAAAATTTTGCAATCTGTTTGCGCCAAAGATCGCAAACCGAAGCGTAAATTTAAACATAAAAGCCGCGAAGTATGCGGCATATATTTAAAATTTAGCGACGCAAAATACGCTCTTTGGGCGCGTAGTTCAAAACGCAAAGCTCAAATTGCAGCGTGCCGCGTTAAATTTTAAAATTTTAACGCAGCAGCGGGTCATTTCCACTCTGTGCTTGCGGTTGCGGCAGCCGTATAAATGAGGCGAAACCGCGTGTGTGCACCGAAAAGCGGACGATTATTTGGTCGCATAGCTGCGTCATGTATTTGTCGCGATACAAGGCCTATATTCCGCAAATAATACAAACATCGCGCGAGGTGGGGCTAGATATCGTAAGATATACAGCATGCGAAAATTTCAGGTCGCAAGAGATGAGTGCGGCACAGTATCAATAACGAAAGAGCCGCGCGGCAGCGTAAATTTATCTAGCGCGGCTCGTGCAGCTTTTGCGAGAGCGTGAATTTGCGAGCTAGCGAAGTTTGTAAAATAGAATTTGCAAAGCGAGAATTCGTAAAAGTTGCAAATGAAGTCGAATGCCTGTTAGTCCGAACTCGCCGCGTTTGCCCGCACAGGCTCGCAAAGCGGGCGCGTAAATTTATAAAAAGGAATTTTAAAAGATGAATATAATATTTTTGATCGCGCACGCGGCATTCGTCCTACTGCTGGGCTTTTATCTGATCACCTGCCTGCAGTGGTTTTCGTACAAGCCCGCGCGCATCATCTTTCACTTCACCAAGCCTGCGTGGCACCTCTATTTTTTGATTTTGCCGTTAGCGGCGTATCTTGGCTGCGAGGTCGCGGCGAGCCTCTGCGCGGCTAAATTCGGCGCCGCGTCCCTCTATGCTCTGCACGCCGCTAAAATTCTAATCGTCGCGGTCTATGCGCTAGCGCTTTATTTTTGGCAAAGAGGGCTTGATAAAAAGCTCGTCTTTACGCCGCGCGTGAAGCGATTTTTTGCGATTTTGGCGGTTTGTGTGTTTAGCTTTAACGCCGCGTTTTATGCCGCGGGGGGCCCAATTTTGCCGATATTTTTACCGCTTGGCGCCGCTCTTGCGGCGAGCTTTGCTTACGAGCGGGCGCAGGCTGCGAAATTTAAGGCCGCCGCGCGCAAAAAACTAGCCCAGATGCCCTCCCTTACGATCATTCAGATCACCGCAAGCTACGGCAAGACGAGCATTAAAAACTTCTTGTATCAAATTTTAAAAAACGACTTTCGCTGCTACAAGACGCCGCGCTCGGTAAATACGCTAGCGGGGCTAGTGCGCGACATAAACGAGGCGCTACCCGCAGATACGCAGATCTACATCGCCGAAGCAGGCGCCAGGCTAAGCGGCGACATCGCCGAGATCACCGAGTTTTTGGCGCCGCAGATCGTCGTCGTGGGCGAGATCGGCGCGCAACACATCGAGTATTTCAAAAGCATCGAAAACATCCGCAAAACCAAGCTTGAAGCGCTAACAAGCGCGCGGCTAAAGCATGCGTTTTTGCACAGCTGCACGCAAAAAAGCCCGAGCGAGTGCGTCACTATCTACGACGAGGGGCTGGAAATTTACGATGCGGATATGGACGGAATAAAATTTAGCCTTAGCTTGAGCGAGGATGAAAGCGGTGCGAGCGGCGAAAATTCCGCGCCGCATGCAGACACATCTGCCGCAGGTGGCGAAGGGCAGGGCGATTTGAGCTTAGACGCAAGCAGTGCGGCATGCGCGGAAAAAGACAAAAATTCTAAAAATTACGGCGCCGATTTTGACGATGCAAATTCCATGTCCCGCGCCGAACGGAGCGAGCAAGAATTTTGCAAACAAGCCGTCCGCGCCGCTAGCGACGATAAAATTTGCAGCGACAAAGAGCAGGGCTCGCAAGAAGCTTTGAGTGAGCGTAAAATTTTAAACGGGCGGAGAGAACTATGCGAGAGACATGAGTTTTTTGCGCCGATTTTGGGTAAATTTAACGCCGCAAATCTCGCCGCGTGTATAAAGATCGCGCGATTTTTAGGGCTTAGCGTTGATAAGATCAAAAGCCGCGTCGAGCGCGTCAGCGCCGTCGAGCACAGGCTCGCGCGTCTCGATGCGGGCGGCAAAATCATCATCGACGATAGCTTCAACGGCAATCTAAGCGGCATGCTGCAAAGCTACGAGCTGATGCGAAGCTACGGCGGGCGCAAGGTCATCATCACGCCGGGCATCGTTGAGAGCACGCGCGAGGACAACGAGACGCTCGCTGCTAAAATCGATGAAATTTTTGATCTCGCGATCATTACGGGCGAGTTAAATTCCGAGGTTTTGCAAAGAAAGATCGATCCGGCAAAAACTATCGTTTTGAAGGACAAGCGCGATCTGCAGCGGGTTTTGAGCGAAAATACGCACAGCGGCGATCTAATTTTGTTTTCAAACGACGCGCCGAGTTTCATTTAAGCGGCTTTGGCGATACGGCTTGCTCTGCTTAGCGGCATATGGCGCGATTTAGCAGGCGTATTTTTGAGCAAAAGGCTTTAAGTGGGTGCGGCGAGCGATTTAAACGCGATCTATCGAGCGATTAGTTTGAGCTGCATCGCGATCCGTTTAAATAAATAATCTGGTGCGGCTAAATTTCGGCGCGCCGAGATCAGCTTGCGCCTGGTGAGTTAAAATTTGAAATAAAAATTTAAAGGAAAGCTATGGATTTACGAGAAAATATGCTAGGACAGTTGCGAGCGCTAAGCGAGGAGAAGTTGGCGCAATTTTCGCAGCGCCTGATACCGGCGCCGCAGATTTTAGGCGTGCGCACTCTCGCACTGCGTGCGCTTGCTCGCAAAAGCTTCGCTGCTTTGGGCGGGGCGGATGAAGCGCGTCGCAAGCTGCAAAATTATGAGCCGGTTTTTCACGAGGAGTTCGTGCTAAAAGGCTTTTTTATAATGCTTTTTAAGCAGGATGAGACGAAATTCGCGCTTGCGAGTAGTTTTATCAAAACGATGCCTAATTGGGCGGTTTGCGATATGTTCGCTCCGAAATTCAGAGACGCCGCTTTTGCGGACGCGCTGCTAAAGCAGGCTAAAAACGGCGCGGACGAGTTTGAGAGGCGATTTTTCTACGTTTATTTTATGCGAAATATGGACGCGATCTCGCCCGAGGAATTTTTTGAAATTTGCGCCGCCGAAAGCGACGAGCGGTATTACGTGCAGATGAGCGCGGCGTGGGCGATAGCGGAGATGTTTATCAAGCAGCGCGAGACCACGCTTGCGTTTTTAGAGAGCAAGCGGGCGGTTAAATTTATCCAAAACAAGGCGATATCGAAGATCCGCGATAGCTTTCGCGTAAGCAAGGCCGAAAAAGACGCGCTTTTGAAGTATAAAATTTAACCGCGGCGGAAAGTGGCGGAGGTAGTTAAAATTTCAGTTGCGCGCGGGGCTTGTCAGCCAAAATCGCGAGCTTTAAAATGTAAATTTAAGGAGAGAAAATGTTTAGCAAGGAATTTTTGGAGATTTTGAATTATGAATGCGCCGTGGGTATCGCTACCTGCGCGCAGGGCGAGGCTCATATCAGCAATACGTGGAACAGATATCTCGTCATTAAGGGTGATCGCATCCTTATCCCCGCTGCGGGTATGAAAAAGACGCAAAGCAACGTGGAGGCTAATCCGAACGTCGAGCTTAGCGTCGCAACGAAGGAGCTAGCAGGCAGGTTCGGAGCGGGGCGTGGCTTTGTAGTGAAGGGCACAGCGCGTTTTATTGATAGCGGTGCGGAGTTTGAAGAAACGAAGGCGAAATTTCCATTTGCTACGAGGCTACTTGAAATCACGGCTAGTAGCGTAAAACAGGTGCTGTAAGCCAAGCGGCGCAGTTTGGGTGGAATTTACGGATGAAATTCCCGATGAAATTCCGCTGCGAGCTTTACGATGGAATTTTGCCGTGAAATTTTATCGATGGAATTTTAAAATTAGTAAAATTTTATCGACGAAATTTCGCTTCGCCGTAAAATTTTAAAGCGAGCGAAATTTTAAAGCGGGTAAAATTTCAAAGCCCGCAAAATTTCAAAGTTTGCAAGATCCGTAAGTCTCGCTCAAATTTTTAGAGCATAAATTTACGCATTAAAAGGAAAAGTATGAAACGATTAGAGGGAAAAACTGCCGTAATTACGGGCGGAAGCGACGGAATAGGGCTTGGCATCGCAAAGTGTTTCGCCGAAGAGGGCGCAAATTTGATCCTGCTCGGCAGAAGCGAGGAGAAATTAAAAATCGCGCAGGAGACCTTGGACGGTTACGGCGTGAAAGCTTACGCGGTAGAGGCGGATTTGGCGCAAAGCAAAACGATAAAAGGGCTTTGCGAGCGCATTTTAGCACTACCCCTTAAGATAGATATCCTTGTAAATAACGCCGGGTTGGGAAAATTCGTACCGTTTGAGGCGACCGACGAAGCGCTGCTGGACGCTCATCTAAACCTAAACGTCAAAGCGCCCTATCTGCTTACTCAGGGGCTTTTGGGCGCGCTTGCGGCTAGCAAGGGCTGCGTGATCAATATCTCGTCGTATTTCGCAAACAGAATGCTCGTGGGACGCACCACGACGGCGTATTCGATCACCAAAGGCGCGCTAAATTCTTTTACCAAATCGCTTGCCTTCGAGGTCGGCAAACTCGGCATTCGCATTAATGCCATAGCGCCCGGAAGCGTGCTAACGTCGCAGTTTGAGCGAAATTTAAGCGCGCTTAGCCCGCAGGGACGCGAGGCGTTCGAGCAGATGGTGCAAAATATCTACCCGCTCGGCAAAATCGGCAGCGCGCAGGACATCGGCGATGCGGCGGTGTTTTTGGCGTCGGATGCGGCGAAATGGGTCAGCGGCGCGATATTTGCGATAGACGGTGGACTCACGACGAATTAGCCCCGACCGGGCGGATTTTGGGCGCGGATTTTGAAATATAAAATTTTACAGAGGCGAATTTCGCCGCGAGAAATTTACCCAGTAGAATTTCGCAGCGGCAAATTTGCAATTAAATTTAGCCACGTAGAATTTTACGGCGACGAATACTGCGCGTGAAATTCCGCCGTGGCGAAAGCGCAAAATTCTGCAAGCCGTGCGAATTACAACGTAAATTTTAAAATTTGCGTTGTAAAATTTTACAGCGTGCGGTTTGGATGAAATCTCACGACGCAAAATTTGAAGCTGCGATAAAACGGTGCCTGCGGGGTTAAATTTAAAAAGCGGCGCCGGCAGCTGGCTTGAGATAATTAGAAATTAAACGAGATTGGAGAGGGTTTGAGGGTTTTGTTTCTGGCATTTTTGTCGGTGTTTTTGCTCTCTTGCGCGGCGCTATTTAGCTCGTGCGCGGCTCCGCTGGCGCCCGCTGGCAACGCGCTTAGCGTATACGACATCTACTCCGTAGCGCGCGACCGCCGCAGCGTAAGCGAGGTCGCTAGCGACAAGCTCATCCAGACTAAAATCCAAAGCAAAATTCTATTTACCAAAGGCCTTAGCAGCTGGGATCTGGAGGTCGAGTGCTTCTACGGCGAGGTCTATCTCATCGGGCTGCTTGAGAGCGAAGCGATGCGCGAGCCGCTGCTTGCTTTGGCTCGGCAAACCGAAGGCGTGCGGCGCGTGCATACCTATCTGCGCGTCAAAAAGCCCGAGTATCCGTGCAATTCGTTTGAAATTTTTGCAAATTTAAAGAAAAATCTCTTTTCCGACACCGACGTTTCGGGCACTGCGGTGCGCGTGGCGATTGTGGGTTGCGACGTGGTATTTAGCGGCGTGGTGAGCGACATCGAGCATGAAAAGCACGCGATCTGGTACGCGACGCACGCACCCGGGGTGCAGGACGTGTATTCCTTTCTGCGCGTGGTGAAGGAGTAGGGCTGTTAAATTTGATTGCCCGCGGCACGTTAAAATTTAACAACTTGCGGCGAGTTAAATTAAAATATACGCGCTCGGTTTGTTTTAGCTTGCTTGCGCAGCGCCCGCATGCATGAAATTAAAATTTTATCGGCGCGCAAGATAGCGGGGAATTTTAAAATTTGGATCACGAGCGCGAGCATTAAGTAAATTTAAAGCCGCCTCAGACGATAATTTCGCAGATAAAATTTACATCGCAAGCGCTCACCGAAAAGTAGCGCCAGCGTGCCGATAGAAAGCGCGCCCTGTTTAAATAGCGACCAAATCAGAGGCGGCTCAAGTGAGCTAAATTTAAAGCGCTGAATTTAAAGCGAGTCACCGAGCTAAATTTTGAGCGTCAAAACGCACATATCGTAGGCAAAGACGCTTTAAATTTAAAATCGTGTTGCCATTATCGGCGAAATTTCAGCGACGTGACGCAAAAGCTCGCGCTAAAATATACGATCAAAATGCCCTAAAGGGCGCAAAATTCAGTAAATTTAAGGAGAGAAAATGAGCCAAAGCCAAAAATGTATATACCAAACTGCGTGCGAGCTGCCTAACGTGAGGCTGATCAAGCACCCGCTGATCGAGCATAAGCTCACGATCCTGCGCGATCGAGAGACCGATCCGTTTCAGTTCCGCATGCTCGTCGATGAGATCAGCTACCTGATGATGTTCGAGGCCACGCGCGATCTGGCGCTGCGCGAGGTAAGCGTGCACACGCCCGTGGCGCAAACCAGCGCGTATAAGCTCGCCACAAAGATCATGATCTGTCCGATTTTACGCGCCGCTCTGGGGATGCTAGATAGCGTATTTAAGCTCATGCCAGACGCCAGCGTGGGATTTTTAGGCTTTCAGCGCGACGAAAAGACCGCGCAGGCGGAGTTTTTTTACGCCAAACTGCCCGCAGACGCCGCAGAGCGCACCGCAATCATCATCGATCCGATGTTTGCGACCGGCGGCACAGCGATCGATGCGGTGGAATTTCTGCTGAAAAACGGCGTTAAAAAGATCAAATTTATCTCCATCATCGCAGCGCCCGAGGGACTTCATAAATTTAGCGAGATCTACCCGCAGGTCGAGGTTTTTACCGCGGCGATCGACGAGAGATTAAACGAGCAAAAATATATCGTGCCGGGTCTCGGAGACGCGGGAGATAGGGTGTTTAATACGATGTGAATTGCCTGGCAAAGGACTTTGTGAGGCGTTAAATTTGCGTGGGATAGTATATTTGTGCGGCGATAAATTCATCGGTAGCAAGCTTTAACTGCAATGGAATTTTACGCGACGCGAAATCTATTTATAAATATGCGAGTTGTCGCCGCTCGGAATTCCGTCGCGCCAATAAATTTGGCAGGGCGCGTATTTTTACAGTGTGCGCAATACGTAGTGAAATTTTAAATTTCGCAGCGCCGTAAATTTGATGCGCTTTAAAATTTTAACTCGTCGTAGAATTTGCGGCATTTTTGGAATTTATCAAATAAATTTTAGCTCCGCGATGTATAAAACACGTAAATTTCAAAGTAAGAGAAAGATGAAATAGGGCGGCGGAATTTTATTGCCGTCGAATTCTGCTGCAAAATTCTAGCCGTGCGAGATTTCACGGGGAATTTACCGCATCAAAACTCTACGGCAGAGCGGGAGCTAAATTTTAAAATTTGGCTCGCATTTGCGGCGTAAAATTTTGCAACCGCCCGCGCCGCAAATATCACCATTTTAAACCGCCTTTGATTGCACTGCCACATAGCTCGCGCGCAGCTCGCAAAAAAATTCCGAGCAGTCACGCTTTTCATAGCAGCTTAAAACCCAGCCGTCGCCTACAAAATTTATCGAGCCGCAAAAATAACAAGTTTAAAGCCGCTGTATTTTGCGACCAAGAGCGATTTTACGCTTGCGAGCCGTGGAAATTTTGCGCCGCTATGTCGTTTTAAGCGCGATTCCGCCCTACTGCCGCCCAGTGCGAGCGCGACGAGCGCGAAATCTTACAACTCGCAGTGAGCTATCGGTAAAATTTCAAGTAAGAGTAAAATTTCGCCGCTATAAAGTTAAAATCGTCCTTAGGCTCGGGAGAAATTCTAAAATGGCGGACGGGGGTAAAATTTTATCGCTAGGCCGTATGTCGGGCTCGAATTTGGGCAAAATGTCGATAAATTTTGGCTCGCAAAAGAGCCTGCCACTTCGCAATTCTAACTACGCAAAATCACGCTCATATTGGCGTCGTAGCGCCCGCACCACAAAAATTTACAAATCGCAAAATTTACAAAAATCGCGCGGCGAAATTCTTGCCCTAACGATCCGATAAAGAAGCCGGGGCAGCGGCGCGCCAGACGTATGCGAGGAGTAAAATTCTTACTCAAGCGATCCGCCCGCGCTAAAAATAAAATTTAAAATTTAGCGAGCAAATTTCGCTTACTTCACCAGCCCCGCTTCCCTTAAAAAGCAGCTCGGCTCGTAATTAATCTTTCTGATCTTATCAAATTTCGCGTAGCTTAGCACCAGCTCGTCGCGCGCTCTGGTGACCGCCACGTAAAAGAGCCGCCGCTCCTCCTCCAGGCTGCCGCCCATCGCCATTAGCTTGAGGTTCGGGAAGCGGTTTTGCGCCAGGTCAATGAGATAGACGCTGCAAAACTCAAGCCCCTTGCTTGCGTGCACGCTGAGCAGATTCACCCCCTCGCCCTCGCTCATCTCCTTTGCGCCCAGGGTTATGAAGTTATAAAAGCTCTGCGGATCCGCGTATTTGCCCGCGATCTGCTCTAAAATGCCGCATTTATCGTAGATGCGCGCGGTCTCGTCCTTTTTGCGCTCGTCGTCTATCTTGCCGTTTTTTAGCGTCGCGCGTTTCGTCGCGATAAAGTCCGCTACGAGGGCAAAAAGGCGCGAGTTTTTGATCTGCGAGATCAGCGTAGCAGACCTTGCAACGGAGCCGCTTTTTTTGAAAATTTTATAAATTTCGTGCAAAAACACTGCACCGCCTTCGGTGATTTTATTATGTTTTAGCACCGGATGCGAGCGAAAAAACTCGTCAAATTCCAAAGCCTCAAAGCGCGATACCGAGCCGATTATATCGACATCGTCAAAAAGCCCGAGCTGATAGTTTTTCCTCTTTTTTTCAAAAATTTTAACGCTCTCGTCGGGGCGCAAAAGTCCTGCGTGAATGCTTCCGTGCCCAAGCGCGATTAGCGCGTCGAAAAGCTCCTTGCTTAGCGCGCTGCCGACGCCTCTTGCGTATTCGCACGTGCTCATAAATGCCATCATATCTTTTGGATTTATTATCATCGCGAAAATGTCCGTAAAGGCCTTGATCTCGCGGCTTTCAAAAAAGCTCACGCCGCCTTTTCGCTTCGCGCCGATGCCGAGCTCCTTAAGCGCAACCTCGACGCCGTCGGCGCTGGAGTTGTTGCGAAAGATGACGGCGATCTTTTCGCGCGGAGTGCTGCTTTGCGCGATCTGTGCGGCTACGTGGGCGTATTGCGCCGCCGTATCGTCGTAAACATGCAGCCTAGGCGCGCTAAATTTTCCCTCGCGACCCACGATCAGCTTCTTTTCGTAAAGGCGCGGATTGTTCGCGATAACGCGATTTGCAAGCGCTAAAATCGCCGAGCTTGAGCGGTAGTTGATATTCAGCGCGTAAATTTTGGCGTCCGCAAAGCGCTTGCCGAAGCTGCCGATGATATCGATGTTTGCGCCGTTGAAGGCATAGATGCTCTGATCGAAATCGCCGACGCAAAAAAGGCTTTTCGTCGCGAAGGCATCGATGAGGCTTCCTTGCAGCGAGTTCGTGTCCTGATACTCGTCCACTAAAATTTCATCAAACCGCAGCGGCGCGCCCTTTTGCAGCTCGCGGCGCATCTTTAGCAATACGTCGTTGAAATCGGCGTAGTTAAATTTTGCCTTTTCCTCTTCAAACTCGCGCAAAATATCTGCGTAAATTTCGGCGAATTCCGCCTGATCCTCGTAGTTTTTGCTAAACCAAGTCCCAAAATCCGCGCTCATCTCCTTGTTTTGATACAGTGAGTACACGTCGTACAAATATGCCCCGCCGTAGGGGCGCGCATCGCTTACGTGATAAAATTTGCGCTTTTCTACGAGGCTTTTTAGCAGCGTCTTTAGCTCGGCGGGCTGCTTTAAAATCACGCCTTTGCCCAGCTCGCGAAGTAGGGCGTAGGATACGGCGTGGAAGGTGCCCGCGACGATTGCGGAGGTGATTTTTTTATCAAAATGCCGCTGCAAGCGCGCTATCATCTCACTCGCGGCCTTGTTCGTAAAAGTAAGAAGCAAAATTTTTCTAGGGCTCGTGCCGAGATTTAGCAGATGAGCGATGCGCGCGACGATGGTGCTGGTTTTGCCCGTGCCTGCGCTTGCGATTATCAGATTGTGCCCCGCAGGAGCGGTTGCAGCGGCGTATTGTTCGGTGTTTAGCTTAGCTAGAGCGTCCAAGATTATTCCTTTGCAAAAAGGCGCCATTATAGCCTAAAATCATTAAAATTCTTTGATATAATTGCGCGATGAAATTTCTAAAATTTACGTTAAAAATCGCGCTATTTTGCGCATTTGCATTCGCTCTGTTTTTGATCCTGGACGCGCTTTATCCGCTAAATTTGGATATGCTAAATAAGCAGAAAAGTAGAATTTTATATGACCGAAACGGCGAAATTTTGAATATGCAGATCAGCGACGATCAAATTTGGCGCTTCTACGCAGCCGCGGACGAGATACCGCCGCGGCTGAAACAAAGCGCGATCTACTTCGAAGATCGCTATTTTTACTACCATTTTGGCGTCAATCCAGCCTCGATCCTGCGCGCGGCTACGTATAATTTTACGCAAAATTTTACTAAAAAAAGCGAGGGTAACGTCGAGCGCGTCGGAGCCTCGACGATTACGATGCAGGTTGCGCGTATGATGCGCCCCAAACAGCGCAGCTACAAGAACAAAATCATCGAAATTTTCAACGCCTTTCAGCTGGAGTGGCACTTCAGCAAGGATGAAATTTTAGGAATGTATTTCAACCTCGCCCCATACGGCGGCAACATCGAGGGAGTCAAGACCGCGGCGTATTTTTACTTCAAAAAGGACCTGCGCGAGCTTAGCAACGCTCAAATCGCGCTTCTTAGCGTGATCCCAAAAAACCCGAACAAAAACCGCCTAGACCGCAGATCAAACATCAACGCGCTTAAAAACCGCCTAATTTCGCAGCTGCGAGAGGGCGGCGTGATCTCGCAGAGCGAGTACGAGCGCGCTCTTGCCGAGCCGTTTTCGCCCAGGCGCTACGCAGCGCCCAATTATGCGCCGCATTATGCGCTGTTAGCGTTTAGCAATTATAAAATGCAGAATTTTACCGCCAAAGATGATGCAAATTTCACTCAAAATTTTGATTCTAACGGAGCGCCCGGCGGAGCAGCGGGGCAAGCAGGCTCGTCTGCGTACAGAGCCGCGGCGGCGGTAGAATCAAAATTTTCGGACGCGGCTGGTGCCGAATCAAATTTTACGGCTGCGGCGAAGGTTGGGCTGAATTTATCTAGCGCCGCAAACACGCAGACGGGAGTGGATTTAAAAGAAATGAATCCCAAAGAGGCGGATTTTAAAACGGATGCTCCGAAGAGTTTAAATTTAGGCGGAACGAGCTTAAATTTAAACGAGCGCGAAGGCGCAGAATCACAGGCGGGCGCAAAACCGAATGAACCGAAAAATGTAAAACCAAATGAACGAGAGGGCGCAAACTTGGATGAGAGGCAAGATTTAATTAATGCCGCCCATCCGTCGCAAAATACTCAAAGTCCAAATTTAAACGAGCAACGAGGCGCTACGTATTCGCCGCAGAATTATAACGCAGATGCAAATTCAAATAAAGGGCAAACCGAGTATTCGCCGCAAAATCCGAGTGCGGATATAAATTTAAACAAGCGGCAGAATGTCGTCGGTACCGCACATCCGCATCAAAACTCGCAAAATCGGCAAAATCTAAATTTAAATAGTCGGCAAGATACCGCGCATCCGCCGCAAAATCCGCAGGCAGACGCAAGCTCTAGCGAGCGGTCGAGCGCAAATTTTAGTGCGCAGACAAACTCCGTTTCAGACGCTAGTACGCAGGCGGATTTCGCTTCGTCGGACGCTAGTACTCAGACAGATTCTACTCCGGGCGCCAAAATACAGACGGGTTCCGCTTCAGGCGCTAGGGCGCAGACAAATTCTTCTTTGAGCGCCAAAGCGCAGATAAATTCCTATCCGAACGCTAAAACGCAGGAAAATTCCGCAAACTCTAAAGCGGGCTCGCAGCCCAAGGAGCAAACTGCGCGAGCACAGGAGCTTGCGCGTCTAAACGAGGGTAAAATTTATTCGAGCTTGGATCTTAAAACTCAGATCGCGCTTGAGGTTTTTTTGAAAAGCGAGATCCTCTCTCTACGCGATAAGGGCGTTAGAAACGGCGCTGCGGTGCTGATCGACAACGAAAGCATGAGCGTGATCGCCTATGTCGGCAGCCACGATTTTAGCGCCAATGAGGGGCAAAACGACGGCGTGCGCTCGCAAAAAAACGTAGGCTCGACGCTCAAGCCCTTCATCTACGCCAAAGCCCTTGAGTACGGGCTCATCACCCCTTCAAAGAAGCTGATCGACGCGCCGATAACCTTCGCGGGCTACGTGCCGCGCAACTACAACCAGAGCTTCATGGGTGCAGTGAGTGCGACTGACGCGCTAAGTCTGAGCCTAAATATCCCTGCGGTAAAGCTAAATTTAATGCTTGGTGACGACGGGCTGTATGAGATGCTTAGCGGCGTGCATCTGGCGGAGTTTAGCAAGGATTATTACGGCGCAGGTATCGCGCTTGGCAGTATTTCGATGAGCCTAATGGATCTTGCTCGCCTATACAGCGCGTTTGCAAACGGCGGCAAGCTGCGGAAGCTCGAAATAGCGGGCGCAAAGATCGGCGACGATGCCAAAATTTTAACCCCGCAAAGTGCCTACATCGTAACGCAGATGTTAAGAAACGCGCCGCGCTCCTACCTCGGCTCGGTGTGGCAAAACACCCTAAATGCGCCGCCTCTGATGTTTAAAACGGGTACAAGCGCCGATGCGCGCGATCTCTACACCGTCGCGCTCACGCCGAAATTTACCCTCGGCGTCTGGCTGGGAAATTTCGACGGCTCCAAAACTAGGGATCTTAGCGGCGGCGTCAGCGCGGCAAAAGTGGCGTTTAATATGTTTGCCTTCCTCGATAAATCGGGCATGCTGGGCGAGGTGGAGTTTGCGCGCCCCGCGGGCGTGAGCTTGCGGCGAGTATGCACCGACGCGTACCGCGAAAAGGAGTGCGCGCAAAGCGCCGAGGATCTTACGATCGATGGGATTGAGCCCAACGAGGAGTGCGAAATTTACGGCACGAGCGAGCTTTTTTATCTGCTAAAACACGGTCTAGTCGATCCGCAAAAGGTACGCGCAGGAAGGTGCGCAGCTAAATTTGCCGCCGTAAAGCCCGTGTTAAACGACATCAACGCCAAAACCTACGAGACCGGCGCGGACGGTACGCTGCGGCTAAAGGTGCAGTGCACGGCGGTTTTCGGCGAGCGGGTATATATCAGGCTAAGCGGCGGTTCGCGGGAGTTTATAGCGCTAAATTCCACCGCGTTTACGAGGGAGAATTCCGCGGATTTGGATTTCGAGCATTCTAGCACGGCGCAGCAAGATAATTTAAAGCAAAATTTTACAGCACAAAATTCTATGCGACAAAATTTAGCGCCACAGAATTTAAAATCACAAAATCTTACGAAGCAAAATTCTGCGGGATTGAATTTTATAGCTGAAAATCTAGCCACACGAAATTTGGCGTCGCAAAATTCTATCTTGCAAAATTCTACAGAGCAAAATTCGGAAGTTCAAAATTTCACAGATCAAAATTTCTCGCAACAAAATTCTGCGGCACGAGATTTCACCACGCAAAGCCTAGCGCCTGCAAATTCTAAAGTTAAAACGGGAGAATATTTTGCGCGCACTAACGGTGAGGCTTTTACGCTAAGTCTTGGCGCAGGGGATTTCGAGCTTGGCTGCTTGGACGAAAATGCAAATTTCGCTAAAGCAAATTTTAGAGTAAATGAAAGAAAATAAAAGGTTAATTTGTATATAATTTCGTAAAATTTTTGCAAAGGAATTTTATGAAGACAAAACTACTAAGCGCAGCGCTATTTTGCGCTTTGGCTAGCTTTGCCGCGGGCGTAGAGATCAAATACGCTAGCGGGGCTTACGAGATTAGCGGGGTGGACGGCAGTGGATTTAGTGTCACGCAAAAGCAGATCTTAAAATGCACTCCCAAAATCACGGGCACCTACGAAAGCGTGAGCGAGAGCTCAATCAGGCTCTATCCTAAGCCGATGCTTAGCGCCGGGGTTAATTATTCGTGCGAGGCGCGCGGGGTGCGCTTTGAGTTCGAGACAGAGCCTTTTAGCACCGAGCATATCGCGATTCTGCGTCCGGGGCTAGTGGCAATTAAATTTAACGATGCGGTTAGCAAGGACGCGCTACAGCAAGCGACTAGAATTTACCGCGCGCAGAATTTAGCCCAAAACGATATATCCTACGAGCTTAGCTCGCACGATGATCGGAATTTTTTATTCAGCTTCGATCCTAAGGCGCAAAACGTCGTATTGCAAATAGAATCCCTCACCTCAAAAGCGGGCGCAAAGCTACAAAATCCGGTGGAGTTACGCACGGACGAGGAGCCTTTTAATGATAGCATTAACGCTTCAAATTTAAGTGGCGTGCAGATCCGCTCCGCGGCTCTAAAAGATGGCTCACTCGCAGCTAGAGTGTGTTTTCCTAACTATATGGACGAGCTGTCCGCCAAATACGTAAGAATCGCAGGCGTGAGTAAATTTAGCCTCACTCAGCCGCGATATTATTATTACGACGAAGATGAAGAGGGCGGCGAAAGCGACGATCCTTCATGCTACTACTATGCAGATATAGTAAGCGACGAGTTTATGCCGAATAAAAGCTACGAGATTAGGCTGCTAAAGGGCTTCGGAGATAGCTCATATATTTTGCGTGACGAGATAAAACAAAGCGTAAAAATGGGCGACAGGCTGCCTTTCGTAGCCTTTAGCGACGAGAAAAATTTCATCCCAAAATCCGCTTCGTTGGCATTTAAAAGCTCAAACGTAAATGAGGTTAAAATTTCGATTGCCAAAGTCCCTGAGCAAAATTTTAGGTATTTTTTAAACTTTGAAAGCAACGAAGATAGTGTAGGTGGGCTAGCTAGCGAGATCGCAGTTAAGAGCTTTGATATAGGAGGCGCTAAAAACGCCGTCGCGGAGCATAAAATCGCGATGGATTTTAAAGGCTATGAGGATGGAATTTATAAAATCACGGCGTTTTACAAAGTGGGCGAAAAGATGCAAGAGATTTCGCGCGTAGCCTATCTTAGCGACATTACGGCTCAAGTGGTGCTGCTTGAGCGCGGTGCGCTAATTTATACTTCTAGGCTTAGTAATGGCGAGGAGCTAAGCAGAGCGAAGGTTAAAATTTACAGCGATAAAAACGAGCTAATTGCAGAGGATAAAACGGACGGAGATGGAATTTTGCGATTAGAAAATATGGAAATTCTAGCCAAAAATCCGCGCTCTATCGAGATTAGCAAGGGGGATGAGCATGCGTTCGTGCTGTTTAATAACGCCGTAGCAAGCGTCGAGAAAACGATTACTGCAAAGCGTCCGTTCGTTTATCTTGCAAGCGAGCTGATAAGTCCGAACGAGCGGCTTTTAGGCACGATCGTGATGAAAAATCGCGATTTTAGCTCTTTAAAAAATACGCCGATTAAATTTAAAATTTACGATCCTAGCGGCACTGTGGTCATCACGCGCGCGCAAAACACCGATGAGTTCGGCAGCGTTAAAATCGACGAGCTGATAGGCGAGAAAAGCGGCACTTACCGCCTGGATCTCATCTATGAGGACAAAATCATCGCTTCTAAAAGCTTCAGCGTAGAAAATTTCCTCCCAAACCGCATTAAAAATGAAATTCTCACTGCTAAAGACGAATATGGCGCGGATGAAATCATAACTTTAAAGCTAAGCTCAAACTATCTTGCAGGCGCGCCGGCTGGAGATTTGAAAGGCTCGCTGGAAGCAAACGCCTATGAAAAAGAGCTAAAAATTAAAGGCTACGAGGGCTTTTCGTTTCTAAACGATCGCTTAAAGAAAAAGGGCGCTACGCAGCTTCGCAGGGCAGAATTTACGCTAAGCCCCGCCGGTAAAAAGGAGCTTGCACTCTCGCCGGCAGCAGCTGATCTTAATGTCTCTAACGCCATAAATATTCTACTAAATTTCAGCGTAACCGAGGAGGGTAAAAACGTAAGTGCATATCGCAACCTAAGCTATCTGCCTTATGATCGTATCGTAGGAATTCGCGCGAACAAGGATTTTATTTCAAGCGGAGATAGCGTAAAATTCGGCTTTGCGCTACTAGATTCCAAAACTAAAACCGACGTCAAAGGCAAGATCGACGTTGAAATTTACCGAGACGATTTTACTTACGTTTATGACGGCAACAGATACGTCGAGCAAGAAAGCTTTAATCTCGTAAGCGCCGTTAGCACCGATGCGCGCGAGTTTGAGTATAAATTCCAAAACGGCGGCAATTATCTAATCGTCGCAAACGATTACTCAAGCGGCGCGAGTGCTGGCGTGCGCGTGGACGTAAGCGGCTGGGGATATTATGGACGGGTAAACGCTAAAGACGTGCAAAGCGCTAAAATTAAACTCGCAAGCGACAAGGTTAAAGCTGGAGATAAAATTAAAGGCGTCATCAATTCGCCAGTAGAAAGCGGCGTGCTAAATATCTCGCTCGTAGGCGAGCAGGTTTACGACTATAAAATTCTATCCATAAAAGGCGGTAGCGCGGAATTTGAGCTTAGCGTGCCGGATAATTTCGTTGGCGGACACATCAACGCTGTAATCGCGCGCGCCGCGACACCCGCTGCAATGCCGCTTAGAGCCTATGCAAACGTGCCGGTGGCGCTAGATGCGAGCTCGCACAAGGCTAACGTGCAAATTTTAGCCGAGAAAAGCTATAAAAACGGGCAAAATGCGCAGATCAGCGTAAAAAGCGAGCCGAATTCCAAAGTGGTGCTCTACGCAGTCGATCTTGGAATTTTAGATATCGTCTCACAAGAGGAGCTTGATGCATTTAAGGCGTTTGACGTTAGCGCGTATTTTGCACTACGGTACTTTGATATTTACGATGATCTTAGCGTGTATCAAACTACTGCTAAAGAGCTAAGCTTCGGCGGCGACGGCGTGATGGCGAAGGCTAAACGAAATTTAAGCCCGGTCGAAAACAAAAAGCAGAAAAAATTTATCAAAATGCTGATCGCAAAAGCGGATGCAAACGGCGAGGCGAAATTTGAGCTTGCGATGCCGAAAAATTTTAACTCCACGATCCGACTAAGCGCCATGGCTATCGGGGAGACGGCTACGATCGGCTCTGCAAACGTCGAAGCCAAGGTCCGAGACGACGTGATCATAAAGCCCGCCGATCTAACCTACATGGTGCGCGGCGATGAAATTTCCGTGCCGCTAACGCTCATCAATACGACTGATAAAGAGCAAAAGGCGGTCTTAAAAATCAGCTCATCTCCTTCGGTCGCTATAAGCGGTGGTGAGGCAAATTTCACGCTCAAACCGCTTGAGGTCAAGCATACGAACTTCACCGCGAGCGCACTTGATATTGCGGATGCGAACATTAAATTTGATCTTGACGCAAACGGGCAAAAATTTAGCAACGACGTGGAATTTGACATAATCAGCCAGTTCCCGCGCTCGAAGCTATTTCACGTAAGCTATGGCAATAAGCCGGTAACGCTCAAAATCGATCCGAGTTATAAAGAAATTTATACTCACATCAGCGCTACGCCTAATGCTTTTAGCCTAGCGGACGAGCTATATCTCTATCCTTACGGTTGCACCGAGCAGCTTACTTCAAAGATGGTAGCGGTTGATTATGTCGCACGCAAAGACTCCAATAAAACCTTAACCAACCGCGTAAACGAGTATGCAAGTAGAATTTTATCTCGCCTCAAACCTAGCGGCAGTTTCGGCTACTGGAGTGCTCACGGCGTTACTAATTACTACGCTTCGATTTACGCAAGCGACGTTTTATTAGAGCTTGATGCGCGCTATAAATTCCTTAGCAATAAGCAAAGATCGCTGATATTTAGCGCCTTAAAATCAGACTACGAAGATCAAGCGACGCTTCGAGTATATGCGGATTTCGTGCTAGATCAATACGGCAAGCTGGATGACGATGAGATAAATTTCATTTACGACAATGGCCTTTATGACAACTCGCCGATGGCTCGCATCGCTATGGCTGCGATACTTAAAAAGCACAATATGACGACCGAGTTTAACTTCATGCGTGAAAAAATAAACCAAATGGATTATGATTACGCCGAAGACGGAGCGGGCTTGACGTTTGCTAGCGACATAAGAGACGCCGCCTTTAAGCTCTACGCATTCGGCAAGGCGGGCATCAAAGATGATAGCACGGCTCGCACGGTCGATGCGATCATTCGCGATCTAAAAAATATAAACAACACGCAGGAGCGAGCGAGCATCATACGCGGATTTGATGAGTATTTTAAGGATTCGAAAAAAGAAGCCCATTTTGCATTAAAATACGACGGCGAGACGAAAAATTTCAATTCGCCGTTAGATACCAAACTCGCGGTTAAAGACGGCGCGATAGAATTTACGCCGATGAGCGGCAATGGCGAGCTATTTTTTACCGCTCTTGGCTTTGGATATGAAAGCGCTGCGGTCAAACACAATCCGCTTAGCATAAATAGACCGTTTGATAACGACCGAGATAAGAAGGTTGAAATTTATCGCGAGTTTCTCGATGCTCGCGGCAACATCGTCGATCTAAACAAACTCAAAGTAGGGCAGAAAATTTACTCTAAGATCAGCTGGCGAGCGAATCATTATCTGTATAATTTTGCAATCGACGAGGCGATGCCTAGCTGCTTTGAGGCGGTAAATGAGCGCCTGGGCTCGGCCGCACAGGCTCGCCCGGAAGGCTTTGTGGATAGCGTAGCGATCGAGTATACGGAGTATCTGTACGACCGAGTACTTCACTTCCCGAAAAGCGGTTATTTTTACTACGATCCGCAAGAGGGCTATAATAGTACCGGCGTCATCTACACGCCGATAAACGTGATTATGGCTGGCTCGTGCGCGCTTCCTGCGATCTCTATCGAGGATATGCAATACGAGCGAGTAAATAATTACGATCTGCAAACGCTTAAATTTAAAGTCGCTCGCTAAGGGCGTAGCGATTTTAAGGCTCGGTGCGAATTTTGCATTCATTGCGATTTTCGTGCCGAGTGCGCTTTTGCGTTCACAAGCATTTTGCAAACGAGCGCCTGATAAAATTTTAAAATTTTAATTCCGCTCGCCCGCCGAATTTCAAAATTTTATATCAATGCCTATATTTCATAGCTTTTTACTATCTATTTATAAAGTTATTCTATTTGACTTACATTTAAATTCAAGTTATCATTTCTTTTAAATATACACTTTCAATTAAAGGAGTTGCAAATGCAAGACGTATCAAGACGTAGTTTTTTAAAGATTAGCGCAGTGGGCGCCGGAGCGCTTGCGCTAGGGGCTAGTAGCGCAAGTGCGGCGCAAAACGCTAAGGATGTCAAATTTGACGAGGAATACGATATCGTCATCATCGGCACCGGTTTTGCGGGACTTGCTGCGGCGATTAAAGCTAGCGGGCGCGGTAAAAAGGTGCTTATCTTAGAAAAGATGGGTCGCGCGGGCGGAAATTCCGTCATCAACGGCGGAAATATGGCCGCTCCGATGAATAAATTTCAAGTCGCACAAGGCATCAAGGATAGCAAGGAGCTTTTTATCGCCGATGCCGTAAAAGACGGACTCGGACTCAATCATACCGATCTTTTGGGCGTGATGTTTGATCGCGCAAACGACGCCGTGGATCTTTTAACTAGCTGCGGAGCGGAATTTAGCGATAAGCTGATCTTTGAAAGCGGCCATAGCGTCGCAAGAAGCTTACAATCGACCAACGGCTCTGGCTCGGGTTATATCCAACCGATGATGGGTAAACTTCAAAACGATCCTAACGTCACGATCAAGACCCGCACGAAATTTGATGATTTCATCGTGGATGACAGCGGACGCGTCGTGGGCGTAGAAGCGCGCGAGGAGTATAAATTTGATCCGAAGCTCTTTAGCGACGATCTGGAAAATAAAAGCGGCGAGAAAAAGAGCTATAAAGCTAAAGACGGCGTTTTGCTAGCCTCGGGCGGATACGGACGCGATCTATGGTACCGCCAGATCCAAGATCCGCGCGTAGTGCCTAGCATAGACAGCACCAACCATCCGGGAAGCTCGGCAGGAGCGATGCTAGCGGCAAACAGAATCGGCGCATTTACCCTTTTAACGTCATGGATTCAGTTCCTTCCGTATTGCTCGCCCGACGAAAAGGGCTTCGGCGCTGCGGTAAACTTCACCAACCACTGCTGCAACACCTACGGTCTAACCGTCGATCCAAAGACCGGCAAACGCTTTATGGATGAGCACGCAGGGCGCAAGATCAAGGCGGACGCCTGCTTTAAGGTTATCGGCGAGAGTGAGAAAAACGACAACTATCCGGTAAACGTCTGCGACTCCCAAGCCGTCGCCGCGCGTAACCCGGTCTATACTTCAAGGCCACTGGAAGCGGGCGTCGTGAAGAAATTTGACACGCTAGAGGAGCTTGCGAAGGCTTACAATCTGCCGCTGGAGCCGTTTTTAAAGACCGTCGCGGATTATAACTCTTACGTCAAAGCGGGCAAAGACCCCGAATTCGGCAAAGTGGTCGATAAGCTAGACGGCATCGACGTTTCCAAACCGCCGTTTTACGCAAGCCGCACGATGCCGAAGGTGCACCACACGATGGGCGGACTCGAGATCAACACCAAAGCTCAGGTAATCTCGAGCCTTACTCACGAGCCGATCCCGGGACTCTGGGCTGCGGGCGAAGTAACCGGCGGCGTGCACGGCGCGAGCAGGCTCGGAACCTACGCGATCCTTGATTGTATGGTTTTCGGAATGATCGCGGGCGAAACAATCGGGGCTTAAATTTAGCGCCCGCGAAATTTCGGCACGAAGTAGCGGTGCGTGCTTTGCGCCGAAACGCTTGATGTACGAAGGACTCACGCGAAGTAGGACACAGCACAATCCGTAAATCCTACGTAGAGCGGCGGCAGGGTCTGTAGCGGTTTACAAGGCTAGGTACGTGAAGCAGTAAAATGCGTACAGCATAAAAGGCTTTGTTGCCCAAGTCGTAACGCCTAAGGACGAGAGTGCGTTCGCCGCCCGCGGCGGCGCGACGGTAAAATTTCAAATCATAAAATTTTAAAATTTCATAACGCGGGAGTTTTAAATTTTGTAGCGCCAAAACTCTGCGGCGTCGCCCGAGTCTGCGCTGCGTAAGCCCTGTTTTGTGCGTATCGCGCACACTAGGTAAAAGCTAAATTTAAACGCCGCTTTTATGACGCCGTAGCGGCATGAGTGCACGATCAAATTTTAAAATTTCATGCGCATTTTGCGTAAAATTTCATCTATTTAGCAATCAACGATGCTAAATTTCGCTAAAATTCGTCACACGAAGCAACTTGGGGAGACACGCATGATAGCGATCTATTTTAGCGCCACGGGCAACACGAAGCACTGCGTGGATAGGCTCATCGCTCATCTTGGCGGCGTTTGCGTCTCGATCGAGAGCAAGGCTTGCAATGAGCTTTTAAAGCACCACAATGACGTTATCTTGGCATATCCCGTCTATTTTAGCGACCTACCGCGTATCGTGCGCGACTTCCTCTACCGAAACGGCGCGAGCTTTAGCGGCAAAAACGTATTCATCCTCGCTACGATGGAGATTTTCAGCGGCGACGGGGCAGGGTGCGCGGCTAGAGTTTTAAAACAATTCGGCGCAAACATAACGGGCGGCGCTCATATCAAAATGCCCGCGTTCATCCTCGACGTGGCGATTTTTGGCTACTCGCAAGCGAAAAACGAGCGCATAATCAAAGAGGCGGATGCTAAAGTCAGACGCGTTGCGGAGGCGCTTAGCACAAATCGTCCGCCGCAAGAGGGGCTGAGCGCGCTTTGTCGTATCGCAGGGTTTTTAGGACAGCGGCTTTGGATGAAAATTTGGGACAAAAGCCCCTTTGCTAAGCGCAAGCCGAGCCTCGATCCATCGCGATGCATCGGCTGCGGAGCCTGCGTCAAACCCTGCCCGATGCGAAACATAAAGCTTGCTTGCAAAAAGGCGCAATTCGGCGATGAGTGCACGCTTTGCTACAGGTGCGTAAATATATGCGAGCACAAGGCGATTACGATCCTAGGCAGGGCGAAAAATTTAGAAAAGTCCATCGCCGCAGACTTATGAGGACGAGCTCATGCCTCACAAGTTCGCAATCAAATGCGTAAAAACGGGCGAGGAAATTTTAATTTTTGATAGCACTGCGTACGGCTAAAGCGCGACGTTTCGCGACAAGCTCGATGCAGAAAAGTAGCCCGTCACTATATAGTGAAATTTAATCTACCGCCGTGCAAGACCCGCGTAAAATTTGGCTACAGCACCCGCTACGGATACGAGACAGACGAGCGTGGTAGGGTCATACTGATAAACGACGGGGCTGCCTCATGGGGCGAGGTAAGGCAAATGGTTTTGATTATATCGCCGTAAGCTACGAGGACGAAGCGGGCAAAAATACAAAATTTCGCTTATGTAGGCGGTCTTAAATCTCAGTCTGTCTTTTTTTGCTCCGTATTTAAATTTTTACTCGGTCGCTAGATACTCCTAAATTTAAATTCCCTAGAGCCGAATGTAGCGTCTTAGAATTTTAGCAAAGGTTTATCCTGTAATACTGCGCCGTGAAATTTCAGCGAAGGCTTATTTTGCCGCATACCTCAAAATTCTTAAATTACCCGCGCCGGCCTACTTAAGCTCTAAAGCGCTTGCCTTATCACTTCGCCTAAGGGCGAAATGCCGCGCCTTGTCTTATTAATTCGCCGTGGAATTTCGCGGTAAAACTAAATTTTAAAATTTGGCCCATTTAAATTTAAAAGCGCACGACTATCACAAAAATCATCCGATATTATTGGCGACGCCGGCCTAATTTTAAAATTACACCATCGCCCCTATATACGGCTATGGCCGTTAAATTTTAAGCAACAATAGGCGATAAAATTTTAAGAATTTCGCCGCCCAGCATTTCTTTACGCCGCCAAGCCCACAAAACCGCCTAAACCTTCTTAAAATTTACGCTAAATTTGCTTCCGCGTCCTACTTCGCTACGTAGTGAAACCTGCGCATTATGGATCTTTGCGATTTGTGAGGCGATGGCTAGCCCGAGCCCTGCGCCGCTATTTTGCTCGCGATTTCTGGAGTGCTCTATTTGATAGAGCTTGTCCCAAATTTTATTTTGCAAAGCAGGCTCGATGCCCTCTCCATCGTCGCTTATGCTAAGTTCGCACGCGTCTGCGCTCACGCAAAGCTCTAAAACGACGCAGCTGCGCGCAAATTTTAAAGCATTGCTTAAAAGGTTGTTAATCAGCCTGATCAAAAGCAGCTCATCGCCGTTTACGCGCACGCCCTCGGCTATCTGCGAGCTAAAGCTTAGCCCTTTTTGTGCGCACAAAAGTTGAAAGTCTTGCGCACACTCGCTTGCGATTCTGCTTAAGCTTACGGGTGCCAAACGCGCGCCGCGCTGCAAGCGAGCAAGCTCTAAAATCTGCTCTATTAACGCTGAAATTTTACGCGCTTGATTATTGATGACCGCGAAACTCTCCCTCGCCTCGCTCGCGTCTTGCTCGTAGGCTAGGGCATAGTCGCTTTGAGCCAGTATGACGGCAGCGGGCGTACGCAGCTCATGCGAAAGGTCGGCGCTTAGCTGCCGCTCGCGCTCAAACGCGCTTTGCAGTGATGCTAGCATTTCATTAAACGTAGCTGCGAGCGCGCTTAGTTCATCCTTGCCTCGCGGTAGTTCTATTCGTCGCGTAAAATCGCCGCTAGCTCCGATCTCGCTAGCTGTACGCGACATAGTGCGCACGGGCTTAAACGCTCTTTTTATGATCGCGTAGCCGCCGTAGATGACGAGCACCACAAATAGCGGCGATAGGATAAGAGCGATCAGCATCACGCGCTTCATCGCAAGCTCAAACTCGCTAACTGCGATGACGCCGCGTATCCATGCACTGCGCCCTTTGATCTGCGCGTCGTAATAGAAAAACTCGTCGTCATCAAGCTCCACCTCGCGCGCGCCTTGAGGCGAGAGCGGCATCGCAGGCTCGAAGCCTTTAGGCACAAACCCTGCGATCACGCCGCCTTGTCCGTCATGCTCGTAGAAAAATACACCGTCATCAAAGCTTTTTAGCTTGTCATCGCGCGCGGCTTTTTGCACTAAGCGGGCAAGCTTTTTTTGGCTGACGGAGCTTCCTGATACTTCGTCTAAAATATAGCCGCAAATGCCGATAATAGCGCCTGCAAGTGCCAAAATAAATACGCTGTAATAAAGCGTCACGCGCAGGCTGATAGGTAGCGCGCGTGAGCTAAAATTCTCCTTAGCGATTGTAAATACTCTAGATAAGACTTGAGCAAAATTTTGTATTGTGATTTTAGACGCGAAATTTTGTTCTTGACTTTGCGCGAGAACGCTATTAGAATTTTGCGCTAGATCAGGCGTTGCGCTTGTAGCAGCAAAATTCGGCGCGGAATTTGATGCCGGATTTTGCGTGGAATTCCATTTAAAATTTGACGCCCGGTTTAACTCAATATTTTGCGTGGGATTTTTCTTGCGGCTTTTCTTTAAACACGCAAAATTATGCGTAAAATTCTGTTTAAAATTTCGCACGAATTTTAATATGAAAAGCGCCGTAGCGGCAAAAATCTGCTTCGCAATCGCCGAAATTTTAATCCAAATCTTGCTATTTTGCCACGACATAGCCAAGCCCTCGCTTCGTTTCTATTATATCGCCGTGCTCGCCTAGCTTTTTGCGGATATTTTTGATTAAAACATCGATAACATTTGAGCTTGTTTCGTCGCCAAAATCCCAAATGCTCTCACCGATTTGTTCTCGGCTTAAAATCGCACCGCGATTTAGCATTAAAAGCTCTAAAATTCTATATTCCTTACCCGTTAGCTCCACTACCTCGCCCGCGCAGACGACCGATTTTTTACTTAGATTTAGGCACACTTGCCTTATGATAATTTCGTTATCCGCAGTAGCGTTTTTACGCCTGATAATTACGCGAAGTCGCGCCAAAAGCTCACGAAAATCAAAGGGCTTAACCATATAATCGTCTGCGCCCAGATCAAGCCCTGCGATGATATCTTCTTTGGCGTTCCGCGCAGTTAAAAATAAAACCGGCGTTCCCAGTCCGCGCGCCCGCGCCGCCTTCAAAAACTCAAAGCCGTCCATCACGGGCATCATCGCATCAAGCACGATAGCGTCATATTTTGCGACATCCAAAAACTCTAGCGCTTCCTTGCCGCAAAAGGCGCAATCTACGCTGTAGTCGTCCTTTTTCAGAAATTTTGCGATTATTTGATTTAGATCTTTTTCATCCTCGACAAGTAAAATTTTCAAAGTGCTCCTTTAAAATTTTGCTAATTCTAATCCGCCATTTTAGCCAAAAACGCATAAATTTTGCGGTGCTTTGGATGTGTAAACCTGCTCGCTTTATGCACCGCCAAATTTCAGTAGCGTTGGGAGCTGCGCTAATTCGCAGGCGCCTTTTGTCTAGCTCTAATCTCGCTTGCCTTTTTATCCGCTACGCTTCCTAATCTCCCTAAAAATTTAGCGCACCTGCTGCGATATTTAACGCAAAAAGCCCAAATCCTACGTAGTCACGCTTGAAATTTGCTTAGCGATTTCGCGTTTGCAGCGGCTACAAAGCACTTGCTTGCAAGAATTACAAACCTCCGCGAAGCTTGCTGCGCTGGCAGAAATTGCTTGTATATAAAAAATTTTGCGTATCAGCGAAATTTTGCTCGCTAGTGGAATTTTGCGCACTTGATAAGCCTTGCGTCTGCGAAGAACTCCACTCGCTCTCACAATCTTTCGCATCCGCAGAAATTTTTTGATTTTCGCAACATTCCATGCTAGAAAAATCTTTAGAATTTTTCTCGCAGGACGCGAGATTCCGCTCGCTTGTTTCGCTTGCTAAATTTGCCGAAAAATCCTGCGCATTTTCATCTAAATTTTTAGCCGCGTCTGCATTTTGGGCGCCATAGTCAGCGTTTTCGTTTATGCTAAAATCCCTAGCGTCCAAAGCCTCACTAGTTTGGGCGGAGTTATCTGCTCCACCCTTTAAGCTTTGATTTTTCATCTCACGCCTTTGCTTATTTTTGATGCTGCAAGATCTGCTCGCCCGTAGCGGCGTCGATTAGCACCTCTTTTTTGCTCATGCCTTGGCGCAGTTTGACTTCGTATGCAGGCTTACCGCCGTTACTTTTTAAATCAACCTCGCGAAAATCCCAGCCGGTGTTTACGCTAAGTGCTTTGGCGCGAGCGTCTGTGGCACTGATTTTGACCTGCGAATAATCAATTTTACTAGGCTTTAGCTTCTTTTGCGTTTGAGTCTTTAAAATTTCGCCGCTTTGAGCGTCGATTTTGATCTCGCTTTCGCTACCTTCTTTATACGACTCGATCTCATAGATGAGCCTTCCGTGCTCATCGTCGATTTCTACGCTTTTTATAGTCGCGTCACCAAAGTTTTGTTGCGCGATCCCTATTGCTTGATCGAATGAAACTTTAGCATCCTTTTCGATAAAACTTCCTGCGTTTAATGCGCCTGCAAGGGCGAATGTAGCGGCGAGTGCGCCTAAAGCTTTAAGATTTTTCATCTTTAATCCTTTTGATTTTATTTCCAAATTTTATTTTGGATGGCGCAATTTTAAAATTCCAAGATGAAGCTAAGATGAATACGCGCGGAATTTTAAAATTTCACAAAAATTTTGCTGCGATTTGTGAGATACGAAGCGCGGAATTTCCGAGCATTTACCAAAACGCCGTAAAATTTCAACTTGAAATTTTATCTCAAGGAACGCTTCGTGCCTAGTTTTTTCAAAAATCCGTCGCAGCAGAAGCTTATTTTTCTAAGCTCGCTTGCTTTTGTGGCATTTTTTAACTTCTCGTTTTTCAAAAATATCATAAATGCCTACGGAATTTCAGGGCTAAATTTTATCTATTTTGTCTGCGACATGGCAGCTTTGATCGCTTTTTTGACGCTATTTTTTACGATTTTTAGCTCGCGCTATACGACTAAGCCGATTTTGATGATCTGCTTTTTTATTTCGTCGTTTACGGCGTATTTCATGGATAGCTATAACGTCGTAATCGATTCGGAGATGATCCGTAACGCAGCCCAGACGAACTTTGCCGAGTCAGCGGATCTTTTCAGTCTGCGACTGGCGATTTACGTGCTGGTGCTGGGCGTCTTACCCTGCGTGCTGATTGCTCGCTCGCGCGTTAGCTACCGTCCGCTTCGATTTGAAATTTTAGCTAAGCTCAAAGCGGCGGGCATTTGCATAATAATCATCGCGGCGCTGCTTTTTGGATTTAGCAAATACTACGCGTCGTTTTTCAGAGAACATAAAATTTTACGCAGCTACGCAAATCCCGGATATTGGATCTACAGCGGCGTTAAATTTGCTGCAAAATCTAAAAAGCAGGGTTCGCAGCCTCTGATGCAAATCGCTACGGACGCGCATATCGATGAAAATTCTACAAGCTCAAAAAAGCTCGTCGTCGTAGTCGTGGGCGAAGCGACAAGAGCGGATAGATTTTCGCTAAACGGATACGAGCGAGATACTAATCCGCTACTAGCCAAAGAGCAGGGTGTCGTAAGCCTAAGCAATACCCATTCTTGCGGCACTTCGACGGCGCAAAGCGTGCCGTGCATGTTTTCGCTGCTAAATCGCGAGGAATTTAGCGTCGAAAAGGCTGCAGAGGAGCAAAACGTATTAGACATACTAAACCGCGCTGATGACATGGCGATTTTATGGCGCGATAACAATTCCGATTCCAAAGGTGTGGCGCTGCGCGTAAAATATCAGGATTTTAAAATTCCGCAAAATAATCCGATCTGCGACGTAGAGTGCAGGGACGAGGGGATGCTTGCGGGGCTTGATAAATTTATCGCCGAAAACGCGGGCAAAGATGTATTAATCGTGCTGCATCAGATGGGCAATCACGGGCCTGCGTATTTTAAGCGCTATAAGAAAGAATTTGAAAAATTTAGCCCCGTTTGCCGCGATAACGAGCTTGAAAACTGCTCGCAGCAAGAAATTTCAAATGCCTACGATAACGCGATTTTATACACGGATTATTTTTTAAGTAGGGTTATAAATTTTTTAAAACCGTATTCTAAGACGCACGAAACAGCGATGATCTATATGAGCGATCACGGCGAGAGCCTCGGCGAGGGCGGCGTTTATCTGCACGGTATGCCCTATCTTTTCGCTCCCGAGGCGCAAAAGCATATCGGCGCTATCGTTTGGCTAGGTGAGGGAAAAATGCGCGAAAGATATGATCTAAGCGCGCTTAAATCGCATAAGGATGACGCTTTTTCGCACGATAATCTTTTTCACACGCTGCTTGGAATTTTTGAAGTAAATACCAAGGTGTATAACAAGGATTTGGATATTTTAAATGGAGTGAAAAATTAGAATTTTGCGCTAAATTTCGTCGTAAATTGTGAGTGAAATTTTAGCAGCAAAAATTCTATTGGCAAAATTCTAATTTAAGCTTAGTTTAAAATTTTCCTAAGCTCGGGCGAAATCTACTATAAAAATTTTTGTGCAAAAGCCAATAAAGAGGCAAAGTGCCGCAAAAGCTTAATCTCTCATTTATCGTTGCGAGCTATGAATTTTAAATTTCATTAGAAATTTTACGTGCAGTTTTAATAAACGCCTGTGCTAGATGGTTTAGATGTTTACCTTTTTTATAGGCTATTATCAGCGTATTATCGAGCTCGCGCGCGCCTACGTCAAAGAGCTTTATCCTGCTCGCCTTATCTTCTTTTATCATCTGCGGTATGCTAAAGCACGCTCCTGCGCCGCTTGCGACGATAGCATTGGCGATATCAAAGGTCTCCGTACGGCATAGCACTTTCGGCGCAAAGCCTGCAGCGGCAAAAAATGCATCTATCTGCTCGGCGCTTCTTAGGCTTTGATTAGGCAGGATGAATCTTTCCTCTTTTAAGTGCGAAATGTCAATTTTGGGAATAGATTCGTTTTTAAACTCAAGCGAGAGCGGATGGATGGAGCTTAGAGCGACATAGGTTTTTTGCGTTAGAATTTTGACCCCGTCAAGCCCGCTCATATCGATGGGCAGTATCAGCATACCGACATCAAGATCACCTTGAAGTAGCATTTCGCGAATGCTAAGCGCAGAAGAAAACTGCGTGATTTGTAGATCCGAATCCTTAAATTTCTTGCAAAACATCGGCAGTAGCGACGGCAGTAGATTATAACCGTTTTGCGAAAAACCAATGCGAATTTTATCATTTTTTACGCCGCTTATTTCAGAGATATCGTTTTTTAGGTCGTTTATGGCATCAAAAATGACTTTGACTTTACTAGCATAAATTTTTCCCGCGTGCGTAAGCGAAATGGGATTACTCGTGCGGTTAAAAAGCTGCGTTCCAAGCTCGCGCTCCAGCGATAAAATGCTCTGCGATAGCGACGGCTGCGGGATTTTAAGTGCTTCGGCAGCCTTAGTAAAGCTGCGGAATTCTGCTACTTTTAATACTAGCTCCATGCGATGCAAATTCATTTAGCCTCTCCAATTGATAATTTGATTCTTATGAAATGATACACTAAATAATATTTGACTTATGTTAAAAATGAAACTAAAATTACGTTTTTAGTTTAGAACTTTAAACTTAAGCTAAGAATTTCTCAAATGGAGAGGAAAATGAGTGAATCAAATTTCAACAGACGCGATTTCTTAAAATCCGCCTGTATCAGCGTCGGCGCGCTTAGCCTTAGCGGCTGCGTGGATACCGACAAAAGTAAAAGCGCAGACGGCGGCAACGAAGGCGGCCTTCCTAGTGTGGACGTACTCGTTATCGGCTCGGGAGGCGCGGGTCTACGTGCAGCCGTAGCGGTAAGAAAGAGTAATCCAAATCTCAGCGTAGTCGTGGCTACGAAGATGATGCCTTCGCGCAACGCCACCTGTATGGCGGAAGGCGGTATCAACGGCGTTACGAGTTTTAGTGGCGGCGATTCATATAAGCTTCACGCCTACGACACCGTAAAGGGCGGCGCATATCTCGTAGATCAGGACGCCGCGATTAAATTTTGCGAGCTTGCGGGCCCTACGATTGCCGAGATGGATTACATCGGCACGCTATTTTCCAGAAACGCCAGCGGCGGCGTGGATGGCAAAGAAAGCGGCGTCCCGGGCGGCGTAGCGCAGCGTTTTATGGGCGGCGCGTCTAAAAAACGATGCAACTACTCCGCCGATAAGACGGGTCATATCTTGATGCACGCCTGTTTTGACGATGCGGTTAGCAACGGAGTGAAATTTTTAATCGATCACGAGTTACTTGAGATCAGCGCGCCTGACGGCAAATGCGAGGGCGTCGTGCTTCGAAATATCCAAACCGGCGATTTTTATCCGGTGCTTTGCAAAGCCTTAGTAATAGCAACGGGCGGATATACGAGGATGTTTTACAACCGCACCTCGGTTCCTTATATCGCTACTGGCGACGGTATCGCGGCTGCACTGCGCGCGGGTCTTGGATTTAGCGATCCGGAGATGGTGCAGTTTCATCCGACCGGTATCAAAAGCGGCGGCGCGCTCATTACCGAAGCTGCGCGCGGCGAGGGTGGATATCTGCTCAATAATAAAGGCGAGCGCTTTATGAAAAACTACCACGAAAAGATGGAGCTTGCGCCGCGCGATGTCGTAGCTCGCGCGATCGAAACCGAAATCCGCGAGGGCAGGGGATACGGTGAGGGGCTCGGCGCATACGTACTGCTTGACGTAAGGCACCTCGGAAAAGATAAAATTTTAAAAGCCCTTCCTAAGATCAGACACACCGCCATTTTGTTTGAGGGTATCGATCTAATCGAACAGCCTATTCCGATTCGTCCGACCGCGCACTATTCTATGGGCGGCATCGAAGTGTCTAAATTTGACGATATGAGCACTAAAATTTCGGGGCTTTACACCGCGGGCGAAGCATCTTGTATCTCGATTCATGGCGCAAACCGCTTGGGCGGAAATTCTTTGACCGACGCCGTCGTAACGGGCAAGCTCGCAGGACTCGGCGCAGCGGATTATGCCGCGAAGCAAGAGGGATTCGGCTCTGGTAAAAGAGCGAGCGAGCTCGCGCAAAAATGGCAGGCTAAATTTAAGCAGATCGCAAACGGCTCGGGCAAGGCAAACGAGATGTATGAGTTGCGCGAAGAGCTAGGCGCGCAGCTTTGGGATAATATGGGCATCTTTAGAACCGGCGAAAAGCTCGATCTGCTTTCGCAAAATTTAGAGGGTATCAAAGCGCGTTACGACGAGCTGCATGTCGCGGATGCAAATCCCGTTATGAATACCGCATTTACCGACTACGTCGAGCTTGGAAATTTGATCCTGCTTGCGCGCTGTGCGTGTTTGGCTGCGCAAAAGAGGCTGGAAAGCCGCGGCGCGCATACCAGAGAGGATTATCCTAAGCGCGACGATAAAAATTTCTTAAAGCACAGTATCGTGACGATGAACGACGCAGGAGAGCTAAGCTTGGGCTACAAAGAGGTCGTCGTTACGGAATTCTCTCTTGACGGAAGGAAACCTCAATGAAATTTATCATAGACCGCTTCGACGGAAGCAAAAATTATAAGCAAGCCTATGAGCTTAGTTTAGAGCAGATCAAAGGAAAGACCCTGCTTGGAGTTTTGCAGTTTATAAAGCAAAATTTAGACATCACTTTAAATTTTACCGCAGCGTGCCGTATGGCGATATGCGGAGCCTGTGCCGTAAGGGTAAATGGACACTCATATCTTGCCTGCGATACCAAGATGGAGGCTCTGCTTGCGGAGTATGAAAATCCTGATAGCTTTACGATCTCGCCGCTAAATAACTTCCGAGTGATTTCGGATCTAGTGGTGGACTGGGAGCCTAGTATAGAGAATTTAAGAAAGATCAAACCGACCATTACGCCTAAGAAAGAATTTAGCGCCGATAAGGGCTGTAAGCAAAGCCCCGAGCAGATGGAGCGCGTCAAAAAGCAGTGGGATTGCATACTTTGCGGCTGCTGCGCTAGCGAATGCAATAAGCTTGGAGCGGACGCAAGCGATTATATGCAACCTTTTGTTTTTACGCATGCTAACCGCGCCGCGTTTGATTCAAGAAGCAGGGACGCTATGCCTCATCTAAAGCCTGCGGTGCTAAACGGATTATGGCTATGCGTGCACTGCCAAGAGTGCGCCGATCGCTGCCCTAAAGGCATAAGCGCCCAAAGCGACATCACCGCGCTTCGCGCCTTAGCTATGAAAAAAGGACTTACCGCAGGAAGCGGTCCGGGACATGCGGAGGCGTTCCTACTAGATATCGTAGAGGGAAGCGGAAGATTAAACGAGATCAAGCTTGCTTTAAGAAGCGAAGGAGTATTTGCAAATATGGGCAAGATGGATGTAGCGGCAAATTTAATGGCTGCGGGCAAGATGAATCCTTTGCACGTATTCGGAGGCGAGGAGATTGAAGGACATGCAGGACTCGTTAAGATGATAGAGGCCGCGCGTAAGGCTCAGGCTAGTGGCGAGATAGAATAAGGAGAAGAGGATGAATAACGAATTTGCATTTTTCCCGGGTTGCGTTTTAAGTCAAGCCGCAAAGGAATCTAAAATTTCACTTGAAGCGATCGCTCCGGTGTTGGGTATTAAACTTCACGAGATAAAAGGCTGGAGCTGCTGCGGGGCTAGTCAAGCTCAATGCGTCGATCCTATGGCAAGCCTAGTAGCCAATGCCAGAAACATCGCGCTAGCCGAGGGTATGAATATGCCTCTGCTAACTACCTGCTCCACCTGTATGCTAACTCTAACTAAAGCAAAGCTAACCTTGGATAAGGGTGCTAAAAGCTATATCAATACCTTTTTAAAAGAGGGCGGTATGCAGTATCAGGGAAGTACCGAGATTACGAGCCTGCTTTGGGTGCTATATCAAAGCTTAGACACGTTAAAAGCCAAGGTTGTTAGACCGCTAACAAATTTAAAGGTAGCGCTATTTTACGGCTGCCACTCATTAAGACCGGAGCGCGAGCTTAAAAAAGAAAGCTCAACCAATCCGAAAAGCTTTGAAGCGGTAGTTAGCGCACTTGGCGCTCAGATCGTGCCTTTTGAAAAACGCCTTGATTGCTGCGGCTTTCACGCTAGCTATCCTGCGGTAAAGTCGGTTCAAAAGATGTCAAGCGAGATTGTAAATAATGCGGGCGAAAACGGAGCGGACGTAGTAGTTACCCCTTGTCCGCTATGCCAGATGCAGCTAGATATCTATCAGGAGCGATACCAAGAAGCAACAAATTCTAAAGCAAGAAAGCCGATCATCCACTTATCTCAGCTGGTAGGTCTTGCTCTTGGGCTAAGCAACGAGCAGCTTGGACTAAATATCAATATCCAAGATGCAACGAGATTGGTAAGCTGATCTTTGGGAAATTTTCTAAAGATTTAACGGATGATTTTACAAAAATACTTCGCTGCGGCGCACATATAGTGCGCCTTGCGAGTATTTCACAAAATCATCCGACCTACGTTTACTTTATCCTAAAATACTTTCCGCTACTATAAAATTCTTGGATGAAACTTCATTGATTCGTAAATTTAACGCTTCATAAAATTTAATGTTTTCTCCGCCGTAATT